>CAZFWM010000479.1:0-4717 GCA_964522545.1 uncultured Thermodesulfobacteriota bacterium
TCTATCTATCGGGAATCATTGGATAAGACTGTCTTTGAGCGGTGGGAACTCCTGGTTAAAGATTTCTATTTTTTCAATTTTCCATAAATCCAAAAAATGCAGTAGGGAACTACTGTATTTTTTGGATCAGGGGTGTGCGTCCTGGTAGGTCCAACCTCCCCATATCGCCTCGATGATCTTGAGCACGAGCGGTTGGACGATCTCCCGGGCCGCCTTGCCGTAGACGAGGTCGTAGTGGTTGGCCCCGTCGACGACGAAGTCGAGGACCTGGCTCCGCTCCCGGCTGATGACCAGCTTCTCCACGTCCCGCGGGCCTCTCAGCAGGTAGCTTCGCTTGATCTTGTGCGGGTAGTGGCGGCTGAACTCGGCGTTCTTGGGAGTGGCCAGGGGATCCTCGGTCCCCCAGAAGTGGAATATCGGAATGTCGGGCGGCATCAGGTGGAGGTGCTTGGGGTAGTTGAACTTGCTTCCGTCCATCCTCTTGAATCCCTCGCCGTTGTATATGGCCTTGAGAAACTGAAAGCCCAGGCCTAGGGGAAAGGACTCTCCGATGGTCTTGATGAATTCAACGATGAAGTCCGGGTCCTCGGCGTGATTGCGGGGGGAGACGAGGAAGTTCAGGCCTGCCACGTTGGTGTTCAGGATCCCCTTTGTCATCCGTTTGATGAAGGGGATCTTCGTGGCGAACCAGATCCCCTCGGTGGCGGGGACATACCGGAGGCGCGCGATGCGCGAGATGTGGTTGAGCCAGAGGCAGTAGGGAAAGATCGGATGGGAATTGCGCACGAAGGCCATGGGGGATCCCCGGGTGATCACGCCGCGGATCATTCTCAGGTTCTTGCGGGCGACCCGGGGCGCCGGGAGCACGCTCTTGAGGATCTCGCGCTGCTCTCGAGTCAGCCCCTCCACGGTCTGCAGCCGGGAGGAGGCCATGGACCAGTTGATCAGAGAAAAGAGGGTGACCATCCCGCCCATGCTGTGGCCGTCCACGATGAGGGGCTTTCCCTTGGACCGGGAGTAGATGAACCGGGCCACCGCAGGCACGTCATAGTCGATGAGGGTGTCCACCGTACAGTGGGGGTCGAACTTCCCCTTGTTCACGCCCATGCCCCTCGGGTCGAAGAGGTAGGTCCAGACCCCCTCGTCCGCGAGGTCCTTGGCGACCGAGTAGCGGTTGTTCACGTTGAAGCAGGCGCTGTTCGCCCCGATCCCAGGAATCAGCAGGACCGTGGGCCTGGCGTCCCTGGCCATGACTCTGTCCATGTTGGCCAGGCGGCGGAAGGTGATCTCCTTGCCCTCGGGGGTGTAGTCCGTATAGTAGACGGTCTCGTAGGACCCTCTGCCGGTCTCGTCATCCTCCTCGATCTCGCTCTCGAAGTAGGCGGGCGTGTACTTTCGCCTCAGGCTCTCTTTGAGGATTCGTCGACTCCTCGCCTCGTCGATGAGGCGTTCTATTCTCCTCGGCTTGATGATCCCGAACCGGGTCCTGGCAATACGCCTCAGAACGTTCTTGTGAATCGATATGACGTTCTCCGTGATCATGAGGTGCCCTCGATCGAGCTCCTCGGCGATGATGGCCTTGAGCTCGGACCGGGGCATGTCGATCTTGGTTACCCGGAAGAGGGCGTGCGAGAGGGAGAGGGCGAGCTTGCCGATCGCCTTGCTGCGGATTTCCTCCTGCGTCTCCAGGAGCTTTTCGGATACGGGGAGCCCGAAGATGAGCTGCCCCTTGTAGATTCGACTGTACAGGTCGTAGCTGAGATTGACGGTGTTTGCGGGGATCTTGTTCAAGGTGAATCGCGCGGCTCGTTGCATGATCTTCATCTAGTCTCCGCTGGGGTAATTCTGAACGCAGGGGCACGGCATGCCGTGCCCCTACAATGAACATTACGAACTCTATGTTCCGGTATCGATCCAGACGAAATCGACGGCCAGTGAACCCATCTCTTTATACAGGCCCGTGTAGATCCCGACAAGCCCAGTGGCGGGGAAGGGGAAGGCCACCGGAATCTCCATGGGCGGATCGACCGCCGGCAGGGGGGTCGTCCAGAGCGGCACGACCTGGACCGAGGGGGACGTGACTATCGCGAAATTCGCCCAGATGACCGGCACCGGCGCGCCCAGCGTGAAGTCCAGGTTGAGCGTACCTTCTCCGTAGGAGGCGGTCAGCTCGAGCGTGAATTCTCCCATGCAGTCCGGGTCGTCTCCGTCCGCAAGGCCGTCGCAGTCGTCGTCGACCCCGCCCTCGCAGACCTCGGCCGCCCCCGGATTCACCGCCGGATCGGCGTCGTCGCAGTCGGACCCGCCGCACCAGGAGGCCTCGTACCCGTCCTCATCGGCGTCGGGGCACTGGGCCGCGATCCAGGTGAAGGCGTTCTCGATGAGGTGGTCACGCTCACCGGCGCCGTTCTCTGTGCTCGCAATATCGAATGCCATGTAGGCGATCCGCTCTCCGGCCGCCGCCGCGCCGCCGGCCTCGTAGGCTACGAGGGATGCATGGCTGTACGAGCTCGACCAGCCGAGCACGGCCGTGGCGTCGGCCGTCTGGGACACATCGTCCTCATTGCCCCACCCCGAGTAGGAGTGCCCGATGACGGAGGGGAGCGTGTTCGGCGTGGTCACGATCGGGTGCGCTGCATCGAGGACCTCAAGCTTTCCCGAGCTGTCGCCGTTCCAGTCGTCGATGTGCAGCACCGAGGCGGCGAAGTCGGCGTCGTCGTGGTGATCATAGCCGACCTCCCCGCCCTCGATGATGAGCCAGCCGCCGGCCGCCACATAATCGACGAGGGCATTGCGCCACGAGACCCTGGAGAGGCTGTCGGTGTTCGTGCCCGAGCTCCAGATCACAAAGGAGTACGAGGGCCAGGTCGCCGGGTCGGTCTCCGCGGCCGCCTCCACGATCGGAACGAAGGCCCCCCCGCTCAGGGCCGCCTCGAAGACCTCCACGCTGTGGCCCGGGTCATCGTCGACGATGAGAACCGGAAAGAGGACGCCCGATGTGACCATGACCTTGAACGTGTCGGTTCCGCTCTCGCTCCCCACGGTCCAGTCGAGCTGGAAGGAGATCTGGGTGAGGTCGGGGCACCCCGGCGCCACGTCGAAGGCGAAGTGGGGGGGGAGGGAGGCGCCGGTCCCGCTGCTCGGGATGTCCTGGAAGGAGACCTCTCCCTGGGTGATCGTGACATAGGGGGATTCGGACGAGATCGCGGCGGTCGGGGCCGCGGCGTCGGCGAGCCCCTCGTTCCCGAGGGTGATCGGCATGACGATCGACTCGCCCGGGTCGATCCAGCCGTCGGCGTCGCCTGTGCCGTCGTCGATCTCATACCCCCTGAAGGCGAGCAGAGGAGAGCCGGCCACCGCGGCCAGGTAGATCATGGACTCCCGGTTGGCCTCGCATATCGGATCGATGTGGTCCAGCGGGGGCTGAAACCGGTTTCCGAGCTCGATGGTGTAGGAATAGATCTTGGGCTTCGTGACCTGTTCCCCGTACATCCAGTCGTCGAAGTCGCCGGTGGTCGGGTAGAGGAGAACACTCTGTATGGGCTCGTAGGTTCCCGAGCCGCTCTCCCTGGTGATGGTGCCGGCCATGTGCGTGCCGATCCGCGACAGGGTGGCGCTGTCCGGCGCCGGGTAGTAGCCGAATCCCCAGGCCCAGAGCACGAGCTCACTGTAGCTGTGGTAGGAGATGGCGGCCACGATGCCGTCGATGTCGGTCACGCCGTTCGTGTTCTCAACGAAATCCCGCAGGGCCTGGGTCTCGGGCTCGCTGAAGGGGGCCGTGCCGCAGTAGACCTCGGACCACGTATAGTGATCGGTACCGACGCCGCCCCACTCGCCGTCCGGGTCCCCGCACTGGCAGCCGTCGAAGTTGCGATTGAGGTCCACGCCGTGGGTGCCGTCGTGGTTGATCCGGCGGTTCTTGCGCCAGTCGTGTCCCGCCGCCACCCAGGCGTTTCCGTCCGGGTTCAGCATCGGCACGAACCAGAGCTCCCTCTGGTTCACCAGGTAGTCCACCACGGGATCGGTCCCGTAGCCGTCGATCAGGTAGTTGATGAATGCCATGGGCACTTCCGTGGAGATCCGCTCCCTGGCGTGGTGGGCGCCCACATAGAGGATCTCGACCTCGTCCTCGTTCAGATCCACGTTGTCCGAGATCTTCAGGGCCCAGATGTCCCTGTCCGCGTACTCGGCGTGCGAGACGGGCAGAAACTTCTGGTAGGTGTCGCCAATATCATAGAGCCGGGCGATGTCCGGATTCGCGGCGACGATCGCCTCGAGCTCCGCCTTCATCTGCGAATAGGTGTGGTAGAATCCTTTGGCGTTCTCGGCACGGATCAGGGCGTCCATGTCTTCGACCAGGACCGTCACCTCGTACCCGCGCTTGATCATCTCGTCGAGCTCGTCGAAGTTCACCACCGCGTCCAGGTGGGACCCGGGCACGAAGGAGGTGATGTCCAGACCCATACGGGCCAGGTCGCGTCCAATGAGTGGCTTGTCGAAGTAAGCTCGGACCATCCAGTTCCTGTCCATGCCGGAGGCGTGGGCCGGGACGGAGGCGAGGGCTGTCAGAGTGAGGGCAAGGAGGACGGCGGAGGCCGTCAGGAAGGGGCGGCTCAGAGCACTGTTCGTGTCGTGCATGATCGTCTCCTTATTTATCGTTTATTATTACTACAGCGACATTTCAGCTATAGACTTTTAGAATGACCTCATGTATCAT
>CAZFWM010000480.1:0-4694 GCA_964522545.1 uncultured Thermodesulfobacteriota bacterium
AAACGCCTCGAATTATTGGAGAATCTTAAAATTGAAATGTCGCTGTAGTACTATGCTATCTAGTTAATAAAAAGGGCGGGGTATGTACCCCGCCCTACATTGTTCCATCCGCAAGATGCAGCAGGCACCTTGGCGAGCCGAAGCTTCTCCTAGAACCTCGCCTGGAGCATGAGGGAGAATCCCACCTTGTTGATGTTCTCCTTGTCCTTGAAGACCCGGTGATATTCTTCCGTGGGATACACACGCGCGAGCCGGGTGGCGTTGGGGTCATACTCGTAGAAGACCTCGGCCATGGCCTTGACGTATCCGCTGATCATCCAGTCGAAAGAAAACTTCACCGTGGCCATGGGCCAGGCATCCTTGCCCTCGGGCAGGATCGAGAAGTCCCCCATGTCGCGCACCACGACCGTTCGCCGGGCCGAGGTGCCCGCCAGGCCGAACATATTTTGGACTTCGGCGCCGGTGTAGGTGGCCGGAATCTGGAGGCCGGCGATGATCCCGGGGGTGAAGTGCCATTTCGAGATGTAGTAGTCGACTCCGGCGGCAAAGAAGAGCTCGAAGTCGGTATCCGCTTCGTCCGGGATGGCCACAAAGGGGGTGAAGCTCGGCACGTCGAGCAGGATGAAGGCGAGGTCACGGTAGTAGGCGTCGGCAAAAATTCGCCACCATCCGCGCTGGATCCGGATATTGATCGCTGCGGCCTTGGCAGGCTGAATTATCGAGGAGCCGTATGCATCCGGATCCTCGAGGGTCTGCCCCACGAAGGAAAACTCACCGGCTAAGAGCCAGCTCCAGTCGGGGCCGTACACCGCTTCATCCATGGGAGGCTGCACGTAGTCGGGCGGGTTGCGGTAGAGCTTGAAATCAACGCTCTTGGAGATGGGAAGGCCGACGTGATAGGTGAAGCGTGCGGATGTACCAAAGGTCTCGATCGGCACGTCCACATCCAGGATGAGCGGGTTGGCCCCCTGCTGGAAGAAGCCTCCGTTCATCTCGAAGCGAAAATCCCCCAGAAAATCGTAGCCGAATCCAAAGAGGCCCGCATAGACCGTCTCGAGCTCGTTGATCCTCTCGTCGCGCTGGGGGTGGGTCTTCATCCCGCCGAAGACGTACAGGGCGGTATCCTCGTCGAAGTAGCGCTCATAGTTGATCTTCAGGCCCGGAACGGCGCCTGTGTTGTTGGGGAAGATGAGCTTGCTTCCCCAGGCGATCTCGAAGGAGTAGCCGAGCTGGAACCGGTCGGCGTTGTAGGGAAAGCAGAGCAGGGAGAGGTTGTCCTTGCTGTCCATGCCCCTGAAAAAATAGTTGAGCTTGATGTAGCTCCCATCGTCGTCGAAGTCCCGCGTGAGCTCTCCCTCCTCGTCCGGGCTGAGGATAAACTCCAGGGCCAGTGCGGCCTCGGCCTCGAAATTCTCGAAAAACGAGGGGGACTTCTTGTAGAGGACGAGGTGAGTCTGGGTTTCGTCGCCCACGTCCCGGGTCTCGAGGTTCTCGAAGAACAGCTCATAGCGCTTGGCGCCGATCCCGGCCGACGGCGACTGGTCCCACACTCCGGCGAGCACATTGTCGTCGCTGATGGTGAATGTCACCCGTGTGTCGACCCAGTCTCCGGCCAGTGCAGCCCCGGGCTGGAGAAGGAGAAGTACTGCTGCGGCAAGGCCGCTTCCGATAAGCCAGCAGGTAGTCTTTCTCATCATTCCCTCTTTCCTCTCAGGTTGGTGCCGTTACGGCGGAAAAAGTGTTGCTTACCTTAACGTTGTATAAAACGCAAAGCGGCTTTATGCAACGTTAGGGCTATTTCACCGGCGGATCGAAGTCGGACCCGCCACGAGGCTCGATTTTGGTGTTGCTGTACGCGTAATGGAGCAGGCCGGTGACGGAGGTGAAGATGGTCCCCAGTGCGGGATCGTGCTCGACCATGATCAGGTCGTCGATCCGCAGGCAGGCATCCACCTCGAACTCACCATGATCGACGGGTGCATCGGGATTCTCACTGGTCACCTCGACGTTCTGCACCTGGACCAGGACCCCCTCGTAGTTCTCTGCGAGCAGCCCGCCCGTGCCGATATCGCAGGCGCTCACCACCTCGGGCCCGGGCACGGTCTGGCCAGTGGCGGTGCGCGTCACCGCTGTGGGCTCGATCTCGGTCAGCCCGTAGTATTCCTTTGTGGTCCCCTCCACGCTTACCTCATCCCCGGCGGCCAGGTCCACTGGCGCAACGACCCCAGAGTCGTACACGTAGACTCCGCTCCAGGCTCCCCCCTCCGGCTCCTCGATGAAGAAGTTGCCCTGGGACGTCACGGCGGTGACAATCACGCCCTCCACCAAGACTTCCGAGAGCTCCGGGAGATATTCCGGGTGGCCCGGGTCCTGGATCTGATAGATCGTGTGGTCGGCGGCAGCGATGCAGCCGGTATCGGCCTCATCAACGGCGTCGTCGCAGTCATTGTCCGCCAAGTCCGAGCAGGTCGGATCCCCGGCCGGGCCCTCCACGGCCCCGGGATTCACGTCCGGGTCGCCGTCGTCGCAGTCGTCCCCGCCGCACGCTTCGTCCAGGTAGGTGTCGCCGTCCGTATCCCAGCAGGAGCACCCCACGTCATCACCGTCCACGTCGCCGTTACAATCATTGTCCACCAGGTCCGAGCAAGTCGGATCCCCGGCCGGGCCCTCCGCAGCCCCGGGATTCACGTCCGGATCGCCGTCGTCACAGTCGTCCCCACCGCACGCCTCGTCATCGTACCCATCCCCGTCGACGTCGTCGCAGTCGTCCATGGGGTCCGCCGCTGTGAAGTCGACCGCACAGTCGTCCGTGTCGGTGTGGAGCGCATCCCGCGCGAGGGCCATGCCGGTGACCACGTCGGGGGCGCACATCTCGTCCGGGTAAGGGTCGAAGCCGCCGTCGCCGGCCAGCCCGCTCAGATTCGGGGAGCCGTAGAGCACCGTGTCGATCACGAGCCGGCCGCCGTCGGTGATGCGGACCCCGTCGGTGGCGGGGCCGTTCTGGAAGTTGAAGTTGTAGATGATATCCGGGACCGGAGTCATGAGGTCTCCGCCGATCAGCAGATCCTCACCGGCACCTAGAGCGGCGCTCGGGATCGAGTAGGTCCCGTAGGTGTAGTCCGTCCCTCCCCACTGAATCTCCCATCCCGTGATGTCGATCTCGGCGCCGGTGGCGTTGTAGAGGAGTATGTATTCATACCCCCCGTCGGCCCCGGCGGGGTCGTAGAAGAGCTCGTCGATCAGCACATCCCCGGGCTCCAGGCCCCCGGGAATGGTCGTGGTGGTTGTGGTCGTCGTGGTTGTCGTCGTAGTCGGCGGAAAGGTAGTGTGCGTAGTTGTCGTCGTTGTCGTCGTAGTCGGCAAAGTCGTGTTGGTAGTGGACGTGGTCGTCGTCGTTGTCGGTGCAAGGGTCGTGGTCGTGGACGGGGTTGTCCCGGTATCGACCCAGGCAAACAATACGGCCTGCTGCTCTCCTCCGGCCGTATAGAGCCCGCTCCAGACACCTACCCACTCCATACTCTCCACGGCCAGGGAGACCGGGTACACTTCGGGGGGATCCATGACCGGGAGTGGAACGGTCCAGAGATGAACGCTCTGTAGTGACGGGTATGTCAGGACCAGGTAATTTATCCACGTGGCCGGCTCCGGAAGGCCGAGAGTGAAGGTCATGTTGAGAAATCCGGTCTCATAGGACGCATCTAGATCGAGGAAGAATTCCACAAGACAGTCCGGATCCTCTTCATCGACAAGGCCGTCACAGTCATCATCGATGAGGTTGTCACAAATCTCGGCGGCACCCGGATTCACATCGGGATCGGTGTCGTCGCAGTCGTCTCCTCCGCACGCCTCGTCGTCATACCCGTCGCCGTCCGCATCCTCGCAATCGCTTATCGGGTCATCCTCTGTGAAGTCCACGGCACAGTCGTCCGTGTCGGTGTGGAGCGCATCCCGGACGAGAACCTTGCCGCCCGGCACATCAGGGGCGCACATCTCGTCCGGATAGGGATCGAGGCCGCCGTCGCCGGGCAGCCCGCTCTCGTTCGGCGAGGCGTAGATCAATGTGTCGATGACAGCCTGGCCCCCATCGACGATGCGGACCCCGTCGCTCTTATCGCCGCCGTTCTGGAAATTGAAATTGTAGATGATGTCGGGAACCGGAGACATCAGGTCCCCCCCGATCAGCAGATCCTGGCCTGCTCCAAGGACGGCTCCCGGAACTACGTAGGTCCCGTAGGTGAAGTCCGTCCCTCCCCACTGGATCTCCCACCCCGTGAGGTCGATCTCTTCTTCGGTGGCATTGTAGAGTATGATGTACTCATAGCCGGTATCGGTCCCATCGGGGTTATAGAAAAGCTCATCGATCAGGATATCCCCGGGCTCGTGTATTTCGGGAATGGTCGTGGTCGTCGTTGTTGTCGTGGTGGAAGTCGTCGTGGGCGGCAGCGTGGTCGTTGTAGCGATCACGGTCGTTGTCGTTGTCGCCGGGAGGGTTGTGGTCGTCGGGGCCAGCGTCGTGGTCGTGGGAGCCACCGTCGTGGTCGTTGTGGCCGGCACGGTCGTCGTTGTGGTCACTGTCACGGGGACGAGGTCGTCGGCGCTGCGCGGCTCGAGCTTGTAGTCGCCGAAGCCGTAATTGAGAATCCCCGTGACCGAGGCGAACACCTCGCCCAGCGTGGCCACGTGCAGGTACATGA
>CAZFWM010000481.1:0-4693 GCA_964522545.1 uncultured Thermodesulfobacteriota bacterium
GTCCGCCAATACTACATGTTGTACCATGCTGAGTCAACCGGATAGGCAGTAGAACGTATATTCATACACTCTTTAAATCGCTTGGTCAAGAGCTATTTTACATTTTTTTTAAGAATATTGATTCGATTATCTAATAATTTCATCCCGCCGTCACGATCCAGAATCCGCACCTTACTCTCTAATGTAAATTCGCCTTGCAATCGTCGAAAGAGCGTAGTAATAACTATTCTATCTGATTTATCCACCCCTTGCTCACGGAAACCATCAACATCTTCATCCGGAGGATCTTATGCGGGAAATATGGCGTCATCGACCCGGCAGGATTTTTCTCGTCATTGTGCTCGGCTCCTGGCTCCTGGTCCACACTCTGTTCCAGTACCTCTTCGAGCCGGATACCATGCTCTTCGGCTGGATGACGAGCCCGATCATCATGGGCGTGGCCCTGATGGTCATCTGGCTTGTCGCCTTCTGGATCTACATTTTCAAATACTGGCCGTACAGGTGAACAGAGGGCCGGCAATGGGAGGACCAAAATGGGAACATTGATAGCATCCGCGCTGTTCGGCCTGGTGGTCGTGGTCATCGGGATCTGGGGTTACCGGCTCTCGGCCAAGACCGCCGAAGATTACTTTGTTGTGAGCCGGGCCCTGGGCATCTTCGTCATGTTCTTTTTCATCTTTTTCGGGGTGGTGAGCTCCTGGACCTTTCTCCTCTATCCGGGGACCATGTACGTGGAGGGGCCCGGGTTCACCTATTTCGGGTGGAGCATCATCCTCGGGTATGTGGCCCTGCTCATCTTCATCGCCCCCCGCATGTGGGCGGCCACCCGGCAGAACCGCTTCCTCTCCCCCATCGAGGCGATCGGGGACCGGTTCGAGTCTCCGGCGCTTCGCCTCATGCTCTCTGTGACGCTCATTCTCTTCCTCATCCCCTACATCGGCGTCCAGCCCTTCGGCGTCGGTGGGGCCCTGGAGGCCCTCACAGGCATCCAGACGATCGAGATCGGGGGGGCGGAGGTCCCCTTCAAGCTCGTGGGCGCCCTCTACATCATCGCCATGATGCTCTTCACGGTGCTCATGGGGGGGATGCGCGCCGTGGCCTGGGTGAACGTGATCCTCGGGCTCATCTACATCGTCTCGGACTGCGGGTCCCTGATCTGGGCCGTGGTGCACAACCTGCCCGGCGGGCTCGTGGAGGCCGCCCAGAAGGTGCGCGAATTCAATCCCGATCTGCTCGGCGTGCCCGGCCCACCCGTGGCCGGGTTCCCGGACGGCAAGTACGTTCCCATGTTCGTCCTGGGCACCGGGCTATGCGGTGCCTTCTGCTTCTCCTTCCCCCACATCAACATCGGCCTGATGGCCTGCCGCTCCAAGGCCGTTTTCAAGTGGCTGGCGATCCTCTTCCTGGTGTGCGGGGGGACGATCTACGTGATACCCGCACTCTGGTCGCTGGTCGCCCCTGGAGTCCTGCCGGACCTCTCCCCCAAGATGGCGAACTTCGTGGTGATGATCATCGTGAACAAGACCCTGCCCCACTGGTTTGCGGTGTTCTTCTTCTTCGGGGTTGTCTCGGCCACCCTCTCCACGGTGGCCCTACAGCTCATGGGGGCCGGCATCCTGCTCTCCAGGGACGTCATCTTCGGCACATTGAAACGCGAGGTCACGGACCGGCAGCTCGTCTTGTGGACGCGGATCGGCATGATCCTCATCGTGTTCGCAAGCTTCGTGGCGACCATGATGTTCAAGGGGCAGGCCGCAAGCGCCGTGGTCTTTGCCGCCTCCGGAATGTTCCAGCTCGTCCCGCCCCTCGTGTTCGGCTTCCTCTGGAAGCGGGCCACGAAGGCCGGCGCCATCGCGGGCCTGGTCGGCGGCCTCAGCTACCAGATCGCCGGCTTCTTCATCCCGGCCCTGTTCGGTTTCATGTGGACCGCCCCTGCGGTCCTCGTGAATGCGGCGATCCTCGTCGTGGTGAGCCTGTTCACAGAGCCCAACTCGGAGGAGACGATCACCAAGTTTTTCGACGAGGTCGAAGAGTACCTGGAGGTGTGCGACTAGTACTTTTTGTCGGGATTCTACGGGACCGGCTTTTCCAGTGCCAGGAAGACAAAGGAGAGGTGGCGGCCCGGCTCTTGGAAGTACTCGATCTCCGGTGAGGATACGATGAAGGCCGCCGCCGCCAGGGGGTGAAGGAGGCCGAGGGCCTCGAAGAGAGCGCTCCCGAGGACGCGGCGCGAGGCCCTCTCGAAGGGGACCCACCGCTCTCCCACATAGATCCTCTCCGCAAGGCGCCACCCGCCGGGCCGGATGATCCTCTCCTCGATGCTCTGCGCATCGTAGCGCCTCTGCCAGAAGATCGGCTCTCCCTCGTACTTCCTGCCATACACGTCCTCCTCCAGCCATGTCTCACTGTACTCGGAAGCCACCGGGAGTGTGAGCAGGACCGTTCCACCGGGGCGAGTGCACCGGGCGAGCTCGCGGCTCGCTTCGACGTCACCCCGGCCCTGGAAGTGCTCTATGGCGCACACCGAGACGGCCGCATCGAAAGCGTCGCCCGGAAAAGGGAGCCCCCTGCCGTCGGCGGCAAGCAGCCGAATCCTCCTGCCCCGATCGGGAAGCTGCGACTTCATGAGATGCCACTCTTTCAGATCGTCGGCCATGACATCCAGAGAGACAACCTCGGCCTGTGCAAATCGGTCGGAGAGGAGGAGAGCGCTTATCTTGGGGCCGGCAAGCTCGAGCAGGCGGACCGGGGCGTCCGTCGGGAGGTGCGAGCCGAGGCGGCCCAGCACGAGCCCGATCTCGGCATATCGCCAGTAATCGACGGGGTGGAATATGCGGGCAATGAGCTTTCGCGCGCCACACTGTCTTCGGAACGAGCCCCCCTGGCGAACAAGGTTGCGAAGTCCCAGAGAGAGGCCGAAAAAGAACAGTCGGGCAAGCGAGATCTGCATCATCTGTTCCATGCGAAACAAGATTATCATGCCGCAGTTTATCGTGATAGCCCTTTGCCGAATAGAAACCGGTGAGCTGGTGAGAACGATGATTCGATCGCATCCCAATCCGATGGATTTATCAACAGAGTGGGAATGCAAACGATGAGACTCCGGACCATTTTTTCTAATTTTTGCACTTTTCATACTGTTTTGTCCTGTTTTGCTCTGTTTCGCCCTTGACAACGGAACCAAAAAGTAGTATAAAGTGAGCTAAATAAATAAACGCTTTTTTAACAATTAAAGTTTCTGGCATGCGGGGCTCACAATGAAGAGGGCAGAGATACTCGCATTCTCCCAATCTTTCACACACACACACACACACTCTCTCTCTCTCTCTCTCTCTACACATCTATCCTCTTAGCATCACCAGACACCCCTATCCTTTTCTTAATTCAACCTCGTCCCAACCGAGACATCCCCTATTTCGCGGAAATCCCAAGAATTACGATCGAAACAGATCGGCCGCAGCCGCCGGTTTTTCTCATCCTTGCCCCCTCATCTCAGGGGAAAAGTCGGCGCATATTCATTAACCAATCAGAGTAAAGGAGAGAACAAAATGAGAAACCGAACTCTGGCAAGGCTCGCATTTATGCCATCCATAATCTGCATAGTCTGTCTGATGATGAGTCCTGTACTTGCCGGGACAAAGGCAAGCTTCATGGGAAAGCTCGAAGGAGCGGACAGCTTTGTCGGGGATGGTTCCTTCACCGGCTCCTCTGCGTACATTCAGCTCTGGCTGGACAAAGCCGGTGACGGACTTTCGGCCCCGGTCCCGGGCCGGACCGCCAATAGTGACGATCTGCTCATCAGAGAAGTGGCCATTGCCGGTGAGACCGGGGTCTTCGGCACCAAGGTGCTCGATTCGACCGACGGCCTTGTTCCCGGATCGTACTGGGTCAGGGGGATCGCATCACCGGCGGGAACGCCGGGAATCAGCAGCATAAACGGCACAAACGGCTCGGACTCGGCGCGGGTGAGCGGATCTCCCGGGTTCGGTTCCGCCCCGGCCGTTGCCTCGATCTACGGGGATGCCCGCCTGACCCTTGACGGCGGGAGCTACGCCCGGGTCACCGACACGGACAAGGCCCCCTCGTTTTTCGTCCTGGACCCGGGTGCATCCGACAACCCGGGCGTCGTTTTGCTGGATACTCCATACCCGGCTTCTCAGTAGCCGATCGGTCCGGAATTTGTTCTTGAACCATACTAACTTCTTCGAAGGGAGGCGCGCCATGAAACGGATTGCCCTTATTATCGTTGTTCTTTTCAGCATGGTAGCTACAGCCATAGCTGCCGAATTTCCAGTCTATTTTGGTCCAAATAATCAAAGAAATCCCGATATTTCCCTATCTCCTACACTTAATTGTCCCATAGTAATATGGGAGGCGGTTGCGGGTGACACTTCGGATATCTATGGAAAATATTTGGACATAAGCGGAGGTTGTGAGGGAACGGACCCGTTTACTATTTGTGACGATATCACCATAGGCAGTTATGAACAATCATATCCAGCGGTCGATGGAGATATCGTCGTCTGGCAGGACAGGAGCAGTGGAGACTGGGATATTTGGGGGAAGGATTTGTCATCAGGTGAGCCGCCATTTCCTGTTTTCCAAGGGGCCGGAGATCAGAAAGCGCCTGCTATTTCAGGCAATTATGTTGTCTGGAAGGGCAGCGACGGCATTTATTATAAGGATATAACAG
>CAZFWM010000482.1:0-4669 GCA_964522545.1 uncultured Thermodesulfobacteriota bacterium
TTGAGTAGATGTGAGATCCCGGGGCGGAGCCCCGGCGGGATTCCGTTCCGAGGCAGAGCCTCGGAACGAGTCAGGAAGCTATCGGGTTTGATGAATCAAACCCCTACTACGACTTCCTCCGCACCCGGCGTTTCAGGACGCCGATGAAGAGCACAGGCAGCAGGTAGACGACCGCCGAGGAGACCAACGCGCTCTCCGCGGACGCCCGGTAATAGGCACATCCACAGCCCCCGCTCCCGCCGCCGCCTTCTCCGTGGGGAGCAGGTGGCGTTTCCTCTCCGCCCCCCATCAGACAGCCCGCCAGCCCCAGCAAGGCCAGGGCGTCGATCAGGGCTTGAAGATCTGAAGGGAGCTCGAGGCGAACCTCCCTCAGTATCTCGGCCGGCTCCTCCCTCTCCTCGAAATAGATTAGAAGCCTGAGGGTGTAGAGGCCGGGGCTCAATTTTTCGGTGTCCCAGACCTCGAGCTCGCCCTCGTGCACCGCCTCTGTGTGATAGGAGCCGATCGGCGTGAACGTGCTCGGGCCGGAGCCCCTCCCGTACTGGAGCTCGTAGCCTGCGTACGTGATCGGAGAGTCGGGGCCGGGCCGGATGTCCGCGGTCCCGGTGATCGACAGGGTGCCCCCCACGTACGGCTCCGGAGGCGGATCGATGGCCCCCTCGATGAGCACGCCCGCGTCCAGCGGGGTGGCCACGTAGCTTCCCACGGGATTTACGACGGCCAGGGCGGAGACCTCGGAGACGAAGATCTCCCCGTTGAGCTCGCTCTCGGCCAGGGTCGTGGCGGAGAAGCCCATGGTGATGACCTTCGGAATGATGACCGAATCGATCACGATCAGCGTTGAGTAACCCTGGGCGCTCACGTACCCGCCGTTGCCGTCGCACGTCGAGGACTGGACGATGGCCGTGGCATTCTCCATAGAAAAGATCTCCCCCACGGTGCTGTCCAGGACGGTCATCACGGAGGAGCCGGCGGCATAGACGTTCCAGGTCCAGAGCACTGTATCGACCAGACGAAGGCCCCGATCGCCGAGGGCCAGGGTGAAGTCGCTGTACTCGGAATAATACTGGAGCCCGACGAGGCCATGTGAGTCGCCCTCGGTGAATAGGAGGCCGACGGCCAGAATGAAGGAGTCCGAGATCGTCACATCGCTCCCGGCCAGAGAGAGGAGCGAGAAGATCACCATCTCCATGTCGACGATCGAGACCGTGTAGCCGATCCCTGTCACGCCCGGAAAATCACCGGGGAAGGCCAGAGAGCCGACAGGACCCCAGGGAGGTAGAGAGAAGGTGCCGGTCGCTCCCTCGGGCATGGCGAGCCAGATGAGGAGCAGCACCGCTTGGGAGTCCGCCGCATCGAGGGCCGCCTCGTCGCTCACGATGGCCTCGATGAACCCGGACATCTCGCTCAGGCTCAGGGATGAGGACTCCATCAGGGACACGGTCATTCCGTCGGTGAAATCAGCGGCCTCGAGCCGGGCCGAGGCCTCGCCGGCGAGGGCGCCCTTGATAATTGCCCCCTGGCCTGAGATGATCGAATTCTCTATCACCATATCGGCCCGGTCCCAGGCGAGAAGGCCGAACTCGTGGGCGTAGAGCTGGGAAAAGGTGAGCTCCGTGTTGCTCACCGTGAGGGCCCCGTCGTCCTCGATGACGATGTCGCCCTGCAGGGTCACCGTGGCGTCGATGAGCTCCAGACGGCCCTGGTTCTCGATCACGATATGGCTTTCGAGGATGTAGGTGCCGGTGATCGTGACGATCTCATCCGGGTCGTCTCTGCCGATGTACAGGACGTCGTCTCTGTCCGGGCCGGGGGCCGCCGGGGATCGGAAGCCCGAGAGAGCGGCACCGAGGCCCCTCGCGTCATAGAACGAAGCGGAGCGGCCCGTGAATCCGACGAGAGTGACCGCCGCGATGATCGCCATGAAGGTCCACTTGAAAAAACCGTTCATCATCATCTACCTTTCTGTTCCGGAGGACGGGTTGGAGCGTAGCCATCTCAGGGTAAAATTGCAACTGATATGAATAATCCCTGGAAACAAAAAAGATGGATCGGAGCACTGCTGGCGTCACTGTTTCTGGGCGCCGGATTCATCTATTGCTCCTCTTCGAAAAACGATTTGAATGAAGACGAGGATGGAATGCCTTCACCATCGTCGGGATACAACGCGGGGTTGAGGATTTTCGACTTCGATTATGTCGGTTCGGGGGGAAAAATAGAGAGCGTGACGGTAGCCGTCTGGTATCCCACCGAAGAGAAACCTCACCCCTTTACCTACCCGGCAGAGGAAAACTGCATGAGTCGGGTCGCCCCGGATGCCTCCATTGCGGGTAAAGGCGGCCCATATCCGCTCATCGTCTTTGTTCACGGCGCCTACGGCTCCGGATACAACTCGGCTTATTTCATGGAGTATCTGGCGAGATGCGGCTATATATGTGCGGCCGCGGACTACAGCGACACGATTCCGCCGGCCCATGACCGGCAGATCGCCTTCTCCAGGATAAAAGAAGGCAACACGGGTCACCCTGTGCGCGTCGTCGCAATCGCCGGGCGGTTCGTCAGAGAGATGAACCGGGACCGAGAGGCCCTCCTCTCGTATCTTGCAAAGCACCGTTTGCCTCTCACATCATTTGTCATCGATACGATGCTGGATCAGAGTCGACGCTCCGGATCAACCTTCCACCAGGCCGTGAAGGAAGACGCGATCGGCATTTGCGGTCACTCTCTGGGCGGGGCGACCACTCTGGGAAAGATCGGGGCGCACCCGGACGAGACCTTCGAGGACGACAGGATCAAGGCCGCGCTGATATTCTCTGCACCCGGGTATCCTTTCGAGGACGGCCTGAACAATATCGATGTCCCTCTCATGCTCATGGTGGGGGAATATGATTCGCCGGGCCTCTGCCCGGACCTTCCCCGGCGAGTCATCTATGACAGGGCCGGCCCGCCGAAATATTATCTCGTCTCGAGGGGGGGCACTCATTTCACTTTTGGAAACAGGGGGTGCGGCAAGCTCCCGCTTTATGAGGCGGTGGAGAGCATCGACCAGATGAACGCCATATGCCGGTACGGCCTTGCCTTCTTCGAGAAATATGTTCGAATGGATCCGTCGGCCGGCGATCCGCTGAAAGATACGGATCCGGCCTGGGCCTATTACCTAATGGAAGAGCGGGCCGATGAAGCCTCTGAGTGGGGGAAGGAACCCCCTCCCGGGAAAGGCGGGCCCGGCGGGATACGATATGAGCTCAGGAAACCGTTTAGGGGAAAAAGCAGCGGCGACGAAGACCGCGATGACGCAAACGACGGGTACTGTTTCATCGGAATCATGGACTTATCGCCCTTCTGGCGGCCTTTGGCTCCCAGTTTTTTTTAACGCAGAGTCGCAGAGACGCAGAGGATTTTTTTATTTGATTCAATAAGACTCAATTGAGGGTCGTTGCGAGGAGCTCCAGCGACGAAGCAATCCACTGAGCACCCTGGCAGGTTGAGCTCGGGGGATTGCTTCGGGGCTTCGCCCCTCGCAACTTCCATGACTTTTTCCGTATTCTCCCTTGATTCTCTTCTCTCTGCGTCTCTGCGTTAAAACTCTTTGACGGAAAAATTTGGATTTCCTTTGCGATGGACTAAGAAAGGAAGAGAGCCATGAAAATCGAGGATTTTTTCGACGAGGGCATCGACAGGAAGGCCTTTCGGGACGAGGTGGTGGCCAAGTACAGGAAACACGTGAACTCCATGGCGGTCGACACCCTGGCCATGGCGTCGCTGGACATCGTGGAGTGGGAGCGCTCCGGCGCGACCGTCACGGACATGTCGGGAGAGGAGTTCATAGACTGCGTGGAGGGCGCCGGCATATTCAGCGTCGGGAGGCACAACAAGGAGATCGCCGAGGTCATCAAGAAGGCGGTCGACCGGTTCGACATGGGCGGGTGGATCGGTCTGATCGCGCAGCGGGCCGCACTGGCGGAGAAGCTGGCCGGCATCGCCCCGGAGGGGCTCCAGTACTCCTTCTTCGCCTCGGGCGGCGGCGAGGCCATCGACAGCGCCATCAAGTTCGCCAAGGGCGCTACGTGGAAAACGAAGATCGTCTCCACCGTGAACGGCTACCACGGCCACACCGGTTATGCCCTGACCGCGACCGGCCGGGATCTCTACAAGGCCCTGTTCCTCCCGCTGATGCCCGGATTCAGCCATGTGCCGTTCAACGATCTGGAGGCGCTGGAGGAGGCCATCGACGACGATACGGCCGCCGTCATCATGGAGACCATCCAGGGCGAAGGTGGCATCATCGTACCGGAGGACGATTATCTGCCGGGGGTCCGGGAGATATGCGACAGGCGCGGCGTCCTCATGATCCTCGACGAAGTACAGACCGGCCTGGGCCGCACGGGCAGGATGTTCGGGTGCCAGCACTGGAACGTCTCCCCGGACATCATGGTGCTGGCAAAGGGCCTCAGTGGGGGATTCCTCCCCATATCGGCCGTCATGTTCAACCAGAGGGTCGCCGAGTTCACCGAGGCAAATCCATTTCTCCACGTGAACAGCTTCGGCGGCACCGCCATCACCTGCCTCACATCACTGGCCGCGATCGAGTACATCGAAAAGAACGACCTGTGCGGGAACGCCGAACGGATGGGCGCGAAGCTGATAGCGGGGCTGAGAGAGCTTCAGG
>CAZFWM010000483.1:0-4662 GCA_964522545.1 uncultured Thermodesulfobacteriota bacterium
CAAAGAATTGTCGCTGCTTCAGTAGGGGCGCGATTCATCGCGCCCGGGCAGGGCAAGCCCTTACCGAGGAAACGAAGCTTCCCTACCGCCTCCTCCGGCGCTTGAGCCCGAAGATGAGAAGGGCCGGAAGGAGACAGACGCCGAGGTCGGCGAGTGCCTGGTCGAGGCCAACTGCCTCCACAGGCAAGGAAGAGTCGTAGTAGACAGTGCACCCAAAGGCCTGGTGGAAGTTATAGAGCCAGATCATCGCCGCCTGGGCCACGCCGAAGACGGGCCCATCCGGACCGAGCAGTGCGTGCCGCAGGATGTCTTGGAGTCCCACCTGGAGCCAATCCTGGATCATGGGCTCCAGTATTTCGTCCAGGGGCCAGATGAGGCCGAGGTCGAGGAAGAAGTCCTGAAATGTAACCTCATACATCTTCTCGCTCCCGTACATCTTGTGATGAAGCTCCAAGCTCTCTGTTTCCGTATTCCAGTATGGGATCAGCACCATATCGAACAAGGTCGAGGTGGCCCCCATATCGCCTTCGAGAAGCTCCATCTCGAAGTCGATGAACCCAATGCAGTCCTCTCCCACCAGGTCGAAGTCGCCAACAAAAGACCATTGATCGAAGACGCCCTGGAAGACGAGGTCATTTTCGCCGGATGTATCCCAGTATAGGTGAAAATAGGAGTCGGTGATATCGAAAATAATAAACGCCTCCATCGTGGCTACGAGCGAGTCGCAGAAGAAATCATCGACAAGGGCCTCTTCGAAGATGGGAACCGTGAGTCCGGTAAGATAATCGATAAATGGATTGACTATGGAGAGAAGCTCGGGACGAAAGGACCCAAAGTCCTCAGGGTAGAGACGGATGAGCTCGGCCCGGGTCGGGGCGGCAAGGGAGAAAACAAGAATAGCGGTTCCGAGGGCTACGATCATCTTAGTTTTCTTCATGGCATCTCCTCGTGGTTCGGGTTCTTATGTTTCTATCGGATCCTTGGAGGATACCATAATTCAAGGGTGAAAGCAATTTGATCGTTTAGGAGATCCAATTTACCCTCGCACCGTCATGCCCGCGAAAGCGGGCATCCAGAAAGTGAGAACAACAATGGGTTCCCGCTCCCCGCTTTTACGGGGACATGTTTCGCGGGAACGACTGGGAGTTGGGCGAGAAAAATTTCCTGGATAAGCCGGGATAAGTTCGTCGGAATGGGAACGCCTTGCGAGACCGATTCAGCCGCCCAGAAGGCCCTTCTCCCGAAGGAAGCCCACCGGATCCACGAAGTGCTTGTCCAGGCCCAGTGCCTTGGTTTCGAGTCCGAAGGCCACCCCCATCAGCTGAGTGAAGTAGATGACCGGGAGGCCGAAGTTCTCCTGAAAGGTCTTCTCGATCTGTTTCTGGCGGGAGTCGAGATTGATCTGGCAGAGGGGGCAGGCCACGACCACGGCCTCGGCGCCGACCGCCTTTGCGTCGGTCAGTACTTTTCGGCTCATGCCCAAGGCGATGGGGAGCTGGGTGATGCCGAGGGAGACGCCGCAGCAGTCGGTCTTGTAGGACCAGTCGATGAACTCCGCGCCCAGGGCCTCCATGAGGCGGTCCATGTTCGTCGGGTACTCGCAGTTCTCGGCCTTGGTGAGGCGGGGCGGTCGTGTGAGGGTACAGCCGTAGTAGCAGACCACCTTCAGCCCCTCCAGGGAACGGGTCACCCTGTCGGCCACCGCCTCGTACCCCACCCGTTCGGTGACCGTGGAGAGGAGGAGGTCCATCTTCAGGCCGCCCGAGGGAAGGTAGCCGGTCCGGGCCCGGACCTCGCCGGCCAGGGCCTCATCTTCATCGACCGAGTGAATTGCGGCCTGGAAGCGCTGGAAGCACGAGGGGCACGGGAAGGCCATGTTCTTGTGGCCTTCGCGCTCCATCTGGGCCAGGGTGCGCATGGGGAGCTCGGCGGCCAGGACGTGGTCCGTGGAGTGGGCCGGAGTGCTCCCGCAGCAGCACCAGTCCTTCGGCTCCTGCAGGGTCCAGTCGAGGGCGGACATCACGGCCCGGGTGGAGAGGTTGTACTCCTTCGAAGTGCCGTGCAGGCTGCAGCCCGAGAAGTAGGCGATCGTCCTGGGCTCCGTCACAGCCGGTGAGGCGGGACCCTCCTTGGGCGGCTTTCCGCGGCTCGGGATCGGGCTCAGCTTGCCGGCCATCATCATCTTCAGCGCCATGCCCATGTCCTCGCCGAAGAGCTGCCGGAAGTCGAGCTCGCCCCGTAGGAGCTGGCGCATGTAGAGCTCGCCCATCAGGCCCGCCTCGAACATCCGCCCGAAGAGCTTGATCCCCCGGAGGGAGGCCTTGTAAAAGTCGGTCACCATGGGCACCTGGGGGCGGACCTCCTCGCGCTGGGCCATGATCCGGAAGAGGTCGATGACGGCGGTGATGTTGATCCCCTGGGGGCAGCGGGTCGCGCAGGTCTCGCAGACGGCGCAGAGCCAGATCGTCCGGGAGTTGAGGATCTCCTCGGTCCGGCCGAACTGGGCCGCGCGCATGAGCTGGTTCGGCGCCAGATCGAAGTGCTCGGTCACGGGGCATCCGGAAGTGCACCTCTTGCACTGATAGCAAAGGTACACGCTCTCGCCGCACTCGTCCCGGATGGTTTGGGCCAGGTCCGTATTGATCTCGAGAGGCATTTTTTTTGACACTCCTTTTGTTATTTAGACAATCCCTTCGTCATTTCGACACCCTCGTTCCGAGGCGGAGCCTCGGAACAAGGACTAAGGGAGAAATCTTATCGCCCTTCACATGACCGAACCGATAAAGCAGCTCTCGTCGACATAGCCGTCGCAGTCGTTGTCGATCCCGTCCCCCTGGATCTCCTCCATTCCCGGGTTGGCGAGCGGCTCGGCGTCGTCGCAGTCGCCGGCGCAGATCATCCAGCCATCCGAGTCGGCATCGATCTCGTCGTCCGGCATGACGCCGTCGCAGTCGTCGTCCTTTCCGTCGCAAACCTCGGGTGCGCCCGGGTGGACCTGAGGGTTCTCATCGTCGCAGTCCTCTCCTCCATGAATAATTGAGATATGGCCGTCTTCATCATGGTCGAGCCGGTTGAGGAGAATCGATATACTATCATAACTCGTAATGGCCATGTCCTGGTGGCCGTCCTCGTCGAAGTCCCCCGGGGCCATTGATCCCGTCCCGCCGCCGTACTTGACGGCGTCCTGGAAAGTACCGTCCCCATTGCCGAGGAGGACAGGAACGTTGTGGGGGGCCGCGAGGGCGAGGTCCAGATGGCCGTCCTCATCGAAGTCCCATACGGCCACATCTCTTTGTTGATCTCCTCTAAAACCAATTTCGTAGTGGACGTAGTCCTGAAATGTACCATCCCCGTTTCCGAGGAGAATCGAGAGCTCGCCGTACCACCTGGGAAAGGCGAGGTCGAGATGATCGTCCTCATCGAAGTCCCCCATGGCCACGGCATTCGGCCTCTCGCCGGCCGCGAAATTAAGGGGCTCCCGGAAGGTGCCGTCCCCGTTGCCCAGGAAAATAGAGACATCGTTGTCAAATTCGTTCGGCACGGCGAGGTCGAGCCGGCCGTCCTCATCGAAATCCCCGATGACCACATCAATTGGAGCAAGACCGGAGCCGTAGTGGACGGTTTCCTGGAATGTGCCGTCCCCATTGCCGAGTAGAATAGAGATGTTTTCGCTGCTGTAGTTGGCGACGGCGAGGTCGAGCCGGCCGTCCTCATCAAAGTCCCCTATCTCCGCTGCCTTTGGAACGTCGCCGGCCTCGAAGTGAAAGGCCATCTGAAAAGATCCGTCCCCGTTTCCAAGGAGGACCGAGACGTTGTCGGTAGAGCCGTTAACCACGACAAGGTCGAGATGGCCGTCATCGTCGAAGTCCCCGAGGGCCACATCGTTCGGACTGGTAGAATAGCCGGCGCCGGTGCTTAAGTAGCGGGCGTCTTGGAATGAGCCGTCCCCGTGTCCGAGGAGAATCGAGGCGTTGATGATGAACCCCCAAGCGTTGGCCACGGCGAGGTCGAGATGGCCGTCCTCATCGAGGTCCCCTGCGGCCATACTCACTGGCTGCTGGCCGGCCACATAGTCGGAGCTGACCTGGAAGGAGCCATCCCCGTTTCCGAGGAGAATCGAGGCGTATTCTTCTAAATTCGCGACGGCGAGGTCGAGGTGGCTGTCCTCGTTAAAGTCTTCTGTGGCCAAACCCTTTGCGAAAAACCCCCCGGAGAGGAGGGCGTCCTGGAAGGTGCCGTCCCCGTTGCCTAAAAGAATCGATACGAAAGGATTGCCAGCAACGATAAGGTCGAGATGGCCGTTCCCGTCAAAGTCCACTGGGACCACAGCTGCTACCTCGTACCATATGGATGCTTCGCCAATGTCATATTCTACAGCGGCCCGGAAGGAGCCGTCCCCGCGGCCGAAGAGAATATAGCCCCTGATGATGAATCCATAGCGGGCGACGGCGAGATCGAGGTGTCCGTCCTCGTCAAAGTACCCTGTGGCTACAGCCATGACCGCGCCGATGTCGTAATTTATGGCCTCCTGGAAGGACCCATCCCCGCGGCCGAGGAGGATCGAAATATCGCCGCTGAAGATGTTCGCCACGGCGAGGTCCTGATGGCCGTCCTCATTGAAGTCCCCGGTTGCCACATCCTCGGGCTCAGTGCCGACGCCGT
>CAZFWM010000484.1:0-4657 GCA_964522545.1 uncultured Thermodesulfobacteriota bacterium
GGACCCACTACATACAAGATGTTGTACCATGCTGAGTCAACCGGATAGGCAGTTGCCGTCTTATCGAAGGCAAGCGCGTACATCCGGAAATAATCCGTGACCAGATCCCACTCGCGGCCCGAATCATTGCTGATGAGGTTTCGTATGGTCACGTCCTCGCTGTCCGTGCCGATCCACTGGCGAATGTATTTCGACGCCTTTTCTTCGATATCCAGCTCACCCCGGTCCTGGGCGATTCCCACCAATGCGCTGGTGATGGACTTGGTGGCCGAAAAGATATTTTGTTCGCTCATCTTATCCCCGCCATTCCAGTACCATTCACCGACGATGACACCGTGGCGCGTTATCACAAGGCCGTTGGAGTCATGCTCTTCGGCATAGTCGGCGGCTTCCTGAAGGAGGGCCGAATCCAAATTGTGAGCTTCCGGTGTCTCGACGGCCCAATCGGGATCCGGATAGACCGCCCCTTCGGGATCCGGAGAGACAGTACTGTGACATCCGGTCAGTCCGATCCCGATCACCAAGGAGCATACCAGTAATAAAGTGGATCGATTCATGTTACTTCACCTCCATGGATGGAATAATTACTTGGTTTTTATCAGAAAAGCAAAAAAATACTAGGAACTAATGATCAAAACAAGAATAAGCGGAAAAAGTTTCGAAACTACCTTAGATTAACAGATTTTTATTGACACGAAGTATAGTAAGAACATATAATTAAAATAAAGGGATATAAAGAGAAAAGAAGGGGATTTAAGCAATGCCGCAGCACTTTGTTCACTCGAAAGAGACAAGGGAACGAGAGCTGAATCCAGGCCCCAAAATCGACAGACGCCGTTTCTTGCAGCTCACTTCCGGTGGGCTGGCATGGTGTGCTGCCGGCCCTCGCTTGTCTTTTGCCTCTTCATATCGAGTTGGAGTAGGGCATCGAACAGATCCTTACGAGGCCACAATGGCGGCTATCGAGGCTTGCGGCGAATGGCCCTCCGCGTCCGTGGCCGGCCGTACGGTGGCGATCAAGCCGAATCTCATGTCGGATGAGCCGGCCGATACCGGTATCACAACCGACCCTGAGGTAGTGCGTGCATTGGTCGATCTTGCACTCCGGGACGGCGCTGTAAGTGTCCTCATCGTAGAAGGGAGCCGGGGCGAAGCTCCATTCTCAGAATGCGACTACGACTTCTTCAGTACCTATGATCCGAGCGGGCGCGTGCAGTTGGTGGATTTGAATGATCAGCCTGATCATTTGGTGAAAGTACCCAAAGGATTGGCCTATCGGTATATTTACATGCCGGATTGCATTATGGGAGACGATATCTTTTTTATCAGTGCGGGCAAATTGAAGACGCATATGATTACATTGGCAACGCTATCCATGAAGAACCTGGTCGGCCTTCCGAGATTTGATCGCTATCAGGTCCCCAGCGACCCCTACTGGCGTGTGGGGCTGCATGAGCGGGGTATTCACCAGAGCATCCCGGATATCAACATGATAAGACCGATCGATTTCGCCGTCGTAGACGGGATATGGGGCATGGAGGGAAAGGGACCCAGCTGGGGAGATCCCATACGAATGGATTTGGCATTCGCCGGTCGAAATTCCTTGGCAGTGGACCGGGTCTGCCTGGAGGCCATGGGCATCTCGCAACAGGGGGTGCAATACCTTCAGTATGCATCCCGCAAGTCTCTGGGGCCGTCCACTCTCAGTGAGATCTCCATCCTGGGTGATTCATTTACGCCCCATTCTTTCGTTATTCCGAATATTCCTCCGGTAATCGGGAAGCCCTATGTCTCTCCTTTTTTCTTTTCGCCCGGAACAAAGGGCTCTCTGAATATCATCTATACGCTGAGCTTTCCGCCATGTGTCGTTCAAATGGACATTGTCCGTGCCTTCCCTTACGAGCCTGAAATGACCCAGGTTCGAAGAATTCACGACTGGACGAGCAAGAAGCCTGGCTGGCAGTTTGCCACATGGGATGGAAGAGACGATAATGGACAAATCGTAACCGAGCCCGGCTGGTACGGCGTCAAGATATCGGCAAAAGATTATGAAAGCCTCCCCTGGGAGATGTGCGGCTTTTCTTGGATATTTGTCGTTTTATGAGAAGGCAATTCAGCCTGTCGGGCGGCGTCGTACTTGCCTGGTTCGTGGTGATGGCCGTGACTGCCCTGGTGGATCGTCGGAGGATAGTGGCGGCTCGGTGAGAGATCTACAGAAGAGTTGTCGATGGAAATCATGGAAAAAAAAGTGACGCTGGGAGAGATCGAGATTGCCTGCTACCTCCGGGGCGAGGGGGCCGAGGCGGTGCTGATGCTGATGGGCCTCGGGGGGCGGGCCGCCGACTGGGGGGAGACGGTGCCGGCCGGGCTGGCTCGCCGGTACAAAGTGATCACCCTCGACAACCGGGGCACAGGGGCCTCGAGCAAACCGCGGGGGACCTATCCCATCGACCGGATGGCCGACGACGCCGTCGGTGTGCTCGGATCGCTTGGAGTGAGCAGGGCCCACCTGGTGGGGATCTCCATGGGTGGGCTGATCGCCCAGTCCATGGCGCTGCGGTACCCGGATCTGGTGGAGAAGCTCGTGCTTCTCTCCACGGGGCCGGGAGGGAGCGAGATGGTGGCGTCCGGGCTTGATATCGCCCGCCTCCTGGTGCCCCCGCGGGGACAGCCGGCCGCGGTGACGGTGCGGAACACCATGCGCGCCATTGCCGCACCCGGCTTTGCCGATGCGCACCCGGACGAGATCGACGAGCTCGTCTCCATCGCCATGGCGCAGCCCACGCCTGTGCGCACCTTCCTCTCCCACTACCAGGCCGTACGGTCCACAGACCTCACAGCCCGGTTGAAAGAGATCCGGGCCGGGACACTGGTGATTCACGGCGACAGGGACCCCCGGGTCCCATTCTCGAACGGGGAGATTCTTGCCGAGGGGATCCCCGGGGCTCGCTTCCATGCCCTTCCGGGGTGCGGTCACCTGGCCATGTGGGAAAAGCCCGGGGAGTTGCTTGGCGTCCTGCTCGATTTTCTGGAAAGATGACGTGGCGGCGGAACAGTAGATTAGCCGATTTTTATTGACGACGGACCGATAAAATCATATAATAACAGTAAAGAAGTATGAAGAAATTAAATGGAGATGTAAGTAATGCCGCAGCACTGTGTCCACTTGAAAGAAACAAAGGAACGCGAGCCGAATCCAGGCCCCAAAATCGACAGACGCCGTTTCTTGCAGCTCACTTCCGGTGGGCTGGCATTGTGTGCTGCCGGCCCACGCTTGTCTTTTGCCTCTCCATATCGAGTTGGAGTAGGGCATCGAACAGATCCTTACAAGGCCACAATAGCGGCTATCAAGGCTTGCGGCGAATGGCCCTCCACGTCCGTGGCCGACCGTACGGTGGTGATCAAGCCGAATCTCATTGCGGATGAGCCGGCCGATGCCGGTATCACGACCGACCCTGAGGTGGTGCGTGCATTGGTCGATCTTGCACTTCGGGACGGCGCTAAAAGTATACTCATTGTAGAGGGGAGCCAGGGCGAAGCTCCATTCTCAGCATGTGGCTACGACTTTTTCAGTACCTATGATCCGAGCGGGCGCGTGCAGTTGGTGGATTTGAATGATCAGCCTGAACAGTTGGTAAAAGTACCCAAAGGATTGGCCTACCGGTATCTTTACATGCCGGAATGCGTTATGAGAAACGACGTCTTTTTTATCAGTGCGGGCAAATTGAAGACGCATAGTTATACATTGGTAACGCTGTCCATGAAGAACCTGGTCGGCCTTACGAGATTTGATCGCTATGTGATCCCCAGCGTCCCTTACTGGCGTGCAGGGCTGCATGAGCGGGGTATTCACCAGACCATCCCGGACCTCAACATGATAAGGCCGATCGATTTCGCCGTCATAGACGGGATATGGGGTATGGAAGGATTTGGACCCACCTGGGGAGATCCCATACGAATGAATTTGGCATTCGCCGGTCGTAATTCTTTGGCAGTGGACCGGGTATGCCTGGAGGCCATGGGCATCTCGCAACAGGGGGTGCAATACCTTCAGTATGCATCCCGCAAGTCTCTGGGGCCGTCCACTCTCAGTGAGATCTCCATCCTGGGTGATTCATTTACGCCCCATTCTTTCGTTATTCCGAATATTCCTCCGGCAATCGGGAAACCTTATGTCTCTCCTTTATTCTTTTCGCCCGGAACAGAGGGCTCTCTGAATATCCTCTACACGGTGAGCCTCCCGCCATGTATCGTTCAAATGGACATTGTTCGTGCCTTCTTTTACAAGCCTGAAATGACCCAGGTTCGAAGAATTCACGACTGGACGAGCAAGAATCCCGGCTGGCAGTTTGCCACATGGGATGGAAGAGACGATAATGGACAGATCGTAACTGAGCGCGGCCGATACGGAGTCAGGATAACAGCTAAAGATCGGGAAGACGCCTTACCTTGGATATGTGCTTTTTCTTGGATACATGTTGTTTAGTGAAGGGACGACTCAGCGGCCATGAGGGGGGAACAGAAAGTAAAGCCGGCATCCTTGCTGGTTTTTGTGTTTTTCTTGACATCGACAACGGAAAAAGTAAATAATTAAAATGCGTTAGTTCGAAAGGAAACATGGAGATAAAAAGGAGAGGCTTGTAATGGCAAAGCACTG
>CAZFWM010000485.1:0-4584 GCA_964522545.1 uncultured Thermodesulfobacteriota bacterium
TCTCCTCCTCAAATCCACCTTATACACCTGTCCAGATTTTCGGGGCCATTATAAAAGCCTCCCTCAACAATTGAATAAGAGACGACTGGTTCGCCGAATATCTCATTCCCAAAAGGGGAATGAGGTGCCTCGTCTCCCCACAAGATACTGTTCGTGATCGTAGCGGAACACTCATCTTCCTTGCAATGAAATCCTACCCCTGTTCGTGATGAGCTATTCCCGGTGATGGTACATTGTATAATCGTTGCCGCACCCCTAACGCGAATTCCGCCCCCTTCTGAGCCGTGGTTGCCCCTAATTATACAATTTTTTATCACTGGCAAATTGCCGCCGAATTCAGTTCCAATCCCGCCCCCTCTAAATGCCGAGTTGCCTGTAATTATGCAGTTCGCGATAGTTGGTTTGGAATCGTGATGGCAATAAATGCCACCTCCTGTAATCATTTTACCGACTACATCAGTGCCAATACCATTTGTAATTGTGAAACCATCCAACACTGCAGTTTCTGGCACATACCCAAAAGTCACCACAGAACAGGAATTCTCTCCCGAGGTGCAAAGACCTCCATCAATGACAGTATTTTCAGCACCTGATTCACCTAATAGAATAATCCCCTTTCTAAGGAAGTCGATATTTTCGAAATATGTGCCTGAGGAGACGAGAACCATATCTCCGTCCACAGCTGAGTCGATCGCGCCCTGGATCGTTGCGTAATCGGCTGGGACGTGGATCGTGGCGGCTTGGGTTGGGTGTGCGCTCAAAGTGAGGATCAGGAAAAATGCCAAGCCAATAGAAATTAAGTTCTTCATGACCTACCCCCTTGTTCTTGAAGAAGTTAATTTTATCGAAGCTGTACCTGAGATTTATCAGAATAAGGGAAGGAGAAAGTCCCCTCACCTATCTACAATTATACCATAAAAAGATCTTTCCACTTAAATATTAGAAAAAAATACCCGAAACATCCCCTCGATGGAAAGAAAATAGTTGAAAAAAGTTATACTGCGCCCATAATGGCTGCGCCTTTTACTCAACCCATTATTGTCGCCTATCCAGGCGCATTGTCAAGAAAAAAAACAAAAATATTTGAGCTATCTACTTATATATAGGGACGTTTTTCTGTGCCGGCCCTTTATGACGCTGTAAGACCGTTAAGCTTTTTACGAGGTTTGGCCCAGCAAAACGGAAAAGGTTGACAGAATACTCCATGAACGACATTGCCCCTGAAAGAGGCGCGGAGACCAAAAATCACAAGAACAGGCCCTTCCGCGCCCAGCGCGGTGCGTCATTGTGGGCCTTCTTTGAAGTGCATGTATCCTTTTCATATCTGCAGATATTGCGGTTTGAATGTATCTTGCCACTATGGGCCTCGGATCATCAGTTGAATTCAGAGAGGATTCTGCGAATAGCCCTTCCGATCTGATGAGGACCATATGGTTTCATGACAATATGGTCTATTCCCACCTGCCTGGCTTTGCCTTCGATCACATCGCCTGCATATCCGGTTGTCAGAATAATGGGAATGCTGGGGTTGATCTTCAGGAGTGTCTGCGCCGCTTCGATTCCGTTCATTTTCGGCATGTTCAGATCGGTGATCACGAGGTCGAAATTGTCCGGATTTTTTGAGAAGACCTCGATTGCCTCGGCTCCGCTGGTACACTTCCGAATCGAATACCCAAGGGCCCCCGCTCTTTTTCGACTTTCCTGCTGAAAGTGAGAATCTGCATCACGAGATCGCGGGCCCTGTGGGACGTGTCGAGGATGTTCTCCAGATATTTGCGCGCGATGCTGTCTGCCGGCACTTTCTGTCGAGCCACGAATGCGCTGCCGTTGATGATATGGAGGATGTTGTTGAAATCGTGGGCGATGCCGCCGGCGAGGGTACCTATGGTGTCCATCTTCTGAAGCTGTCGGAGCTCCCCCCGGAGCTTCTCATTCTCCTTTTCCAGGTGTATGTATTTCGAGACGTCGACGCAGAGAATAAGTATCCCCTCTATTTCAGGGTCGTGCAGCAGATTGATTCCCATGGCGTCGATATGTCGTATCCCGCCGTCCTTGTTTACAGCGCGGTAACGGTAATCAATGCGCTTGCCGGGTTGTTCCAGCACCTCGATGGTCTTCTCCATGGTGACCTGCAGGTCATCCGGGTGTACGATGACCGACCCGTGCATGGACATGATCTCGTCCACCGTCCATCCAGCAATCTCGAAGATGTTCGGGCTCTGGTACTTCATGTTGCCGCCGCCGTCGATGACGATGGTAGTGTGATCGATCATGGCCATCAACGTGTCGAAATAGGCCGCGTGGAGCCTCGCCTTTTCGTACTTTTCCTCGAGATGTGGTTTGTTTTTCGAGTTTAAAAGCGGTAGCAAGAGCTCAGGGACACACCGACCGCAATGTTTTCATACGTTCCGTCAATGCTGGACGAAGAGAGCGTCTCATGATCGTCGACGTTGTTGTCGATCACCCGGTCCTCGTACAGGATCAGCTGGAATGCACCGTCGATGTCGAACTTGCCAATGCGATATCCGAAGCCGGAGGTCACGAAATGAGTATCAGTATCGGGCAGGCTCGGCCTCCAGCTTCAGCTTTTCAATGGGGCGGTAGGCGTATCCCAGTACGACCACCATGGGGAACTCCAGCGATGTATCCACCTTCGACTCATACGAGGGGCCGATCTCCAGGTAGTCCGGGAAGTTGAAGAGCTTTACAAACCAGGGCATGTCCTTCAGGTGGATCTCGCCGGAGTAGTCGATCGTAAAAGCACTTTTCAAGGTCACCGCGAAACTATGCTCATCATTCAAATGATAAAGAATGCCGAGGTTGTACCCCCAGCTGAATCCATCGCCCTCGAGCTCCATCATCCCGTCGAAGGCGCCGGGATTGAATAGAAAGTTGCCGTAATCAACCATGCTCTGCAATTTCACATCGGAGTAATACAGACTGAATCCGAAGCCCACGGACAGTTTGTCGAAAATTTGCCAGGCCATGGCGGTGTTCAGGTCGATCACTTTCAGGGACGAGTAGGTGCTCACATACCTGGCAAATCCGGTGTCGCTCCATTTCGAGGCGAGGCCGTTTGGAAGGGTGATTCCCAGCCCGAATGCAAACCTCTCGGTCCACATATCGCTATTGCGCACCTTGAGGATGTTGCGAGCGAAGCGAAGTCGAAGATTGCGAGGAGCGAAAGCGACGAAGCAACCCCTAATGCTCACTTTGCCAATGGGCTCGGGGGATCGCTTCGTCGCTGGCGCTCCTCGCGACATCCCTTAATTGAGTCCACATCGAAGATGCAGTTTTGTTCTTATATCGAGAAGATCGAGGTGATCAAGGGTCCGGCCCCGGTGGACGAACAGGACCAGCGGCACAGGCTCCAGCGGCCTTACAGTGAATCCCCCGGCCGGGCCGTGCTTCATCGGCTCCGTGATGTGAGCAGGGGACAACGGCAGGGCGACCGCCGGTCGCCCCTACATTGCCACGCGGCTGTAGAGGTAGGGGCGCGATTCATCGCGCCCGGGCATATTACGAGTGCTTCGCAGTTTATTTAATTGTATCGCCCAATCAGAAAATGTAATTGTGTGTTTCAATGTTGTATCGCTTTTTTCTCGTTCAGAGGCTCTGCCTGGGAACGAGGGAAAATTGCGCCATTCAATTGTGATATGTTATTGTGTGAGACAATTAAACGATAAAGCTTGCAAGTCTTTCGGAGTGAGCTATTCGATCCGAAACACCTTCAAGGTCGCAACCGTCTTCTTTTTCCGGTCTATCGTGAATCCAGCACAGTAAAGATTGCGGTCCGTCGTGACGAGGAGGTCGCGGACCCGGGCATCGCGAGCGCCGCCAACTGCCGCACACGCGTGGGCAGCCGGGTTCCATCCAGGCCGACCGAGAAGATATCGGCGGCAATCTGAACTACCAGATGTTCGAAGAGAGGACAATAAAGAGGTAGACCTTTAATTTGTCATGCCGGGTGTGGTAGAAGAAAAATTCCGCAGCATCGTGCCCGTAGGGGAAACAGAGGGGACAAGGAGCTTTTCAATGAACCGTTTGACTCTACCTTTGATGATTATCCTCGTGACCATCTTTGCATCCTGCTCCTCGCCGGCCGTTCTCTATCTCGGCCATCGGATATCGCCGAACCTGCCGGAGGAAAAGGGCGAGCAGACCGTTACCGTCGACGGCCTCGCCTCCCCTGCAACCGTCTGGCTGGATGAGTATGGCGTGCCCCACATCCGGGCGGAAAGCGAGGAGGCCCTCTATTTCGCATACGGCTACATGCAGGGGCGGGACCGGCGCTTCCAGATCGAGCTGCTCAAGTTCCTGGCCGCCGGGCGCCTGCGGGAGCTGGTCGGCGACCGTGTGGAGGAAGGGGTGTTCACCCGGCTCGAGATCTTCAACCGGATGATCGGCTTCTACCTGATGGCGGAAGAGATGCTAAGCGCACTTCCCGATGAAGATCGGGCCATGCTCGATGCCTTCGCCGCCGGAATCAACGCAGCCACGGAAAGAGAGCCCACTCCGATAGAGTTTCGCCTGCTGGACCACGCCCCCGAGCCGTGGACGACCTTCGACTCCGGCATGCTCATG
>CAZFWM010000486.1:0-4564 GCA_964522545.1 uncultured Thermodesulfobacteriota bacterium
TCCGAGGGCACATTTCGAAAAGATAAGTTTTCTCCCTGCGGTCGAAATGACAAAGGAAGCGGTCGAGATGATAATAAAATAATCAGTCTTTTTTAAGAATTCCCTTCCTGGGTTCCTGGGTTCCTCAGAGGAAGAAGCTTTTCTGTTGTTCAAGGCAACTTTGCTTACCTTTAGGAGATGCCCGTGAAAAAGAAATGGATCTGGATCATTGTCATCCTGCTCGTCCTGGCCGGGGGGAGCGCCGCGTTTCATTTCCTCGGGGGAGAGGACGAAGACGGGATCACCCTCGTGGATGTCGAGCGGGGCGAGATCGTGGACAAGGCGATCGCCATAGGCCAGATCGACCCGCGCCACGAGGTCGGCGTGAAGTCCAAGATCTCCGGGATCGTCAAGGAGATCTATGTGGAGGGGGGGGATCGGGTGGCCGCGGGGCAGCCCCTCATCGACATCAGTCCCGAGCCCACCCCTCTGGAGCGCACTCAAGCCAGGAAGGAGCTCGAGATCGCAGAGGTGAACCTCTCTAACGCTCGAAAGGAGATGGACAGGGCCAGCGATCTTCTGGACGGCACGCTCATCTCCCGGCGAGAGTACGATGAGAGCGAGCGCCGCTTCGAAGAGACGAGGCTCAAAGTCCAGCTCGCCCGGGATCGTCTCTCCCTGATCGAGGAAGGGCGCACCCGGCTGGCCGACCGGATCGTGGATTCCGTGGTCAAGGCCCCGATCGCCGGGACCGTGCTCGAGAGGATGGTCAACGCCGGGGACCCGGTCGTCCCGCTCACCTCGTTTCAGGCGGGCACGGTACTCTTCACTCTGGCCGACATGGGCGACCTCCTGTTCAAGGGGACCGTCGACGAGATCGACGTGGGGCGGCTCACGCCCGGCATGGAGGCCTCCATACAGGTCGGGGCCATCCCGGAGAGCATGGTCACGGGCCGGCTGACGCGACTGTCGCCCAAGGCGAGGAAAAAGGACAACGCCACGGTTTTCGACGTGGAGGTCGAGATCACGGACTCCGGGAACGCCCTGCTCCGGGCGGGCTACTCGGCCAACGCCGATGTGGTGATACAAAAAAAGTCGGATGTCCTCTTCATACCGGAGCGGCTCATCACCTTCCGGGACGAGGGTCCCATGGTCGAGGTCCAGCTGAGCCCGGGCGAGATCGAAGAGCGCACGATCACGGTGGGCTTGAGCGACGGGATCCGGATCGAGGTGACCGAGGGGTTGAGCCAGGGGGACAATCTCGTGGAGCGTCCTCCCAAAGAGATCGAGTGACCGCGGCTCGGCCACGCTAGAGCCTTTCATCCGCACATCTTCGCTGCTTGCGCAGATGTGGTGCGAACGTCACACACTTAATGTGTAAGTAAAGGGAAAAGGGAAAAGTTGGAAAAGTGGGAAAGGGATGAAAAGAAGAAAAGATCTCCTATGATAGTCTTGAAAAAAACGGATATGTCATTTCGACCGTAGGGAGAAATCTTAAAAAAATTTCCCCTTTTCCCAATTTCCCATTTTTCCCTTGCTTACACATCTTTTCGGTTGCGGCTCGGCCGCGTTAGGATAGAGAATGTCGTTTCGAATGGCCCTGGAACAGCTGTGGCGGGATTTTCGCTATCAGCGTCTCAGGACCCTGCTCACCGTCCTGGGGGTGATGTGGGGCACCGCCTCGGTGGTGATGCTCCTTGCTCTCGGCACCGGGCTGAACGCCCACGTGGCCGTCTCCTTCCACGGCCTGGGCGAGAAGATCATGATCCTCTGGCCGGGCCGCACCAGCCTCTCCTTCCAGGGGATCCCCAAAGGACGGGCCATCCACTTCCGCGAGGAGGACGCGGCAGTGCTGCTGGCCGAGGTCCCCTCGATCCGCGACGTGAGCCCGGAGTTCTCGCGCTGGAGCGTGCCGGTGCAGTTCGAGAAGAACCGGGTGAGTGTCAACATGGTCGGAGTCCACCCCTGCTTCGGCGACATCCGAAACATCATCCCGGAGCCGGGTGGGCGCTTCATCAACGCCCTCGACCTGGAGGGGCAGCGGCGCGTCGTCTTCATCGGCGACCAGCTTAAGAAGGACCTTTTCGGCGAGCGGACCGCCGTGGGAAAAAACATCTTCATCGACGGCGCCCCCTTTCTCGTAGTGGGTGTGATGAAGGAGAAAGAGCAGGACTCGAGCTACAGCGGCCGCGACAAGGACAAGACGATAATTCCCGCCACCACCTTCGCCATGATGACGGGATACCGGTACATCAACAACCTGGTCGTACAGCCCCACGACGTGCGGGACCGAGAGGTCGTGACGAGCGGGATCTACCGCGCCCTCGGTAGGAAGTACCGCTTCGATCCCGAGGACGAGGAGGCGGTCCAGATCTGGGACACGGCCGAGTGGCAGGAGAAGTTCCTCCTCTACTTCTTCCTCGGCTTCAAGATCTTTCTCGGGATCCTGGGCGGCTTCACCCTCGTGGTGGGCGGGATCGGGGTCTCGAACATCATGAACGCCGTGGTGGAGGAGCGCACCCGGGAGATCGGGATCAAGATGGCCGTGGGGGCCAAGCGAAGGCTCATCCTCTCCCAGTTCCTCCTCGAGACCATGGTGATCATGTCGATCGGGGGCGCGCTCGGTTTTGCCGTCTCGTGGGGCATCGTCGAGGCGGTGGGTCTCTTTGAGGTGGAGGAGTACATCGGGACCCCGTCGATCTCGATCCCCGTGGCGGCCCTCACCATCGGCCTGCTCGGCGTGATCGGTTTCCTCTCGGGCTTCTTCCCGGCCCGGAGGGCGGCCAGGCTCAATCCCGTCCAGGCGCTCAAGCTATGATGGACGTTGGCGGCAAATGTAGGGGCGGCATTCATGACGCCCATTGGGGCTTGATGAATCAAGCCCCTACGGCTGGTAGAGCCAAATCATGAGACGATTTTTCATCGTAAAGGTCGCCGTGGATGATTTTCTCCGGCAGCGCAAGCGGATCGCCATGACGATCGCGGCTATCGCCTGGGGCACGGCCTCGATCGCCCTGCTCCTGGCATTCGGCGAGGGACTCAAGCGGCAGCTCATGGCCGCCCGCCACGGGCTCGGCGAGGGGATCGTCATCCTCTACGGGGGGCAGACGAGCGTCCCCTACAAGGGGCTCGAGAAGGGCCGCCGCATCCGGCTGCGCCCCGAGGACGTGGAGCTCATCCGGGAGCGCGTGCCCGGGATCGCCGCCGCCAGCGGGGAGAGCGACCGCTGGGACGTGGCGATCGCCCGAGGAGACAAGACCTTCTACAAGCTCGTCACCGGCGTGGAGCCCGAGTTCGGGCCGATGCGCTCTCACATCCCAGAGCGCGGCGGACGGTTCATCGATCCCCTCGACATGGAGAGCCGGCGCCGGGTGATCTTCCTGGGCGATGAACTCAAGGTCGAGCTCTTCGGTGATGAGCCGGCCGTGGGGGAGCGAGTTGACGTCGAAGGAGTCCCCTTCACCGTGATCGGCGTGATGCGCGAGAAGATGCAGATGGGGATGTACGGCGGGCCGGACGATGCCAAGGCGTCGATTCCCCTGAGCACGCACCTCACCATGTTCGGAGACGAGAGGATCAGGCGGATCATCTACCGTCCCGAAGACCTGGAGGGGACCAAGGCTCTCGAGAAGGGGATCCGCGAGGTCCTCGGCGCCAAGTACAAGTTCGACCCCTCCGACGACAAGGCCCTCAGGACGTGGGACACGATCGAGTCGGGCAAGGTCTTTTCGCGGATCCTTGTGGGGATCCAGATTTTTCTCGGCTTCATCGGCGCGATCACGCTCCTGGTGGCCGGCGTCGGCGTGGCGAACATCATGTACGTGACCGTGAAGCAGCGCACCAAGGAGATCGGGATCAAGATGGCCCTCGGGGCCAAGCGGATGCATATCCTCGTGCAGATCGTCGCCGAGGCGATGCTCATCTCCGCCGCCGGAGGCGCCGCGGGCATCGCCTTTGCCCAGGCGGCCGTGGCCGTCATGCGTACCATCGAGTGGGGGAGCGAGGGTTTGCAGTACATCGGCCGTCCCACGCTCTCGGTCGAGATCGCCCTGTTCTGTGCCGTCATGCTGGGGATCGTGGGCCTCCTCTCGGGCCTGTTCCCGGCCCGAAGGGCTGCCATGGTCGATCCGGTGGAGTCGCTTCGGTATGAGTGAATGATAGGGGTCAGGTGTCAGGGATCAGGTAGGGGCGGACCTATGTGTGTCCGCCCGTAGGGGCACGGCATGCCGTGCCCGCAACATGAGGTAGTCATGATCGAGATGAATGACATTAAGAGGATCTACGGCACCGGCTCAGTCGAGGTGCATGCCCTGAGAGGCGTCTCCCTGCACATCAAACAGGGCGAGTTCGTTTCGATCATGGGGCCCTCGGGATCGGGCAAGTCCACCCTGATGAACATCATGGGCTGCCTCGACACCCCGTCGAGCGGGGCCTACCTCCTCAACGGCCGGTCGGTACAGGGCCTGGACCACAATGAGCTGGCCGAAGTACGGAACCGGCTGATCGGCTTCGTGTTCCAGAACTTCGACCTCCTTCCCTATGCGACCGCAGCCCAGAATGTGGAGCTGCCCATGATCTTCAAAGG
>CAZFWM010000487.1:0-4534 GCA_964522545.1 uncultured Thermodesulfobacteriota bacterium
AGCTCCTTTAGTCTGCAAGCCTCTTTCTCACTCCAGATAGATCCATCTCAAGGGCCCTCCCAACCTCCCTCTATGATTTCCCTTCCTTCCGGAATCTTCGTACTCTATCAATCGAATAGCTTCTCTATATCCACCTCCACCTACAAGGCCTAAAAAAAATCCTACCGATTCATCTTCACTTGAAGAACCGACACGAGCATTGATGGGATGACTTTCAACCCCATCCGCCAGAAATTCTTGGGGGGCGGCCTGAAGGCCGGGTTCTCCGTCATGGTAATCGCCCCCGGCTTGCAGGCGTCGACGCAGAGGCCGCAGCCGATGCACGCCTCTTCACGGTACAGGTGAACCTTTTCCTCGAGGGTGTGGGCGTGGGTGTTGCAGACGAGCGTGCAGAGGCCGCAGTGGGTGCAGCGCTCCACGTCCTCGGCGAGGTGCCGGGGGGGTGGCGCTAGGGACATCCTGCCGCTCTCGTGGCGGAACATCTGGATGAAGTGGCAGCAGCAGTCGCAGCAGGTGCAGATGACGTTGGACTTGGCCGGCGGGATGTTGCCGGTCATGAAGACGAGTTTCTTCTCCTGCCGCTCGGCGACGATCTCCCGCATCTCCTCCCGGCACACGGCCCGCCCATTCCCCTTCTTAACGGAGTTCTTCGCGAAGCTTCCGAAGACGAGACAGCCGTCTTCGGGGGCGGCCCGCTTGCAGTCCCGGCCGACGAAGTGGAGGGACTGCCGGCACTGACAGACGTTGAGGACTGAGAAGCGCTCCTCACGGTCGATCATCTCCGAGAGGTCGTCCGGGGCGAGCACCCGGTTCTGCCCCTCCACCGGGCGCTGCACCGGGATGCTGCGGACCAGCGGAAAGGACCTTTTCGTGTACTCCCGGAAGTAGCCGGTGGAGACGAGGTTGATGAGGAGACGGGCGTACTCCCGGTGCCACGGGGTGTCCGCCCCGTTCATCAGGACGTACTCGAACATGCCCGGAATCAGCGGGAGGAGGGCGTACCCCCGCTTCCCGCCGGCGATCACCCGCCGAGTGCTCATCGCCTCCAGGAGGGGCTTGATCACCTCCGCGGGTCGGCCCACCTTCTTCGCGATCATCTCTACCGGCTTCTTTCGGTAGAAGGGGATGTGTATGGCCACGGAGGCTTCGTCGGGGGTGAATGCGTGGGCCACGAGGGCGACCACCTCGTCTCCCATGGGGGGGCCGACGAGACGGACCGAACAGAAGAGCTTCGCCAGCTCCGGCTGGGACGCATGGACATTCACCGACGGCATGAATTCACCTTGTCCCTCCCGAAAATTCGCATCTATTGAAATCCTTGATTATTTTCATATTCGGTCCAAACTAGACAAGGCATGATTTTCCGTCTTGAAGATTGGATCTGGGCTATGAAAACCTTCCTGATTTCCAATTTCTCTCTTGTTTCATCATTCTTCCGTTCTAGGCTATCCATGCAGATGGATCCTGGCCTTGAGGCATCAATTGTCCATATATCAGAAGTCCAGCAAAAGAGCTCCGATTAAGCCGGCCGATCGGATTCGAGTATGGGAAGAACATCATTAAAAAATGGGTAGTCGCCGGGGCTGGCAAATGCCACCTGGAATGAAGATATCGTGACCATATCTGGAGTTTTCGCGGATTCAGCTTCCTTGTTAATACCTTCAGATATCATGAGTTCATGATTTCATGCAAATATCTTGCATTTTCACGGATGCCACCTTCCTTTCCTTGATCAATGCCCGCCCACCTACGATTCCTCTTCAATGTTTCAACTGAAAATCGTAAAGATTTAGGCTTCTATTTTCTCAATGTTCGGGTTCAGAGCATTTCGGACAAATCGTGGGTTTAAGTTACGGTGTGGTTTTTGCTAAACTGAATCATAGGAAAAGGGAAAATAAGAAAGGAAACCAACATGCGCTGGGGCATACTGGGAACGGCACAAATCAGCCTTGAACTTATAAAGGCGGCCAACCTAAGCGGGCAGTGCGAGGTCCAAGCGGTTGCCAGCCGCGATCCGGGCCGGGCCAAAGACTGGGCAAGACGACATGGAATCCCCCTGTCCTATGGCAGCTATGAGGATCTATTGGGCTCGGGTCAAGTCGATCTCATATACAATCCCTTGCCGAATAGCCTTCATGCCGAGTGGACGATCAAGGCCCTTGAAGCAGGTTATCCCGTTCTCTGTGAGAAACCATTAAGCGCTGGATTTCCCCAACGGCATCCTCGCTCAATTCGAGACCAGTATTGCAAACGCCGAGCGACACCGGGCGGAAATCGCCGGCACAACCGGATCTATCGTCCTTGAGCGGCCCTGGCAGCCGGGACACGATAAGGCGCAGATCATTATACGGCGTTGGGAGGAGGATGATGAGCTCATCTCGGTGGAAGGCGCAAACCCGTATTTTCTGGAGGTCGAAGATTTCGTTGCAGTGTGCAAAGGGTGGGAAGAACCACGCTGGGCGATTCAGGACGCCGTAAACAACATGGCGGTGATTGACGCATTATACAAATCAGCCAGTGAGGGACGAGCCGTGACCGTGAATTGAGAATAACTTGCAGGTTGAGGCGTTCAGCTCTTCTTTCTGTAAGCCCACTCACTAATTAATTTTCATTACGGCGGTGTCTGCGCCCAGGTGTTGTCCGGCTGGCAGTAGTTGGGACCGATCGCTTCGCCGGTTGCCTTATGTGAGGCGAGGCCTGAATCATCCACGGCAACGCCGCCGCAGTCAAATAGAAGGCCGTTATAGCAGAGAATCGAATTGACTGAGGAGCTGCTCTCTAGGGCGGAGGCGTTGTAGCAGCAAATTCTGTCCACGCCCTCTGTCTGCTCGAAATCCTCGTCCGGGTCGTCTCCGCAGCATTTGGTGTCTTCGCCTGGAGCACTGTAGTCGAGCCAGTCGTAGCCACAACCGTACGCAGTGCAGTAGGCTGGCGACTCGTCGGGGTCCTCCCAGGTCCCACTGTCGCAGTAGGATTTTTTTCCTTCGACTCCGAAGAGGTCGCATGTGTCGGCATTCACGCAGCTACCACTGTGGTCCACACAGTCGGCAAAGAAATCACAGCAGGCTTCCATGTCGAGCCCGCAGTCCCCGTTGGCGGAGCTGTCATTGCAGCTGAGGGCATACTCTCTTGCGTCGTCGCCGCAGCAGGCGGATGCCGCGATCTCTCCGCCGATGCTCCAGAGGAGGGAACAGCCCGCACAGTAGACCTCGACCAGGTCGGTATCCACGGGGTGATCGTAACAGTCGTCCTCAGCACAACCCGTGAGGTGATAGACACAGCCGTTGTGGCCGCTTCCACAGGTTCCAAGGCAGAAATCAGGGCCGCAGATGGTGCATTGGTCAGCGTAATCGCAGTTCCCGGAGCCGTCGCAGAACCCTTGGCACAGATAAGGGCCGGGCGTGTCATAATTGTCGTCGCCCGGCGCCGAGGAGCAGCGCTCGGTTTCGTCACAGAGGTCCGTTAGCTGTGTGTAGTCACAGACAAAATCGACGCACGCATCATCGGTACACGGATTCGAGTCCTCGCAGTCCTCGTCCGCCACACACTGTTGGCACCCATTGTCGTCGATGTCCGTCAGGCCGTCACAGTCGTTGTCAACCGTGTCCGAACAGGTCGGATCTCCTTCCGGGCCCTCCATGGCACCAGGATTTACGTCCGGATCGCTGTCGTCGCAGTCATCTCCTCCGCACGCCTCGGCCAGGTATCCGTCTCCATCCGTGTCCCAGCACGAAGTATCAACCCAGACCAGCTCAACGGCCTGGGCACCTTCGGATGTAAACAGGCCGCTGTAGATTCCTATCCATCCCATGCTCGGCACGGGAAAAGAAACGGGTATTTCTATTGGCGGTTCGATCACCGGAAGCGTGACGGACCAAAGCGGAATGACCTTTATGGCTGGGTATGTCAGAATTAAGTAATTTGACCAAGTTGCCGACTCAGGCACGCCAAGCATAAAGTTGAGGCCGAGGGTACCCGTCTCGAAGGATGCATCCAAATCAAGTGTAAAATCCGATTTGGCAAGGGATTTTTGTATGAGAATAAAACCGGTTAACAAGACGATGAATAAGACGGGTATGATTTTAATCGCTCTTTTCATCTTCTTTCCCCTTTTTTCTTCGCCCAGCCTATTCGAGCGATTCTTTCATATAAACTATACCATATTTTTAAGAAAAAAAGCAGCCGAAAAAAATATTTTTGAAGAAACCAGAGTTCCAGAAATCAGAACACACCCCACACCGCCCAGCTACCGGCTTCTCCCATTCCGCCTCGGTGGGAAGCCTCTTCCCATTGTAGTCGCAGTACGTATTCGCACCGTACCAGCTGACCTCGATTACCGGATGATACCCGTATCCAGCTCCGGCATACCAGGAACTGCCGTCCCAGTAGATGTGCCGGTCAGCGTCATCGGCATCCAGCATCTCGTAGCCTTCAGGAGATTCGTTGCGCCCATAGGCGTTCAGGAAGTCCACGAACTCGCTGTTCGTCGGCTCGCAGGTTCACTACCCGCTTCCTTCAGCGCCGGCCTCGCGGC
>CAZFWM010000488.1:0-4519 GCA_964522545.1 uncultured Thermodesulfobacteriota bacterium
AAAAACGCCTCGAATTATTGGAGAATCTTAAAATTGAAATGTCGCTGTAGTAATATGTTGCTATCGGGATTGCATCGATACAGAGGTCAAGACAGACTTCGGCCGCTTCCATTGATATCAGGTAATCCATCATTGCGGCTTCTTTGAGCTCCTGCTGATTCGAATTCTGTTCCGGTTTCCTCCGGAACAGCTCTTTAACGACCTCCTCTGCTATCAATTCAGGATCAAGCCGGTAATAGTGGGGGGTGAAGATGGAAGGACCCGACATCCCTATTATCAAGTTGTCCGAAACAGTCGGAGGAAGGAGAAGGGAGCCGTACAGTACGTCGCACCGCTTACCGGCAAACTTGGCGATCGAAGCCAGCTCTTCGATTGCCAGATTCGGCATTTTGGGATCAATGAGAGGCATCGAGACCAGCAGGATATTTCTCGGCAGCGATATCGTCATTCTCGTTATCCTAATTTATTTTATAAACCTTTACACAACGATCTCGGCTTTAAGGATGAGCAATTGATTGTTGCGCAGCAGGCCCTCGACTTCGAACACAACACCCCGAAAGGCATATTTTGCTGTTCGAATTTCCGCATCCCCCGCGGTCCTGGCGCTGATGAGACTGTCAGGATCACTGAGTGCTCTCTTCAGCAACGCTTTCTGTCGGGGCTCGTTCATCTTCATCTCGTTCATCTTTTTTGCAAACGCCGAGGCGTCGTAGTCAGACGGTAAGGTTACAATAGTGGACATGTCTATAAGCGATTCTTCGGCTGTCATACCATTGACATTGGCGTTTGCATTTGCGTTGACATTGGCGTTGGCGTTGGCATTGGCATTGGCTCCGACATTGGCGTTAGCGATCGGAGTCATGACGGCCGGTCGCTCAAAATCCGGAATCGTACTTATCTCAATTAAGGATGCCAATGTGGCTTTCCGTTCATTATTTGATAAATTTTCCAACAGATTCGAGAATTTCACCATACCACTTTCCATGGGCACTTCGATGTCGACGTTCTTCTCGCGAAGCAATCTGATCGGATCTTCCTCGAACCTCCGGGCAACAGCCCTGTCCGTTTTCAATTCTTCATTGAGGCTTTTCAACGCATCCCAAAATTTTGTTCTGACATCGTTCATTTCCTGTCTCCTTTCACGAGCTTTGTTATTCACCGTTTATTGAAATGATGCCTTCAGAATACCATTGAGCTTTAATATGTTCTTGAGCTCCGCGCATCCCGGATCTCTTGCTATCCCCTCCATCCAAATTTTCCAGTCGTCAAATGGCTCGCCTTGGTCCGAGAGGAGCAGACCCAAATGGAAATAATATTTCCCATTCCAAGGATTCTGTTCGATCGCCTTCGAGAATGCCCTCTTTGTGGCTTTCATGTCATTCTCCTGAAGCGCCTGCCACCCTTCCAAGCAAATAGACTCGGCTGCCTCCAGCTTTTCGTTGGCGATGGGGCTTTTCTCCCCATTCAAGATAATGGAGCCGCGATGAAAGCAAAGGAAAGCCGTAGCCGTTGCAACGATAATGACAAGTGCACCCTGCCAGGTACACTGCTGAATTTTCTGCCGGCCCCACCGAATGCCCTTTCGCCATCCTTTGAGTTGTCGTTCGTCGGCGGGCTTGATTTCAGAAGCCAATAGGGACTGCTCTCGAGCGTCGGTATCTTCTGCAAGCATGGAAGCGGAATGAATGTTTTCTCTCTCTTTCCCTCGGTCTCCCCCTGTCTTTATCTCCTTTTCCAGTGCCAGAGCCGCCGCCCCCAGATCGAGAATCCCGAGATCGGTTCCATTGAGCATTGCGGCCTTAGCGACTAAGGATTTCTGAATCGCCCCGCGAAGATCCCTTCCCGGTGCGAGCCGGCGACAGCCGGATAGCAAAAGGGCTGTAGCCCCTGTGACCAGGGATGATGCCATGGATGTACCTGAGTAAAAAGCGTAATAATGATTCGATGGATAGGGTGCCCAGGTGCACGATTTAGATCGAGCTGAGAGGATATTTTCGCCCGGCGCAACGATATCGGGTTTTCCTACGGTGCGGTTCGGATTCTTGCAGGGGCCTCGGCTGCTGAAGTCGGATACCTCTCCCCTCGTATTCACGGCCCCAACGGTCAAAACTCCTGGATCATCCGCAGGGGAGACGATAGTGCTGGCTTCGGGGCCTTCGTTTCCGGCGGCGACACAGACAATTATGCCTTGGGATGCTGTGGCGGCGCATGCCTGCGTAAGAATAGACGTCCCGTCCGCGCGAAGCGGGGAATTGTAGACACCTAGGCCAACATGAATAATATCCGCTTCGTGATCGATTAGCCAGCGCAAACCCGCCAGGATGTTCGAAATGGATCCCATCCCATCCGCGTTCAATACTTTGGCACTGAGCATACCTGCCTGCTTCGCGATTCCGGTATGCGTTCCATATGAGGCATTGCCTCGACCGAGTGCAATCCCTGCTACATGGGTTCCCTGTCCGTAGCAATCACGCCCCGCGCGTTCTTGAATATTGCACTCCGGGGTGAAATCACGATAGGCAATCAGTGCCTCGGCGAGGTCGGGATGGTCTGCATCGACCCCGGAATCGAGTATCCCGACTACCACGCCTTCACCGGATACATTGTCGAATGCTTCGGGGAGACCTTTGTCCCCAATAATCATCTTGCGCGCTCCATGAAGTTCCATTATGGTCATGCGATCAGATAATTCGATGACGGATGCTCTAGCAAAGGCTTCGGCGTTGTAGCAGTGTGCGACCTCGTCTATGTGAGAGATCATATGAAGGTAGATCAGATCTGGAGGAACGAGGACTTCGATCACACCGAAGAGCCGGAACATATCTTCGTTTGAGGAATCCTCTTTGAAAATATTCGACGCGAGAGGGTAACAAAGAGACCGCACACGGCGTGATAGAGCGCCGATGGTCACCCCCTGCTTTGGTGCAAGCAATGTCCGGATCCATCGATCGGTATCCGTCGTTTCCAGGTGAAATTGGAGGGCTTCCTGAATTGTGCATTCCTGACGTCGAAAGACGTCGGTCTTTTCAGCAAACGCACGACCCAGGTCGTTCTGATTCCATCTCTCCCGGAAGAGTTCACGGGTATCGGATGACAGGAATGTCGAATCGAGTTTGGCCTGTTGTACTTCTGTCAAAGGCATGTTTTTCATCGTCCATTCCTTTTGAAATTCCTACGTTTTTTTTCGATCGTTTCCTCTGAAATGCAACCCAGGTTTTCGATTTGTCGCCTTTTCTTTTCCGGTCTCCAGGTTGGATCGGCTCCTATACTATATTAACGATTAATAAATTCAATTGTGGCACTATTGAATCGGAAATATCACTTATATCGGGAGGAGATTAGGTCTTTGAATTGTCTGGAAGCAGGTTTATGCAAAGAAAAGGCCCCGCTTCCTCAGGTCGAAGCGGAGCCTTTTGAGTGAGAGTCACCTTTTTACTTAATCACCGAACTTGATCCCCTGGGCCAGAGGCAGCTCGGTGCTCCAGTTGATGGTGTTGGTCTGGCGGCGCATGTAGGCCTTCCAGGAGTCGCTTCCGGCCTCGCGGCCGCCGCCGGTCTCCTTCTCGCCGCCGAAGGCCCCGCCGATCTCGGCCCCGCTGGTTCCGATGTTGATGTTGGCGATGCCGCAGTCGCTCCCGCGGTGGCTCAGGAAGGTCTCGGCGCTGAGCACGTTGGTTGTGAACATGGCCGACGAGAGCCCCTGAGGCACGTCGTTGTGGACGGCGATCGCCTCTTCGACGTCGTCGGCGGTGATCAGGTAGAGGATCGGGGCGAAGGTCTCGTCCTTGATGATCGGCATGTCGGCGGGGGCCCGTACGAGCGTCGGCTCCACATAGCACCCGCCCGGGTAGTCCGGCGCCTCCAGCGCGTTGCCTCCGTAGATCACCTCGCCCCCCTGCTCCTTGATCACAGAAAGGGCTCTCATCATGTCGTCCACCGCCTTGGTGTCCACGAGCGGGCCCATGAGGGTGTCTTTCTCGAGGGGGTTGCCGATGCGCACCTGGCCGTAGGCATTGACGAGGCGCTCGGTGAGCTCGCCGGCGACGCCGCTCTGCATGATAAGCCGCCGCGTGGTGGTGCAGCGCTGGCCCGCCGTGCCCACGGATCCGAAAAGCACGGCCGGCACGGTGAGGTCGAGGTTGGCGTCGTCCATGACGATGATGGCGTTGTTTCCGCCGAGCTCGAGGATCGTAGAGCCGAGCCTCTTGCCTACAACTTCGCCGACCCGGTAGCCCATCTCACAGCTCCCGGTGGCGCTCACCATGGGGATGCGCCGGTCCGCGATGAGCCGCTCGCCCACCACGGAGCCCGGGCCGATGCAGAGATTCATCACGCCGCTGAGCCCGTTGGCCGCCAGGATCGGGTTGATGATGTTCTGGACGGCGATGCCGGTGAGCGGCGTCGACGATGAAGGCTTCCAGATCATGGTGTCCCCGCAGGCGGCGGCGATCATGGAGTTCCAGGCCCAGACCGCCACCGGGAAGTTGAAGGCGCTGATGATGCCGATCACGCCGAGGGG
>CAZFWM010000489.1:0-4493 GCA_964522545.1 uncultured Thermodesulfobacteriota bacterium
CTCCACCCGAGAGCCTCCCCCGCCCCTCACTCCGGACTTTGTCCGAGGCCCTGCACATCGAACGGACAGGTATTGAATATCTTTAGAATATATAATAAAATAGTCGATAAAATTAAATCAGAATTTATCACATAATGTAATAGGTTTCTGAGTTATTACTCTTTATAGGGAAACTGGGATGAAAAAGCGGAATCGCTATTTTTCAGCCGCGTTGGTTCTTGCGCTTGGAATGATGCTGTTCGGTTGCCATAAATCAAATAAGAAGATCGGGGAGTGCGGGAACGGGATCCTGGAGCCGGGGGCGGGCGAGCAGTGTGAGGCGGGAAGTCTGGGGGAGCTCTCATGTGATACCTTTGGTTATTTTGAAGGTGAGCTCGGCTGTTATCCCCCCGGGCATCGGCTTGAATGCCGTTTGGACATCAGCGGCTGCTATTTTGAATGCGGCAACGGAGTTGCGGAGGCTTTCGAACAGTGTGATGACGGAGCGGACGGGGATCCCTGTGACGGGTGCCTGGATGACTGCACGTGGCATGAGAACAGCTGCGGCGACGGCTACAGATGCGGTCTCGAGGAGTGTGACGACGAAAACAGGGTGTCGGGAGATGGTTGCTCCGAGATATGCGTTCTCGAAATAGAGACAGAGGAAATGATCGAGGTTCCTCCCGGATCGTTTGTCATGGGCGACGATTCCATTTTTACCACCCTTGGGCACGCACAGCACGAGGTGACCCAAACGCATTCATTCAGACTGGGCCGCCAAGAGGTGACGAACGCAGAGTACCGTGATGCCCTCCAGTGGGCCTATGAACATGACCTGGTGTACACCACCATGGTCGGGGTCTTCGACATACTTTCCTGCGATGAGGTCCTCGACCTGGATGACGAAGCCTGTCAGATTGTTTTTGGCATAGAGGGATTTCCCGAGGGCGAAGCGGGATTTAGCGTGAAAGAGGGGATGGAGGACTATCCCGTGATCGAGGTTTCCTGGTATGGGGCCGTATCCTACTGTGACTGGCGGACTCAGATGCTGGGACTCGAGCCCCTTTATGACCATACCGACTGGTCGTGCACATTCTATGGAAAGAAGGGCTTCCGCCTTCCCACGGAGGCTGAATGGGAATATGCAGCCCGGTATGGCGACGGCCGTAAATACCCCTGGGGGAACCAGCAGCCCACCTGTGGGCTCGTGAACTTTTTCAGCCCCGGGGGGGGCTATTGTGCCGTGGCTAACGGAACCAGCCATGCCGATAAAGTGGGGCAGCTTCCTCTGGGAAACAGCTCGCTCGGTTTTTCCGACATGGCGGGCAATGTGTGTGAATGGACCTTCGATTGGGCGGACGATTATCCCACTGATCCTCAGACCGATCCTACCGGCCCACCATCGGACATCCGCCTCCTCCACCGCATATATCGTGGTGGATCGTGGAACAGCACGAGCCGCGATTTGCAGAGTGCCTTCCGTACGTATACCGCTCCGGACTATACTCACAATAACATCGGGTTCCGGATTCTCAGGACCTATTAGGCCAGATGCTTGGGGCCTGAGGTTTGGTGCTTCAGCCCCCCCCCGTCTTCTTTGTGTCGATATACTACTCCCCGGATCGCAAATCTCCTGCATTATCCCCCGCATCGAAGTGAATCCACCATAACCCGGCAGCCGGGCAAAATCATTCATTGTAAGAATGTTTAGAATATGCTACACTGAAAGAGATGTTTTAAATAAATAATTCGGAAGGTTCCTCAAGGCTCGGGATCGCCCCTGTTCCTGATGAAAGAGCCTGGGAGCCGAGACACCAGTCTGACTTCGCCAGTCAAACGTGAAAAAGGACATGGTTTGTCGGTTTGGAAGGAGGCTTAAGCTAGGAGGCTAAGAGAGGAGAGGAGGGGAAATGAAAGCAGCAAGACTATTTTCCATAGGGTTAGTGGTCCTCATCCTTGGTGCGTACACGCTTGCGCCCGTTGCTCAGGCGGACCCCGGGGTGAACGATTGGCACAGCTTAGGGTACTATGGAGGCGACCGGTACAGGCTCTACGTCGATCCTGTGGATCCTGAGACTCTGTACGTGGTCATGTTTACCATCCATAAAAGTACGGATGGGGGTGAGAACTGGTTCAGCATCGATAATATAGATCCCGAGACTGAAGACGTCCTGGGATTGCTCTCCTACACGCTCTGCATCGACCCCTCAGATCATGAAGTCCTCTATGTAGGCACCCTTCGTGGGCTCTGGAAGAGCCTGAACGGGGGGGAATCATGGACTTCGGCCCATGAGGGTATCCCTGAAGACGACTGGATTATTCGCTCTGTCGTCGTGGACGCCGCAGATTCCCAGACCGTTTATGCGAGCATCTCACGGGTTCATCCATACGCAGCTGTAGATATTTATAAGGATATCAGCGCACCGATCTACAGGAGCCTGGATGGGGGAGCGACATGGGATCCCTTTGATACAGGCATTCCCGAACCCTACACCGACCTCACCGCTCTCTATCAGAATCCTACGACCCTGGAGCTCTTTGCCGCGACCTATGGGGACGGTATCTTTACCTATGATGACGTCCTTGAAGAGTGGGTTCCGGTCAACAATGGTCTGAGCACACCCCTGGGGCTTGATATCATCGAGCTGGCCTTTGACCCAAACGATGGCGACGTCATATACGCCTGCACTAAAAAGGATTGGGTCTACAAGACCGTCGATGGCGGCCTGACGTGGGAGGCCCTTCTTTTTCCGAATCCCCTCGAGGCCGACTACCCGCCCATGGCCTATTTCGCCATCGTAGATCCCAACAACTCCGATGTTGTCTGGGTGAGCGCCTTTCCCGGCCGGGAGTGGAATGAGTCTCCATTCTATTGGGCCGACCTCGATCAGGATACGGGCGGGCTCTTTCTGAGCCAGGATGGAGGGGCGAGTTTTGAGCAGCAACCCTGGGTCGAGGTGCTCCCGGAAGCAGGCCCTTATGGGATCACCATTGATCCGTCCGAGGTGGTCGAAGGTCCTCCCATGCTGCGATCGAGGACGTACTATATGATGAGCGGTGGTATTTCTTGCTTATGGAAGAGCTCGGATGGGGCAGCATCCTTTGAGAGAAAAGTGGAGGGGATCAATGTTCTCAACAACAATGCTTTGAGACAACATCCCACGGATGGTTCCATTTTGATGACGTCCAGTGAGGGGGCACTCCAGCTCTCTTTTGATCGAGGGGAGAGTTGGACCTATTACGCACCTGTCATAGACGAAGGGGTGCTGATTTACATCTGGGACATTGCCATAGATTACTTTAATCCCGATATCATGTATTACGCCACGGGCAATCCCGCCTGGGATTCTCCGGATGAACGGGGTCTCTTCACGGTCGATCTGACCACCATCGATCCTGCCGCTGAATTCAACTATGGGCCGGGAGATCTGATCCCCTCCACGGCCGGCACCGGTATCTGGAGGGTATACTCCCTGGAGAATGGAACATTCTATCTTGCGACCCAGGAGTACGGAGTCCTGAAGAGCGAGGACGACTTCGATACGTGGGAGCCCATGAGCAATGGACTGGCTGAGCTGAGCGTCACCTCCATAGTATTCGACGGGAGCCTGGAGCCCATGGTCGCTGCAACTCGGGAATCGAGTGGAGATCCGGAGTATGGTGGGTACATGCTCTGGGATCCGTCGGGAGAGCCGGGAGCGGTCTACAAGTGGGATCCCATCCTCGAGTCCTGGTTCCGGAAGGGCGAGACGGAGATCACCAACGCGGTCCATTCCGTAGTGAACGCGCCGGATGATCCTGAAAGGGTATACGCGGCCACCAGGGAGGGAGTGTTTCTCTCCACGGACGGTGGAGAGACGTGGGAGGCCAAGAACTGGGGGATACCCCAACCGGATGAATATTTTCAGGCCTCGGATATCGTCATTCATCCGGAAGATCCGAATCGAATGTTCGTAGACAGCTGGCTCTTCGGGGTTTATGCCTCCTCGGACGCTGGGGAGCACTGGACCGCATTCAATCGGAATCTGAATCAGTCCTATATGCAAGAGCTGATCATCGACTGGGAGTTCCCGAACATCGTCTACTCCTCCACAGTGGGGATGAGTATCATGAAGTGCACCACCGGAAACCCTCCGGTGGTTGATTCGGTGACGGGAAATGGCGAGCCCCTGTCCGAGCCCTACGGAGTCAGCATCAAGGAGGAGGAGCTCATCGAGGTCTACTTCGAAGGCCACGACCCGGACGGGGACACGATCACGTACAGCGCCTATCTGAACAGCGACCTGATACCGGCGCCGTGGGAGGCGAAGGACCCGGACGAGACCTACACCTTCGACCCGGACACGCACCTGTTCAGCTGGACACCTCCCTATACGGGCAGCGGCAGCCCCGATCCCTTCAATCTGCACTTGAAGCTCTTCGATGGGGCCATGGCCGGATATGCCCTCGTGGAGATCATGGTGGAGCCGATCCACCCGCCCGAGATAGATTGGATCGAGGCGGATGGAGTTCCC
>CAZFWM010000490.1:0-4478 GCA_964522545.1 uncultured Thermodesulfobacteriota bacterium
ACTTTTTAAGTGGTCGCAACACCGATCTGCTCGAGAAAAACGTCATCCTGGAACTCGATGGGCTCACAAACGCCGATAAGAACCTCATCATCGAATCCATGCTTCTCTGGATCCACCACTACCGCCTCTCGCAACCGGATCGAGAGACGTTCAAGCATGCGATAATTATCGAGGAGGCTCATCATATTCTGCTCAAGAAAGTGGGCGGCAGAGGAGGCGAAGCAATCACAGACACGATCCTCAGAGAGATTCGAGAATTAGGGGAAGCCATTGTGCTTGTGGATCAGCATCCAAGCCTGATCTCCATTCCGGCCCTGGGGAATACCTACACCACCATCACTATGAACTTGAAGCACAGATCTGATATCAACGCCGTAGGAGCTGCGATGCTCCTGGAGGATGAAGAACGAGATCTGCTCGGCCGGCTGCCTATCGGAACAGCAGTGGTCAAGCTGCAGGGCCGGTGGATTCAACCCTTTGTCATCAAAATTCCGCACAAAAAGGTCCCAAAAGGCGCTGTAGATGACTGCTTTCTTGCGCAGCTCATGGCCGAAAGAGATCCTCTCAATCAATATCATAGGGCTGAATCGATGGATGAATCCTCATCTCCGCCCGTAGACGGCCATATAGAGATTTCGAGAAAAGAGGAACGTTTCCTTGTTGATGTGCTCGATCGGCCCCTGACCGGCACGGTAGAGCGTTACAGAAGCCTTTGCCTGAGCAGACGAAATGGGAATGCCATACGGGAATCCTGCATAAACAAGGGCCTTATCATCCCGATCACAATCCCGACCCGAAGCGGAAGGGTCGTTCTTGTGGAATTGACAGAGGCAGGAAGACAGATCCTGCGGGATCGGGGCTATGAAGTCCCGGATAGGTCCCGGTGGGGCAGCCTCGAGCACGAGTACTGGAAGCACAAAGTGGCTGAGAAGCTCTCAAATGAAGGGTGGAGCGTTGCCTTGGAAGAGCCAGTGAACGGCAATACGGATATCGTTGCAGAAAATGGGGACAGACAGAGAATTGCTGTGGAGATAGAGACCGGCAAGTCAGACTGGCAGGCCAATATAGAGAAGAATCTGAAAAAGGGATTCGAAAATATCATCATCCTTGCCACCAATGAAACGGCATTCAAGAAGATCACTGCTCAAACCAGGGATACTGCTGCGCATTCAAAGGTGAGAATAATTTTGGCTCAGGATTTCCTTGAACAGGCTGATTCGGTCGTCTTTGACGCCGATTAGATGAATGGAGGCTATTTGGTAGTTTTCCACTAATACCACCACTGAATGGCCTGCTTTACATAGACCATGGTCTATTTAGGTTATTCCGGTCTCAGATAAGAGAACCTTGGAATAACCTCCTTACATAGAATTCTAGGGATCTATCCCAAGATTCTCTTAAGAAAGAGGAAGATCAGTTCCCAATCTTCCTCTTTATCAGGACGCTTACCCCGAAAGTGGATGGTCGTAAGCATCTCTATATCTTCTTGTCGAAAATCGAGCTCCTTTGCCTTCTTCCCCGCCAGTCTCTTCAAAGATGGCGGTATTCGTTTCAGAGTATCCTTAGGAATGACGAGACTGGTCCCAATGATCTCTGCCACTGTGGTGCTCAGTGCGGCGGCAAGCCTCTTTAGCACCTCCCCTGATGGATTCTTCTTGGCCCCGTTCTCGATTTGCCAGAGATATGGAGGAGAGACCCCAGCCATTTGAGCCAACTCGGCTACTGAGAGCTCTTTTGCGGTTCTCAGTGTCTTTATACGGTCCTTTAGCTCCATATTTGCCTCCTGCAGTGGCTTTTCGATGATCGATGCTATTGTATATTTTTTTATTTACAATGGCAAGTTTCCCCTTGACAAGATCACGTTAGGGCACTAAAGTATATTTGTCAATATACTTTAGCATTGCCATTAAAAGGAGGTGTAAGCCATGGATTGCCTGTACAACTTCTACTTTACCCATTCCTCGTACATCGACACGCTCGTCTGCTTGTCTATATTCCTGGGCGTGGCCAGCATAGCCTTCTGGCGCCGAAACACCGGTCTCATGACATCTGGGCCCCTGGTGGTGGGCCTTGCCTTCCTGCTGACAATTTCGCTGATCTGGTGGGCTGGCGAGCACAACTACAGGATGCATGATTTTGGGCCCATTGCCGCTTTCATCCTGGTCGAAGCCGTAGTCATCCTGATCATCAATGCGGCAGTAAGATCACGCTAAAGGAGGGATTCGAGATGAGACTCGCATTTGTAAGCTTGCTGATCCTGGTCTTCGTCCTGGCCCCCATATACCTGCTTCCACACATTATCAAGACGAGCTCCGGTGATCACCTGGTCACCCTGGCAGCCCGGGAGATCGTTGCCCAGATTCCGGCGCTCTCCGGTGTGGACTCAGTGGCCGTTGCCTCTCTCGAGCATGATTATCACAAGGCACTCCAATTCGCCCTGGTCCAGGAGCTTAAGCATGCGAATCGTGTGAAAGTCATCGATTCCGGCCTCTTCGCCAAGGAGAAAATGTCGGCTGAGACGCTCATCGACAGAATCAGGGCTGAGCGCATCGAGCCTGAGAAATCGAACCGGTCGAAGATCGAGGCAGATGCGATCCTGACCGGCAGAATCCATCGAAATGAGATTTCAGACGGTGATCATCTGCTTCATTTCGAGGCGGTACTCGTGAACTCCAGCTCGGGCGAGGTCCTCTGGACCAATTCCTGGCAAGCATCGACCAGAACATCCAGAGCAGAAAGGCAGTTCAGCAAATCCGCACTCCTCATCGGCCTGGCCTTCGGAGCCGGCATATTCGTGATCTTCGCCCGGCGAGAGGATCTCGGACGGCCAATTTGTGCGGATTGATTCCGGGATTTTTAGTGCTCATCTACTGAAGGGTGTTTCTACTGGAGAGTAGAAAACAACCGATACGCTTATATAGTAGTAACGACTCCCCCCCTATATGATCGATGAAAAACTGTTGAGGATATGCCTCCGGCTTATCCAGAGGGTCGAGAAAAAGCTCGTGGACATGGATAATAAACTGGACCACATCATCTTCCGTCTCAGGGAACAGGATCCAAGGATTGAACCTGCCGTGGACGGGAGAAAAAGGCGTTCCTGAATCAATATTAAGCAGATTTCTTTCTCAATAGACGAATCTATATCCTGCTGAAAGCTGAATCAATCCGAAGAGACTAGTGTGTGTGGAGTTTACGCGTCAAGAAAAAAATAGTATAGTATATATTATATATTGAAATAGTTATATATATTATAGTTTAAAAATTTTTCCGAGTACTCTCGAGTGGGAACGGCATTTTTAGCAATACTATAGGCAATTTTTCTGCCCACGCGTAAACTCCACACTCTCTACTTATCTAAGAGAGGCCTATTCTTCTTCCCTTTTTCGAGTATGGTTGAATATCTCCGAACGCAGTCTTGAATATCTCTTCTACAATATTTTGATCGAAAAGAATCCGGATTCTATTCGTATACGTCCTATCAACCTTCGTAGCGACAAGTACAATCAAGCTACAGCTTTGAAGATAGCTGAGATTGTTGTAGAAATGCATATAAGAAAATGGTGTTTCTCCATACTCTTCGCTCAACCTTACATAGCATTGATAGATATCCTTTGCGAAGCCACTTTTTGTCCTCCGACAGCTCTCCAGAATCAGTAAGCATTTGTCATTGAGGTCTTGTATTACATCAATCACTATATCCTTGGCAGCCCTCTCGAACGCCGCGTCAACCGAAAGCGCCGATTCGACAGCAGAATACAAAAGGGTCTTTATGGCTACTCTTACATCGGAAATTGTATTGCGCGTCGTGAGTGCGGCGATTTTCCGGAGATCACTTTCCTCCCATTTTGTGAGTCCTATTTTGGCACGATCTTCCAGAATTTCGTATATTTGTTGTGCATCATAATTTTTAAAATATACGATTTCAGGCTGAAGTGTACTGCGAGTAGAGGCATCAATTCTATGTAGAAGCCTTGGAGTGTTCGATAAAATAATAACCATATAGTTATTACTGCTGCGAGAAAGGAAATATAGAATCTCCATATGCCTATCCTTATTACCCATTAGGTCGATTTCATCCAGCACGATAACGGTTTTTCTTGGATATCTCTTTTCAAATCTCTCAAACAGCTCAGATAAAGTGGGCCCTCTAGCTTTGATCTTAAGAAAATGGGCCAGTATCTTATAGCTTGTATTTTGGTAACGAATGTTCACATATAGAAAATTTATCTTTTTATCTGATTCTTGGGAGTTGAGTTTCTCTGCCAGATATTTTACCATGAGAGTTTTCCCACTTCCTCTGGCGCCAAATATGGTTAAATTTTTTGGAATTCCTGACTGTTGGTACAGCAAAAGCGAATCAATCAAAATTTTTGCTTCTTCTCTCATTATAGGATCAGATGGAATATAGCTGAACTCGAATACATACGACCTGCTTCTGAATGAATGTCTCAATTCAGAAATGAATTACACTCCAA
>CAZFWM010000491.1:0-4455 GCA_964522545.1 uncultured Thermodesulfobacteriota bacterium
AAGTGGATAGCCCTTTCACGCGAAAACCGCAGTCAACGTCACTATTGCGTCAATTGCAGGTCGTCGAAGCCGAGCCGCCCTTGCGGCGAGCCGTGGGGGCCGCCAAAGTCGAACCGAACCGCCATGACGTTCGCCGGATCGAGCCCTGATGCGTTTGTAAGGAAGTCGGTCAGGCGGATGCGTATCGTTTCGAATTCGTTCTGCCAACCCGCACCGCTGCCGTCTCCGGTCCGCTGGTACGGCTCCTCGATGCCGGCCCCGTACGCGCCGAAGTTGATCGAACTGGTGTTGCCTCCTGCATCGCGCAGGCTTACCGTAAAGTCCAGATTGCCGATCTCGGCGACCGTTCTCGGGTGGCGCGTGCCCTGGCAGGCCCGGAAAGAAATGTAGATGTATTCTCCGAAGTCCCACGCCGCCGGGACCACCTCGAACTCCAGATACGCCTCGGTCCCGGCATACCAGTCGAACACAAGCCCCCTGCCCAGGTCGTCGGTCCGCCCTCGTACCATCCCGTTCATCGGATCGCTGCCGTACCACGTGAAGGTCCCATCCGTGTCGTCGAGTCGGCCCTCGTATAGATTCCGTACGTCAAAGGAGACGGCCCCGCCCGAGCTGCTCACGGTCTGAGAAAGCTCGCTCTGGAAATCGTCGATGACGAAGATTCCGCCGGACGGCCCCTCGATGTACTCGTGGTCGACGATCGTATCGTCGGCGACGCCGATCGGCCTGAGGATCTCGTACTGTCGCCAGAGGAAATCCTTTGCCGCGGCGTTGCCCTCTGCATAGTGCTTGACCAGGGCCAGGTAGCTCGACTTTGCCACGCGCTGGGCCTCGGCCCGGCCGATCGCCGTGCCGGACGGCCCGGTGAAGTCGTCCCACCCGCAGCAGTTGAAATCATTGTGATCGGCGCCATGAACGTGGGTGACCTGCCGGCACCCCTCGGCCCTCTCGAAGACGTGGAAGGGGGCGTCGCTCTCTCGGTCCGGCCATCCGCCGTTGTCCCCGTCGGCCGAGCCGTGGAGCAGGTGATAGGTCACGTGATGAGGAGTGGACTTTAGACGGCCCAGGTAGTCGTTCGGGGCGATGCTGCTGACGAGGACGATGTCGTCGAGCGTGAAGTTCCCGGGCGTGTACTCCCCGTCATAGACTCTGTCGATGGCGCGGCTCACCCCTTCCCCGCCCCGGCTATGGCCGATCCAGATGATCCTGTGTGAATCGACATGCCCCTCTAGCACCCCGCCGCCGATCGCGGCCAGGCTGCCGAGGAAGTAGTCCGTGTTCGTCAGGGTCGTGGTAGAGGCGGACTCGATCCCTGGCCCGGTGTTGTTCTGGTGGCTCATCACGATGGCGCCATAGGATGCGAGATGTTCCTGGAGGTAGTTGTACCACGTGTAGGAGTGCCCGTTTCCGTGGCTGATGACGATCAGGGGCAGCTTGCCCATCAGGGCGATGGCGGTTGGATAGCATGTGACCTGGCCGAGCCATGAGCCGCCGCTGTAGGTGATGTCCGACACGGCCAGCGGGCCCGGGCGGGTCGTGTCGTGGACGACGTAAACGCCGGCCTCATCGCCGCTCCCGTCGATGCTGTCGGCCTCGCCGAGCAGGCCGTCCTGATCGCAGTCGAAGACCACATCGTACCCCACGCCGAGCCCGGCACCCGCATCGCTGTCGAGCTGACCGGCCGCGGCCAGGGTGAAGGTGTTCTCCTGGATCGTGGATCCTACAAAGGTCTCCGTCTGCGGACCCCAGGGCCTCACGTCGGTCAGGGACGGATCGAGGGCCCACTGCTCCGCCGTCCTGGTTTCGACCAGGTAGATGTCGCATATCTGACCGGCGATGGCCGGAAAGCGTGAGGGATCGATGGCCGCTTGGACCGGCTCGTCCTCATTGATCGCCCTAACGTACTCGAAATAGGGGAAGTCGCCGAGAGAGCGACCGGCAAGCTCGGTCTCTATTCCCGGAAAGGGCTGCTCCATTTCGACCCATGCGATATCCGCGGCCTGTCGCCCCTCGGCGGTAAAGAGGGCCGTCCAGATTCCGATCATACCCATGTCGGGCAAGGGAAAGACGACCGGAATTTCAATGGGAGGATCTATCGATGAGAGCCCGTTCGCCCACAGCGGAATGACCTGGAAGGACGGAGTGGTCAGGATCAGGCAGGTCGCCCACAGGGCCGGCTCCGGCGAGCCCAGCACAAACAGAAGACTGAGTGTGTCCGCCTCGTAGGTCGCAGAAAGGTCGAGGGTGAAATCCACCGATGGAGTCGAAACCCGGATCGGGCCGGTTAGGCCGGGAGAATTGGAAACGGCAAAGAGTATAAGAACAATAGCGGAACCAACAAGGGCGATCTTTCTCATATTCCCCTCCCCTTCGGGCGGCTTTTCCGTTTACGTGGCCCAAGATGATTATGTTACCACATGCAACGGAAAAAATCTTTTCATTTTTTTTCTTCCGACTTGTAAGAATCGACCTCATCGATTGTCCTTTGAAATAATCCATGAAAAATGTCCTCCCTTGAGCCGTCCTGAGATCTGGACATAGAAAATCGTACAACAGGAGATCATGACATATGCAGCCCCTTGCAACCCCGCTAGATGATCGTCCTCCCGTCCTCGTCGTGGATGACGAGGAAGGGATCCGCAACTCCCTTGAGCTCCTGCTCCGCCACGGCTACCGGATCGACACGGCCGAGAACGGCATACAGGCCCTGGATCTGATCCAGGAGACCGAATACGATCTCGTTGTGCTCGACCTTCAAATGCCGGGCCTTCACGGGACCGACGTGCTCAGAGAGATCAAGAGGAAATGGCGGGACACAGAGGTCCTCATCCTTTCGGCCTACGAATCAAAGGAACATCTCCAGAAGTGTATCCGATACGGGGCCGGTGACTTCCTCGAGAAACCCTTCGATGTTGCCGAGGTATACTCCACCATAAAAAAGCTGATGAGCCAGCGAAAGCAGAGTCTCATGACAAAGACCGTCATGCTCGGTTTTGAGAATATGGGGCTCAAAGGCAGGCTGGGGTTCATGGATAACGAGAATCCCGCCAGGCCAGCGGAAGACGGGTTGCAGGTTCTTTTCAGCCGGCTCATGGTCCAGGAGAATGAGAAAGACGACAATAAATACCTCGAATTCGCCCAGGTCCTTGCCCTCACCATAGAGAGTGCCGATCCTTACACCCACATGCACTCGGATCGTGTGGCCCGCTACTCCAACCTCATCGCCACGAAGCTCCGCCTGAGCACGGAAGAGCTCACCGACCTTCAGATCGGCACATTCCTGCACGACATAGGCAAAATCGGAATCGAGAAAAAGATTCTTCAAAAGGAAGATGGCTTGACAGAAGAAGAGTTTGCGATGGTAAAAAAACATCCTCATCTAGGAACTCAGCTAGTATGCCCCCTCGACATCTCCCCCATGATCAAGTTGATCATCCGACATCACCACGAGCGGTACGACGGAAAGGGGTATCCGGACGGACTGGCCGGGGAGTCCATCCCCTTGTCCGCCCGCATCGTGATGATCGCCGATGCCTACGACGCCATGACCTCGGACCGCCCCTACCGCAAGGCCCTTTCCAGCAATGATACGCTGCAAGAGCTCCAGCGCTGCACGGGAACCCAGTTCGATCCCCTTCTCGTGGATGTCATTATCGAGGCTCTCGGCAGAGAGCCTTCCGGACGTCCCTAGTCACTACCGTTTATGTAGCAGGATCGCTTCATTGGTAGGCTATTCAGAAGAATCCTCCTTTCCTATAGGGACGGAATTCCGGTATCGACCCCTTCGAATGCATGGCCTTGTATCCCTTCTTCTGTTTTCAAAACAGACAGTACTCCTATCAGCCCTATACTCGGAAGAGAATGAGAAAACATTTCTTCCCGGGGAGGATCGATAACGGGCAGAGCAACTCCAAAGAGCATAAAGATCCGGATTACAGGTTCTGTCGAAATCAGGAAGATCCACCATCCGGCCGGCTCAGGCGTGCCCAAGGTAAAGTTCAAGCTGAGTATGCCCTCCTCGTAGGATGCATCTAGGATGAGCGTGAACTCCGCAGGGCAGTCCGGGTCATCGGTGTCGACCAGGTCGTCACAGTCGTCGTCGATCCCGTTGTCGCATACTTCGACAGCCCAAGGATGGACCTCCGGGTCAGAGTCGTCGCAGTCGTCGCCTCCGCACGCATCGTCCATATAGCCATCTCCATCGTTGTCCCAACAGCTCATATTCTTGAGGATCGAAACGTTGTCGATCCCGGCGTTCGCGACGGCAAGGTCCTGATGGCCGTCCCCGTCAAAGTCCCCGATCGCAACAGAGTGAGGATAACAACCAGTCCCATAAGTCACATCATCCGCAAAGGTACCGTCTCCATTGCCCATGAGGATCGAGACGTTGTTGCTCCAGGGGTTGGCGATGGCGAGGTCCTGGTGGCCGTCCCCGTCAAAGTCCGCGATTGCTAC
>CAZFWM010000492.1:0-4431 GCA_964522545.1 uncultured Thermodesulfobacteriota bacterium
TTTTCAAAAATCAATCAGGACAGCAAGTTATGCGACTTTGCCGGAACCCTGGCCCGGAACGGGTTTCAGGGTTACTTTTTTGACATAGCCGCTCCTATGCTGTAGTCTAATCCATCCTGAATCGTCCTGAAATATGATTTCTTTCCCCCACGGAGCGCTCTCATGCCGGAAGACGATTTCGAGATTCGGAAAGTGCGACTCGATGATGGCCCCGAGTTGATCGAGCTTTCGCGCATCACGCCGATGGTGGGCATGATCGAGGTATACATCGAGCGCTCGCCCGACTACTTCCGCTTTTACAATCTCCACGGCATCTGGGCCGAGGAGGTTCCGGAAGAGGAGGTGGGGGGCCAGAGACACGACGCCTGGGCCGCTGCCGTGGCTGAGAAAGAGGGTCGCATCATCGGGGTGATGGCTTCGGCCCACCGGAGGGTGATGTTCCAGGGCAAGGAGATCATCATCGGCTACCCCCTGGATGCCCGGATTCACCCGGACTTTCAGCACCGGGGCATCGCCAGGAAGCTGGGCTACAAATTCATCGGCCTGTACCCCCTCGTTAGGGTCGACTGTGTCCTTGGCTATATCATCAGGGGAAATACGAGAGCCGTGACCGGGTTCACGAGCGGCGCAAAGGAGCTGTTGGCGACCAACCACGGCGGCGACTTCCACATGATGCAGCTATCCATGTACCGCCCCTACCGGGTGAGCCGCCGTTGGTCGGTCGAGCGGGCCGGCGATGCCGACAAGGCCGAGATCTTCGAGCTGCTGCGTGAGCAGTACAAGGACTACAACTTTGCCCCCATCTTCGATGAGGAGCGATTCGACCGGATGCTCGCCGTCTCGACCGGCTACGGCATGAGCTCTTTCCGGGTGGTGCGCCAGGGAGGCCGGATCGTGGCGTGCGCCGGCTTCTGGGACCAGAGGGAGGTCCGGACCATCGTGGTGCGCAAGAATTCCTTCGCGATAAGGGTCGGCATCTTCATCGCCAGGATCATCCGCCTCTTCCTCAAGTCCCCGTCCCCGCCCAGAGAAGGGAAGCCCATGTACTCCCTCTATATCAAGCATATGGCCTTCCGCCCCGGCTATGAGAAGGCGGCCAAGAACATCATCAAGCACGTCCACACCGAGGCCCGTCGCTCCAGCGACATCAACTTCATCTGGTGTGCCTTGCACGACGCCGATCCGCTGCGGCCGCTCTTCAAGTGGATGACGAAGACCACCGTCAAGAGCGGGCTCTATTACTCCCGGTGGAACACCGGCTGGGACGCCCCGGCCGAGGAGGTCCAACGTCAGCCCGCCTGGGCGGATTTCTCCACGGTCTGAATTGCATTGGAATCCAATTCTTTCCGTCAGAAAAGAATTAACGCAGAGGCGCAGAGAAGGCAAATCCGTGGAGCTTATGAAAAAAGTTTTTTCAACCACAGAGGACACAGAGGTCACAGAGAGAGAATTGATCGATCAAACTCTTTCTTTCTCTGTGACCTCTGTGTCCTCTGTGGTGAATTTATATAACGTAACGTTTGAAAAGGCAGAGAGATAAAGTCCTCCCGGAGGGCGATAGGTTCTGTTGAGGATGAAACTCTGATGCGCGTTCTCGTCACTTCGGCCCGCACCCCGCACGCCCTTTGCGCGATCCGGCGCTTTGGAGAGCTCGGCTTTGAGGTGACGGCGGGCGATTCGACCCGCATCTCGTGCGGAAAGCACTCCCGACACACGGCTCGGCGTCTCTTCTACCCCCACGCCTTTGACGACCCCGGGGGATTCCTGGCCGCCATCGTCCGGGAGCTCGAGGAGCGGCCCTACGATCTGCTCTTCCCCACCTTCGAGGAGATCTTCGTGCTCGCCCGGCACCGCGACCTCATCGGCAAGCTCACCACCCTGCACGTGGTCGACTACGACTCGCTCCTCCGGATTCACGACAAGGCCTCTTTGGCCTCCATGGCCCTGGACCTCGGGGTCCGGGCGCCCCGTACGGAAAGCCCGGCGAGCCTGGATGAGCTCGCCTCGCTCTCCAAGGACCTTCAGTACCCGGTGGTGATCAAGCTCCGCACCGGGAACAATTCCACGGCCCTCCAGTTCGGAGAGGGCCCGGACGATACGGTCCGGAAGTTCCGCAAGACCGCCGCCTTCTACAGGATACCCCCCGAGAGCTACCCCATCGTCCAGGAAAAAGTCGAGGGCGATCTCTTCTACACCCTCTTCCTGGCCGACCGCGGGGAGATGGTGGGCCACTGCACGTACAAACCCTTGCTCATGTTCCCCGAAGGGGGCGGGACCGCCTTCTACCGCGAGGCCGTGGACGCATCCAAGATCGTGGAGATTTCACGCACCATCATCGAAAAGCTCCGGTGGCATGGGTTCATCGGCTTCGACTTCATCGACCCCGGAGACGGCGGCCCCCCGCATCTCATCGACGCCAATCCCCGGCCGAGCCCGGCCTATCCTCTGGCCCTGGCCGCGGGGACCGACTTCACCCGCATGGCGGCAGAGATGACCCGGGGGGAGCGCCCGGGCGCCGCGCCCCGGCCGCGGCCGGGAGTGCGCACCAAGCTCCTCTTCGTCGAGGTGATCTGGTTCGGATTCCAGTTCGCGCCGGGCCGGGGATACTTCCGGCGGGTCCGAAAGGCCCTCGAGGTCTTCCGCAAACGGGACTTCATCCCCGACGTCCACCGCCGGGACGACCGGAGGCCCTCGCTCTGGCTCTTTCTCTATGTCCTCTATTTCCTCTTCTGGGTGAACATCGTGCGGCCCCGGACCGGGGGATACATGTTCGGGTGCAACTTCAACAAAGAGGAGACCGAGCGGATCGATCCGGACAGGTTTCGCTTTTAGGCGCTTAATGCGGTGTAGCCAAAAAAAAAGGGAATATCGAATATTGAACAAGGAATATCGAACCGCAGAAGGTTAGAAAGATGAAAAGGGGTCTTTCTTTCCTTCGAAATTCTGCGGTTCCTTGTTCTGCTGTTCGATATTCTCATTTGAAATTTTGAAAGTAAAAGCCCTCTACCCAGATTTCGAGGAAAAGCACGAACGGAAAGGGAAGCGATGAATTCCGAAGCTCCGACCAACCCCGCCGAACCGGGCCCCGACCGGCCCGGACTTCTCTCCCGGACCTACGGAGTGCTGCGGGACATCTACATCGAGGTCGATCGCCACCTGCCGGTCTGGTTCGCCTACCTGATGGCCTGGGGGCTGCTCAAGTACGAGATCGCCCACGTGGCGCCCGAGGAATACCTGAAGGTGGGGATCGAGAGGCACTGGTTCATCCTCACCATCATCTTCCCCCTGTTCTGGATCTTCCTTTACTACGGGGCCCGGATTTACGCCTCCGTGCGCATCCGGCGAAAGGGCCTCGCCTTCGCCCTCCTGGCGCTCTTCTTCATCGGGCATCCCCTGTCGACCTACCTCTATCGCATGAACCAGCCCAAGGTGCTCAGCCCCGAGAGGATGACCATGATTTACGAGTACAGTCAGTTCTTCTGGGTCGGCATCCTCATCCTCCACGCCCTCCTCTCCCGGGGGTGGGCGAACATACGGAGCTTCGGCCTGCACCGGGTGGTCACCTTCTTCGGCGTGGCCTACCTCTACGGCCTGATGCTCGAGAACAGCGGGATCATCATGGGCCTCTTTCTGGAGCCCCAGTACACCTGGTACCTCGGCTGGAGCGAGCGCTACTACCTCCCCGCCCCGATCTGCACCCAGCTCGGCTGGTGCATCTGCTTCTACCTGGCCATCTGGATCACCGAGTCCCTGAGCGCCCGAAGCGCCCTTCTGCGCAAAGGGGTGCTGCTCCCGGCCCTCATGGCCACGGCCGTGGCCATCTCCATCGACCTACAGGTCGACCCCATGGCTTCTCTCTCGGGGGTATGGTGGAGCTGGGATCCGAGGCTCGAGCCGTGGTATCTCGGCGTGCCCTTCATCAACTACGCCTCCTGGTTCGGGGCCTTCGTCCCCTTCTGCTACGCCTACTTCTACTACAAGAGGCGAGAGGACTACTCCCCGGGGCGTCGCAACTTCGAGATCTTCATCCGCCTCCACTACATCATCCTCATCAGCGGCGTCATCAGCTTCGGTATCATGTACCTCTATGAAGGGGGGACCGGCGGGCCCACGTTCGAGATCCTACGCGACTTCCTCGACCGGGTCCTTCCGTATCACTGAGCCGAGCTCTACATGCTACCTTTACTTCAGAAGATTGACTCGTTATTTTGCCGACAATGAAGGGACCAACAGAAGGAGAAAATAAAATGGGAATAAGAACCATGATTACCGGATTTCTTGTCTGGACGGCCGTGCTCTTCTTGTGCGCGGTATCCCAGGCCCAGATGACCGGCGGCGACTACGAGATCTCCTTCAGCGACCTCGGCACCGGCGGAGGCGAGATGACCGGCGGCGACTACTCCATGGACGTCACCGCCGGCCAGACCGGCT
>CAZFWM010000493.1:0-4424 GCA_964522545.1 uncultured Thermodesulfobacteriota bacterium
TAAATAATTGCTCGATAACAGATAATATTGCTTTAGGAGAACGCGGAGCAGCATTAGGAGGTGCGATTCAATGTATTAGCAATTCGCATCTGGCAGTAATAAGCTGTACTTTTTCGGGTAATGTCGCAAGTTCCAGACCATCTCCCTATGATAGAATCAGCAAAGGAGGAGCAATATATTTTTCCGGTTCATGTCACGCGATAATCAAGAATTGCATTTTTTCTGAAAATCGTGCTGAAAACAGTTCCGAAGCACTTGGACGGGGTGGTATGTTTTACTCTGGCGCCGCGAATCTTACGATCCTGAATTGTACGGCTGTAGGAAACAGTGCTGCGGCCGAAGGTGGAGCACTCTATTTTGACGATGCATCTCATACCATAAGAAATTGCATTTTTTTTGGAAACACTGCTCCCGTGGGGCCTGAGATATTTTTATATGGAGTTGGATCTGGTCATGGAGCCAGCCTGGAAGCAAGCTATAGCGATGTGCAGGGTGGAGAAGCCTCTGTGCACATTGAGCCGGGCGGCACTTTACATTGGCTTGACGGGAACATCGACGAAGATCCGCTCTTTGCGGAAGGCACGGACTACAGACTCAGCGCGGAATCTCCCTGCATCGATACCGGAGACCCGGCCCCGGCACACAGCGATCAATGTTTCCCCCCCTCCATGGGGACGAGCCGTAATGACATGGGGGCCTATGGAGGTCCGGAGGTTTGTGGAAGATGTGGGGACCAGGATGGTGACGGCTACGATTCGGATGTCTGCGGTGGGGATGACTGCGATTACACGTATTTCTATACCTACCCCGGAGCCGATGAGATCTGCGACGGCAAGGACAACGACTGCGACGGTACTGTCCTGGAAGATGAGGTGGATAGTGACGGGGATGGTTGGATGGTATGTGAAGAGGATTGTGACGATTCGAACCCGGAGACCTTCCCGTTTGCCAAGGAAATTTGTGACGGAATGGACAACGACTGCGACGGGATCTTGCCGGAGGAAGAAGCGGATGATGACGGAGATGGATGGATGATCTGCACAGGCGACTGCAACGATACGGATTCGGCAATCAATCCGGAAGTGAAGGAGATCTGTGAAGGTGGGATCGATGACGACTGTGACGGTCTTGTGGATGCAGAAGATTGGGGGGAATGCCCAATTCTGGAGGTGGAAGCTATATACCGGCATGAAATGCTCAACCTGGACTTCCGACTTACAGCACCAGCATACGAAAACTGGTGGTCGACAAAGGTGATATTGACATCTCCGACGTTTCTGATCATACCACTCTGGACGGGTCCGTTGCCGTGCATTAGTAGTCCCGTCGATATTTCAATCTCCTTCCCATTCCCCAACTTGGGCTGGGTGGGGATCCTTACCAGCCTCACTACCTTGGAAGGCGACCGGGCCGATGATCTGGAGTGGGTGTATACAGGGTGACCGCTGAAGATTTCCTTATCGAAAAAGGAGGTGCGGGATGAAAAAAAGAGTAATAATTCTTTGCATCTTATTAGCTATTTTATCAATCTGTTTTTCATTTAATCAAACATGCTACGCCAAAGAGGACATTACTCTTGAGATAGATGCATTCTTAGTGAAGGATACTCTCTATCTGAACTTTCTCTTGGGCACATCGGAGAGGGCCATGTGGGTAAATTACTTAATCCGCCTGCACCCAACCGTACAGGTCGATTATCTATGGTCCGTTCCGATTCCTGTAACGGATCCCCCTACAGAAATCCCCCTTTCTTTCCCTTTTCCGGGAGGCCTGGGAATGATAGGAATTTGGAGCGGCCTATTTACAGAAGTAGGCACCCATGCAGGCGAACTTGCCTGGGTGGATACAGATGACACATCCATAGTCCTATTACCCGATACAGGTATCGAGCTTTGCTATGATGACACGCAGGAGACTGAATGCCCGGTCCCGGGCGAGCCATTCTACGGCCAGGACGCCCAGTACGTAAGCTACCCGATGAGCTATACGGTCAACTACGACGGAACGGTAACGGACAATGTGACAAGACTTATGTGGCAGCAGGGAACCTACTATGACCGTATGGTATGGGATGATGCGAAGTTCTACTGCGAGGACCTGGAGCTCGCGGGCCATACGGATTGGAGGCTCCCGGACGAGTACGAGCTTCAGGGGATCGTCCACTACGGTCACCGCGGTCCGGCGATCGACACCGCTTACTTTCCGGGTACAGATCCTTCTTCGTATTCTTCATATTGGTCGTCCTCGGACAAAGCCCAATCCTCCTGGTACGCATGGATCGTCAATTTCCACTCCGGCGGCGTCACAACGTGGGAAAAAAACAAATTCAGCTGGGTTCGGTGCGTGCGCGGTGACCAAAGAGAAGCCTCCTTCAACGACAACGGCGACGGAACGGTAACGGACAACGTGACAAGACTAATGTGGCAGCAGGAAATCGACCCTGAATTCAGGACATGGGAGGATGCGCTGTCCTATTGCGAGGACCTGGAGCTCGTGGGCTATACGGATTGGAGGCTCCCCGACATCAAGGAGTTGAGAAGCATCGTGGACAACACGCGTATCGATCCGGCGATCGACACCACTTACTTTCACGATGCGATGTATTCTTTATACTGTCTTTGGTCGTCGTCGACCGACTCTTTTGAGGAAGCAGGCGCGCGGGTTCTCCTTATTGGTTTTGGCTTACTAAGCGGTCTTAATAAGAGCTACCACAGCGGAATTGTCCGGTGTGTGCGTTAGAGACGGAGACTTTGATGATTCGGTGATTTGATTATTTCATGGCGGTTTGGGAGAGGTGAATTCGCCCTATTTTACCTTCCCTCACGCCCCTCCCGGATCTGCGTAACCTTGAAAAATCGGAGACAGGTATGAAGTTGACTCCTTTGGCTTTATTCAGCACTCTGCTGGGCTCCACTCTTTTTATCTATCCGTCCTTCGCCGCCACGATCCACGTCCCGGCGGATCGACCGACCATCCAGGCAGGGATCGATGTGGCCTCGGCTGGCGATCTCGTCTTTGTGGCTCCCGGTACCTATGTGGAGAACATCAATTTTTTCGGCAAGTCTATTACAGTCCAGAGCGAGGGGGGCGCTGATTTGACTGTCATTGATGGAGGTCAATCCGGATCTGTCGTGAAATTTACTGGCGGGGAAATAGAAACGACCCTTGATGGATTCACGATCTGTAATGGCGATTCGGCACATGGTGATGAGACCGGATATGGTGGTGGGATCTATTGTTCTTCCAGCTCTTCCCCGACGATCGCGAATTGCACGATCACGAAAAACATCGCACACCACCTTTTAGAAGACATCGGCGGTGGCGGTGGAATTTACTGTGGAAGTTTTTCTTCGCCTACAATCGAGAATTGTGTCCTCATAGAAAATGTTGCTTCCCGGGAAGGTGGTGGTATCTGTTGTAAAGGATCCTTATCTCCCAAGATCACGAACTGCATCGTTGAGAGGAACAGCGCTATTGGCGTTGATGGCATTGGAGGCGGCATCTATTGTGCCGTCTCTTCCCCAACAATCACCGACTGCTTGATTTCAGAGAATATTGCTGTCAATGGAGGTGGCATCTATAACGTCTCCTACCCGACGATCGAGAACAGCACGATCACGGAGAATTCGGCAAACGACGGCGGCGGGATCTATTCTCACTATTCTTCGCCATGGATCACGAATTGTACGATTTCGAGGAATAACGCTACATGGGGTGGCGGGAAAGCGTACTACTGGGTCTCTTCGCCTTCGACGATAACGAATAGTACAATATCGGCAAACGTTGCCGCTTACGAAGGCGGCGGGATCTACTTCTTTGAGTCTTCCTCGACAATAATAAACTGTACGATTAACGAAAATAGTTCCAATGGAGGTGGCGGTGGAATCTACGTCATTTATGAATCTGACTTTCTAATCAAGCAATGCATGCTATCGGAAAATAGTGCCTCTAGCGGCGGCGGGATCTACTGCTATAAACGGAGTTCGACATGGCTTGAGAACTGCGTGCTCACAAAGAACCGTGCAGAAGGACATGGCGGCGGGATCCTCTGCGACGATTACTCCTCCTCGACTATTACAAATTGCACTTTTTCAGGAAATATTGCTAGCTCGGGAGGTGGGATCGTTTGTGGCCTACTTTCCCAATCAAGAATTAGGAACTGTATTTTGTGGGGGGATTCTGAACCTGAAATATATTTTACGAGTTCGCCGGAAATCACTTATTCCGATATTCAGGGAGGATGGTCAGGAGAAGGGAACATTGATGCGGATCCGCTTTTTATCGGGTGGGGGAACTACCACCTCAGACCTCGATCTCCTTGTATCAATTCCGGTATTGACGCGGGCGTCTATGAGGACATCGACGGACAATTAAGGTGGCCCCTTTTGTCAAGACAGAAAACTGCATCATATAAGGTGGATCCC
>CAZFWM010000494.1:0-4423 GCA_964522545.1 uncultured Thermodesulfobacteriota bacterium
GCACTGGTTTCTTATTTCGTCCCTCGGTAACTTTCGGGGTGAGCCAGAAGCCCACGGAGATGACGAGCTGCCAGAAGTGCATGGCGTCGCGCCGCTTCACCGTGAAGGCGACGAGCATGAAGGAGAAGCCGAGCACAAGGAAAAAGAGCTCGATCACGTAGATCGGGCAGAGGAGGATGGTGGGCGTCAGCTCCACCTTGTAGACAAGGAGGATGATAAAGAAGATGACCAGGGAGATGACCAGGGAGATGAACGTAGCCAGGCAGGAGCTGATGATGAAGATGCTTCGCGGGAAGTTGATCTTCCCTATGAGGTCTCCTTTTCCGTGCACGGAGCCGACGCTTGAGTTGGTCGCCTCCGAAAAGGAGTTCCACATAATCATACCGAGCACGACCAGGAGACCGTAGTGGGGAATGTCTGCCTGAAACATGAATTTGGAGAAAGCCACACTCAGAGTTATAATGATCACGGTGGGGCTGATCAGTGCCCAAAGGAGCCCGAGGGAAGCCCTTTTATATTTCAGGGTGAATTCCTTGATGGCAAGCTCTTTGGTCAACAGGCTATATCGTTTTATCGTTGGAAGGTCGATCAAGGTGCTGTCCAGGAGCAGAATAATTCCAACATCATGTGAGAATCATAAAGGAAGACTTTAGTCTTTTGGCCGAAAGTTATAATAACTTCCGAATACGATATCAGATCAACTATTGCATGTCAATGGATAAAGCATAACTAGTTGATATGAAAAGCGATATGGTTGGATTCTCGTTCCGTGTGCTGCCGGATGTCAGCTTGCATTGACTTTTTAAAAATGGATACATATATTAACTTTATTTCTGAAAAAGATGATATCGTCGCGATTCAGAGAGTAATCAACTTTTGGACCAATTCGAAAACATAAAGGGGGAAAATATGATTTTCCAGACGTCATCAATGTTCTGTAGAAAGTACACATGGATGCTCGTCGTCGCATGCCTTCTTCTCTGTGCCGGATGCAGCGGAAAGGGGGGAGAGGGCCAGAGCAACGCTCCCACAGTATCGGTGAAATCGCCTGCTTCCCCTGCCCCTGAGGTTCCTGATGAGGTTGTTCCCGACACACCTCCGACCAGGGTGGAACCGGAGAAGGCTCCCCCTGGGGATCCGGGTTCGCAAGCACCCCAGGCTCCCGCAGGCTCGGGGGATGCCGTCTCCGGTCCGGGAGGGCAAGGGGAGCAGCAGGAAGAGGCCGACAGCCCGTACCTGAAACCTCCCAAGGGCCAGAAGAGTGTGAAAGGAAGCGTGCTGCTCGCGGGTTTCGAAGCGGGGGCTATAAAAAAGGTTTCCCCTGAACGGCGGCTCACAGTTTCGAATTCCACGAAATCGTCAGCGGGAAAGGGCTCCCTCAGACTTTCCCACAAGGGAAACAAGTTGCCCGATCCTGCAGAGCGCGTCGGCTATATCTCCATCGAGGTAGCTGAGACTCAGCTGACCGGATTTTCTAATTTCAATATGCTCGTAAAGGGGGATAAATCCGGTGGGAATTTGCTAATAGGGATTATTGCCAGTGATGGGAGATGCTTTCGTCCATCCGCTAACGTGAAGGCCAAAGATGGATGGAATCTCATCAAGATCCCCTTTGCTGATTTCAAGCCTGCTCAGGCAGAAGGCCCGAGCGACATGAAGAGCGCGAAGATTCGGGCCGTGGAATTTACCCTCGATGTTTTCGGGGGGAGCAATGACGAGTACAGTCTTTTGATCGATGAAATCTATTTAAGCAAATAGATATATCTACACCCCGACCTTCCGGACCACTTGATGTGCCGGGTTTCTGTGAGTGTAGGCCGGCGGTGTACAAGCAGGTGACAGGGCCCCGGATGCTATGAATATGGCTACGGGGTCTTTTTTTACTTTATAGGAAGTTATAAAATAGATACTCGGTCGGCAGTGCCGATTTACTACACCATTCGGGGTATGGGAGAAAAAAACAGGGATGTATGAATACAAAAAAGAAGGCCCCATCGAGGAGGCCAAGCTCGATCGCCTTCTGAGCTGGCATAGAGGTGAGCCCGCCCCCCCGATCCAGATGGATGTGGAGCTCCACCGCCGGTGCAACCTCCACTGTCTCCCCTGCTCCCGCCAGGCGAGCGAGTTCGACATGAACGAGGACTCGGCAAGGAGGGAGATGCCGGTGGAGCGGTGGGTCGAGCTCGTAGCCGAGGCCCGGGAGCTGGGGGTCCTGATCTGGAACATCGAGGGCGGAGGAGAGCCGATGGCCGTCTCCAAGCTCCTCATCCCGGTGATGCGGGCGATAAAGCACAACGATGTCTACGGGATCGTCACCACGAACGGGACCCTCTGGACCGACGACTTCCTGCGGGAAGTGGTGGTCATGGAGTGGGACCGCATCCACTTCAGCCTCGACGGCCCGAGTGCGACCGAGCACGACTTCGTCCGCGGCCAAGGTCGTTTTGATCAGACGGTGAAAGCCATGGAGCGGCTCACCCACTGGAAGCACAAGATCGGCTCCTACGCACCGATGCTCAATCTCAACATCGTCATCAACAACCGCAACTACGACAAACTGCCCGAGGTGGTCGAGTTGGCCCGACGGTTCGAAGTGGATTATATCTTCGCCGAGCCCCTCATCAACTACTTCGCCGGGAGCGAGCGGCTCAAGCTCACGGGCGAGCAGATCCGCTCCCTTCCGAACCACGTGCGCAAGGCCAAGTGGCTCTGCGAAAAATACGGCATGGACAACAACTTCGCCACCAAGGACAAGAACCTCGAGGCCGACCTCGTGGAGAAGACCGCCGACATGGACGATGTCCACTTCAAAGAGGTGGAGGAGATCGAGGACGAGTTCATCTCGGTCCTCTGTTACAAGCCCTGGACCCACATGGCCGTCAAGTACGACGGCCGGTGCGGCCCCTGCGGGCTGATCGAAGAGGGCGAGGATGCGCGCACCAAGGGGCTCCGAGAGATCTGGTCCGGCGAGCGGCTCAAATCGGTTCGCTCCGGCATGAAGGCGAAACAGCTCCTGTCGCACTGTTCCCGGTGCTGCCCCAGCGATGTCACCCAGAGACGTCGGCTCCGCGACAGGCTTGGCCGCGCCGTGAGGTAGGGGATAGGGGGAGGCAAGGGATGGACGAGATCCTCCGGCGGCTGCAGTCCTGGAAAGCCGGCGCCCCCCGTGGGCCGGTGCAGGCCCAGGTCCACCTCACGAACGCCTGCAACCTGGCATGCGTGTTCTGCCCGACCCGGATCCTGGTGAGCCCGGCCGAGCGCAAGCGCGAGAAGGACATCACGCCCGAGCGGTGGATCTCCCTCGTCGACGAAGGGGAGGCGCTCGGCGTGCGGGAGTGGCATCTGTGCGGCGGCGGCGAGCCGCTACTGTTTCTGGACACGGCGCTGCCTTTCATGGAGAGGATCAAAGAGCTGGGACGGTGGGGGGAGATCATAACCAACGGCACCACCATCGACGAGGCCGCGGCGGCACGGCTCGTCGGGATGGGATGGGACAAGATCACGCTGAGCCTGGACGGACCGAACCCCGGGATCAACGACGCCGTGCGCGGGGAGGGGAGCTTCGAGCGCGCCCTTGCCGGGGCCCGGCATCTCGTGGAGAAGAGGAGGAAGAGCCGGTCCGGAGTCCCGGGGATCTGTTTCCACATGGTGATATGCCGCGAGAATTTCCGGTCGGTCCACGACATGGTCGACCTGGCCCACCGTGTGGGGGTGGACGAAGTGCTTATAAACGCGCTGAACCTGTGGGAGGAGGGGCTCGGGGCGCTGGCCCTGGACCCGGAGGAGCTGGAGAGCCTGGGCCGCCTGCTGCAGGAGGCCCGGGAGCACGCCCGCTCGCTCGGCGTGGACACGAACATCGATGAGTTCCTGCGATTCGATCTCTTCACCAAGGCGAACGTCATGAACCGGTCCATGCAAGAGGAGGTCGAAGAAGAGGCGGTCCAAGAGGAGAAGTCCGAAGACGAGAAGATCGGAGAAGAGCAGACCGGCGGGGACGACGGCCCTCCGGAAGAGACCGGGCATCCTCTGGAGCATTCCCCCTGTTATTACCCGTGGTACAATCTGTCGATCTTCGCGGACGGGTCGGTCAAACCGTGCTATATGCTCAAGGACCAGGGCGAGACGATCAAGACCGAGACCCTGCATGCGATCTGGCACGGGGCCTACTTTGAGACCAAGCGCCGACAGATGCTTGATCAGACATTGACGGCCGACTGCGCCCAGTGCAATCCCTGGAGCTTCGGCAAGACCAAGGAAATCCGCCGCCACCTGGCGGGGGACGGATAGTTATTAATAACGGGATGGAACGACTTTTGAGTCGTTTCGAAACAATGGTCAGAATGATTGGAAATTGCAGATTGGAAATTGTTGAAAGGGCTATCCACTTTACTGTACCACCGAGTTGTGCTAAATTCGCGGCATG
>CAZFWM010000495.1:0-4419 GCA_964522545.1 uncultured Thermodesulfobacteriota bacterium
TGAGGCATCCCCACCTTACTTTACTATAGCTGACTTCGCTTCGCTCGCAACATGCTCAAGGTGTTGAATTGTCAATCTTTTAATTATCTATGCATTAGAAAAACGGAGGTACTCTAAATGAATCCGACTCTCATCTCCGACGACAAAGTGATCATTACGGCCGCTATCACCGGGGGCGTTCACGGTAAGGAGTCCAATCCGGCTATCCCGACGACACCCGAGGAACAGGCCCGGGACGCCCTGGACTGTTACAATGCGGGTGCGGCCGTGCTCCATCTCCACGTCCGGGGCGAGGATGGCATGAACACGCCGGACCTGGAGGTCTACAACAGGGCGGTCCGGCTGATCGGTGAGGCATGTCCCCTCATCCGGCAGATCGGCAACGGCATCGGGGCGCGGCTCGATGAGAACTGGAACGTGGTCCACCCGACCCTTGAGCAGAGGCTGAATCTGCTGAACATCGAACCCAGGCCGGAGATGCACACCATCAACGCCGGCACCTTCGAGTTCCGGACTCCCCACGGCGGCATTACCTTTCACAACCCCATGTCCTTCAACGAGGAGTACGTCCGGGGCTGCAAGGAAAAGGGGTTCGCCCTCGAGATCGAGGTGTATGACCTGGGCCACATCGCCAATATTCTGGAGCTCGTGGACAAGGGCGTGCTGACCCCGCCCCTGCACTTCAGCATCGTCCTCGGAATCATGGGCGGAGCGGCGGCCACGCCGGGCAATCTCTTGCGTATGGTGGAGCTTCTGCCCGAAGGCTCCACCTGGCAGGTCGTCACCGTGGGAAAACATCACCTTCGGACCACGGTCATGGCCATGGCCATGGGCGGAAACGTCCGGACCGGCATGGAGGACACCATCTATTACCGCAAGGGAGAGCCGGTCCAAAGCAATGCACAGCTGGTGGAGAGGATGGTACGGATGGCCCGTGAGATCGGCCGGGAGCCCGCCACTGTGGACGAGGCCCGGAAGCTCCTCGAGATTCGGGATACACCATGAGCGGGAAGGACCATTTCCGCGGCAAGGTGGTCTGGATCACGGGGGCCTCTTCGGGCATCGGCGAGGCCCTGGCCCGCCGGCTCGGCCGGATGGGCGCGAGGCTGATCCTCTCTTCCAATGAAGCAGCCGAGCTGGAGCTGGTCCGGGAACATTGCGGCCGTGGGGACGACGGCATCATGACGCTCTACCTGGATCTCTCACAGCCCGAGGCCATGGCCGCGAAGGCCGCGACCGTGCTGGAACGCTTCGGCCATGTGGATTTCCTCTTCAACAACGGCGGCATCAGCCAGCGCGCCCTGGCCAAGGATACCGGCCTCGAGATCGACCGGAAGCTCATGGAGATCGATTATTTCGGCCAGATCGCCCTGACCAAGGCCGTGCTGCCCTCTATGCTGGAGAGAAGGTCCGGGCACATCGTGGTGACCTCCAGCGTGGCGGGCGTAGTGGGCGTACCCCTGAGATCGGCCTACTGCGCGGCCAAGCATGCGCTCCACGGATTCTTCGACACCCTTCGCGCAGAGGTCTGGGAGCACGACATCAAGGTGACGCTCATCTGTCCCGCCGCCGTTCGAACCCGAATCGCTTCGGAATCGCTGACCGGAGACGGCCAAGCCTTCGGGAAGATGGACAAGGTCATCTCCGGCGGAATAGATGTCGATCTCTGTGTGGATAAGATGATCGCGGCCGTCGTCCGGGGCAAGGAAGAGGTAGTGGTGGGAAAAGGCATGGGGAGGCGCAGCGTGCTGGTGAAGCGCCTGTTTCCCGGCGTTTACTCGAGAGTGGTCAGGCGGGTGCGCGGTGTTTAGGGCGGGCCATGCCCGCCGATTCTTGCGATTCTTGCGATTCTCGCGGAATTAAATTATTTCGGCGGCCACGGGCCGCCCTATGAAACATGGACTTTTTCGCTCAAACTGACTTCCTATGGCTCGCAGGCTTCGTGCTGCTCTCCTTCACCGCACAGGCCATGTCCGGGTTCGGCAGCGTCATCATCGCCGTGACGCTGGGCTCCCGGTTCTACCCGCTCGAGGTCCTGCTTCCGGTGCTGGTCCCGCTGGACGTGATCGTCAACTCCTACATCGTCTCCCGGCACCGCGCCCATATCGACCGGCCGGTGCTGTTCAAGAGCATTATTCCCTTTATGGCGATCGGGCTGGTGATCGGGTTCTCGGTGTTCTTCGCTCTTCAGGGGGAGATCCTCGAGAAGCTATTCGGCGCCTTTATCACGCTCCTGTGCATACGCGAGTTAGGCAGGCTCTTGAGAAATCCGGATGGGTTGACCCCTCTTTCCACCCTCCGCTCCAGGCTCTTTATTCTGGGGGCCGGTATCTTTCAGGGGATGTTTGCCTCGGGCGGCCCTCTGCTGGTCTATGCTGCGAGTCGTCTCGACCTCACGAAATCGGTCTTTCGCAGCACATTATGTGCTCTGTGGCTCATCTGCAATTCGGCCCTTACCCTCTCCTACATAGCCACCGGAAAGCTCACGACCGATTCCGTAAAAATGATAGCCGCCCTGTTTCCTGTGATGATCATAGGTTTTCTGGTGGGAGACAGACTTCACCGTCACGTCAATGACCGGAGTTTCCGGATCGCCGTCTATATCGTATTACTCGGCGCCGGCATTGCTCTCGTATTCAAATAGGGCCTAATGCGGCAAAGCCGCAAGCTATCAGCTGTCAGCCTTCAGCTGTCAGCTCCCCCAGCCTTCGCCCCGCAGAGGATTCTCGATCTCCTCGACGCCTGTGCATCCTCCGCCGCCTGTGTATCTGAGCACGATCCGCGAACTCTGCAAGATCCGCCCCTGAATGCCGTACGTCTCGGCCCCGTACTTGCGTGCGACGAAGGTGCCGTTGAAGCGATCGGTATCCTCGGTGTAGCTGAAAACACCTTCGCCGGACCATCCCATTTCCTCGCCGTTCAGCACAAGCACGTTGGTGCACCCCTCGAAGGGCTCGACCGGCAGGAGAAGGTCGGTGGTGAAATCCGCCGCGTCCGACCCCGGATAGGCCAGTACCTCCAGAATGATCCTTGCGGAGACGACCTCCTTGCCGACGATCGGGTCATCCTCGAAGAGCGCGGCACTGTACGCCATGCCGACCTGCGCAAAGTCGAATGTGGCTGTGCCGTCGGTTCCTGCGACAGCCGAGAGAGCCAGAAGGACTGCAAGGATCGGGATCGAATTCACTCTGAAACCACGCTGAAACATGGAATCTCCTTATCTGTTTAGCCATCTGAGCCACTTCGAATTATCATAACGACTCATCCGCCGGTATCGACCCGGGCATAATCAATGGCCTGGAATCCCTCTTCTGAAATCAGGACCGTCGCGATTTCCACCCAGCCTATGCTCGACACAGGGATGGCGATCGTCCCCTCCCATGGAGGATGAATCACCTGAAGCGATGTCTCCCAGAGGGGTATCACCTTTAATCCCGGGGAGGTCACTATCATATAATTCGACCATGTAGCCGGCTCCGGCGCACCCAGTAAGAATTCCAGACTGAGCGTCCCCTCCTCGCAGAATGCCTCCATTTCAAGCCTGAAGTCCGCGCAGTCCGGATCATCGCCGTCGACAAGGTCGTCGCAATCATCGTCGATCTCATTTTCGCAGATTTCATCGACTTCCGGATGAACCAGGGGATCGGCGTCGTCGCAGTCGCCGTCGCAGACCATTTGGCCATCGTCGTCCGCATCGACCTCATCGCCTGGGCCGTCGCAGGCCTGATCGACACCGTCGCACGGATCGGGCGCCCCGGGATAGGACGCCGGGTCCAGATCGTCGCAGTCTTCCTCTGAATGCGGGCAGAGCAGACCGGCCGGGCTGCCGTAGCCGTCATCGTCGCCGTCGATGCACTCCTCACACCACTCGCCGGGGCATTCATATGCCCCCATATCCGCAACGCCGTCACATACCCTCGAATTTCCGTCTCTGTCCGTCGGCGGCAATTCCGGAGCATCGTTTGTCCCTGCATCCACGCAGGGGGAAACATCACACTGGAGATGATAATCCCCGGCGCCGATATAGTCCGGATTGGCGTCGATGTTTCCCTCGCCGGGACATTCGTCCCCTATGTCGGAATACGTAATATGCTCCGTGCAATCGCAATTCGTCTGAACATCGGTATTGCCCCATATGATGGAGTTTGTGATTGTCGGGGAGGCGTCGTCATAACAGGAAACACCGCCCACGTGGGGAGCGATGTTATCAGAGAGCGTGCAGTTCGTGATCGTCGGGTAGGAGAGGGTATAGCAGTGGATCCCACCGCCACGGTCGCCGGCGTTGTTTCCCGTGATCAGGCAGTTTGTGATAGTCGGATCGGAGTAGAAAATACTGATCCCGCCGCCGGCACCGCGGCCTGCCATGCTGCGGCCCGCGCTGTTGCCTCCGTCGGCCCCGCGATCGATCCGTTGACCACC
>CAZFWM010000496.1:0-4396 GCA_964522545.1 uncultured Thermodesulfobacteriota bacterium
TCGTTGGAGTGTAATTCATTTCTGAATTGAGACATTCATTCAGAAGCAGGTCGTAGGCATCCGTGATAAAGCCGATCGCGGGGATCGCGGCCAGGTCGCCGAGCGGCCGGGCGGTCTCACCGTCGATGCGCACACGGCGGCCGGTGGGCGAGCCCGGGTCCTCAACAGAGTACAGATCGTTCGGGAAGGGCACGACCATCGGCGTCGTCGAGAGATCGAAAGAGAACTCGGGGCCGTCCGGGCACGATTCCGGATAGTCGGCCGGCCCGACCCGATCGCGGCCGTCGTTCGCATTGTGGCACGCCGGGATGTAGAGCGCCGCCGCAAGGGCAACGGCCGGAACTAGTAACCACCATCGCCGCATGGGACTTCTCCTGTGCCTCTCAATATCTTCAGAACACCAAAACTTATGCACTTATCGCACTCCGGGCGGACTTTTTCTCTCAGAATTTTAACGCAAAGTCGCAAAGGCGCTAAGACGCAAAGGAATTTTAATCGATCGATTCAACTCGACTCAATTGAAGGTCGTTGCGAGGAGCGTCAGCGACGAAGTCGAAGATTGCGAGGCACGAAGGGCCGAAGCAACCCACTGTGCTTATTAGCATGCGGCTCCCGGGGGATTGCTTCGGGGCTCCGCCCCTCGCAACATCCACAACTTTTTCCATATTCCCTTTGGTTCATCTTCTCTTTGCGCCTTTGCGTCTTTGCGTTAAATCTTTTCCGGCGGAATCAATTGGATTTCCTATTGAATCAAGTTATCGAAATTCTTCTCGAACGTATCAAATTCGAATTCGCAAGTCACTGGACCCTATTTCGGCGATTTAGTATGATTTCCGTAATGGCCGGAAAACAAATCACCTGTCCTGTCGGATCGAGAGGAGAGAAATAGTGAAAGCCGTATTGCTGGGTTTCAAGCGCTCCATTCTGCCTGTTCCATGGTGGCTGTTTCGACGGATAATCCCTCTTCAAGTGCGAAAGACGAAGAGCAAATTCGGAGGATTGAGCGACGAGAAACGGAGGCTCCACCATTTCGTCGTGAGAGAGCTGCCGCGCTACGGAAAGCCGATGCCCCCCGAATTCATATCGACCGAGTTGAAAATGGATATGAATCGTGTCGTGGAAATCCTCGACGACCTGGAGCGGAGGCTCATTTTCCTTTTTCGGCCCGGAGGCAGGGAGGTGGTCTGGGCTTATCCCGTCACCGCGGAGCCGACCCAGCATCGAATCGATTTCAGCAGCGGAGAAAAATTCTGGGCGGCCTGAGGCACCGACGCTGTCGCGACTCCCTTCGTGCAAGGGCGCTTGAGAAACGAGCCGCTTTCCTTTGATGTAAGCACCGAGTGCGCCTGCTGCAACCGTCCGATCCGGTTTCGCATGGAGCATGACCTGCGATTTGAACTGGAAGATCCTGAATGTGACCCGCTCTTTTTCGCACCGATCGTCGACTTCACCAAGCTCAAAGCCAAGAGCATCGTCGACCGTTTCTGACGCAAGTCGGTATTCTTCTGGTCAGAAGAACATGCTCGAAAGCATCGAAAAGCGAATGGCGGGGTGAACGGAATCTACTTGACGCTGGAGCAAAATGCCATTTTTGCCCCCCTGGCGCAGGATGTGCCCTTTGATTTTCTCAGATGTCCGGCCGCAGATGACAGAAGCGATCACTGACGATGCCTCTAACGAGGCAGCGCCTCACTTTTCAGATACTCTTCTCTGATATACCGCTCCATTCGACTCCAGACCTCGTCCCAGGAGACCCGCGTGCGCCAGCCGAGCTCTTCTCTCGCCCTCGTGCAATCGACATGGTTGTCATGTCCGATGATGTGGACCGCATGCCTCGAGAACGGGGGGCGCTTGTTGAAGGGCATGAACAGGTACTCCACCAGGGTGGCGAGCCAGTAGGCCTGCCTGAAAGAGAGCGAGACCCAGGGTTTCTTCCCCAGCAGCGCTCCGACCTTGGTAAAATATTCCCCCCAGGTCACTTCGTAGTCGTCACAGAAGTGGTAAGGGCGGTTTATCGCCTTATCCGAATCCGCGGCGAGAAGAACCCCGTCCACGAGATTCAAGACATACACGAAGCTCGCGCTGTAGCTTCCGCCCTCCACCAGAGGTACCGGACCCCGGGAGAAGCTGTCGAGCACATTTCGCAAATGGGCGCTTCGCTCGCCGATGACGTTCGCGGGGCGTATGATCGTGTAGGCGAGTCCCCTCTCGATCTGATAGGTCCGCACGAGCTTCTCGCACAGCATCTTCATCGTTGAGTAAGGCAAGACAGTCGGCACCGGAACCGCGTCCTCCGTGTACCCCCGCACGTGGCCCGCGCTCCCGTAATAAGCGGTCGAGCTGAAATAGATAAGCCGCTCCGCCTTCCCGACGCACTCCCGGAGCAGATTTTTCGTGCCGTCATAATGAGTTTCGCGAAACTGGCTCCGCCGCCCCCACTCCTCCACCCGGGCCGCGAGGTGAAAGACCTTATCACATCCGTCGCAAAGGCCCTTCAACGATTCCGGCCGGGTGAGGTCACCCTGGCGGATCTCGACCCCCATCTCCCCGAGACCCCTGTCCGGCTCACCGGGCAAGAAGAGCCCCCTCACCTCATCCCCCCTTTCGAGCAGCCGCCGACAAAGCTCGGTTCCTATCAATCCGCCTGCACCCGTCACCAGCGCTTTCACAGTTCCTCCTTCTTGCGGTATTCCCGAAAAATATGCCTGGAGATTACTCGTTCTCAATGAACATATTTTTCCATTTTAACACAGGATCGATGCTTCGAAAAAGCAACTATGGTCCAGTACGACCGTCCTGATCCTATCAAGCCGGTCCCGACGAAGTCGATGCCGTCCATTGTTCCCCGCTGGAGTGCGTATTGACATCGGCATCGTCGAGGCGGTATCAGGCTCATATCTCAGAGAATCAACCCCGCGATCCATTCACGAAGGAACACTAAAACTCGACCTGAATCACGAGAGGACACGATGATAAAAATAATCTGCGATAGTTTTATCACCCAGGGTGTGAATCCTGCGGCCGCCGACGTCCTGGCGAGGGCTATTCTGGCTGTTCTGGCCATCTTTCTGAGTATTGTCGCCAATTTGATTGCCAAACGCCTTATTCTGAAAGGATTGGCTCGCCTGATCCTTCGCACGGAAACCAAGTGGGACGACTTCCTCCTCGAACGAAACGTATTTGCAAAACTGACTCATTTCGCTCCCGCCACGGTGCTTTATGTCATGGCCCCCTTGGTGCTGGAGGGGTATGACAGGCTGACCGGCTTCGCCACGAATATCCTGTTTATCTATATGATTCTCATCGGCCTTCTGGTCATCGATGCACTCCTGAACGCTGTCCTCGATATCTACCGAACGCTGGAGATCTCGAAGGAAGTCCCGATCAAGAGCTTCATACAAATTCTGAAAGTAGCGATCTATTTCATTGCAGGGATCTTTCTCATTTCGGTAGTTTTGAACAAAACGCCCCTGTACTTTTTAAGCGGTCTCGGTGCGCTGACAGCCGTCCTCTTGTTGATCTTCAAAGATGCCATCCTGGGGTTCGTGGCCGGGATACAGCTTGCCGCCAACAAGATGGTGGCCCGCGGAGACTGGATCGAAATGCCCAACTACGGTGCGGACGGCGATGTGCTGGAGGTCGCACTGACGACCGTGAAAGTACAGAACTTTGACAAGACCGTCACCACGATCCCGACGCACGCGTTGATCAGCGAATCTTTCAAGAACTGGCGCGGCATGGAGCTCTCAGGCGGGCGTCGGATCAAGAGATCGATTTTCATCGACATCAGCACGATAAAATTCTGCACAGATGAGATGATAGAGCGCTTTTCCAAAGTCCGGTACATCGCGGAATACATGGAGATGAAAAAGAAAGAGCTCGCCGAATACAACGCGGCCCATCAGCTGGATGATTCGATCACCATGAACAAGCGGCAGCTCACCAACGTGGGGACATTTCGAGCTTACGTGATCGCCTATCTAAAGAACCATCCCATGATCAATCAGGAAATGACCTTTCTCGTCCGCCAGCTGGCACCTGCGGAGCACGGCCTCCCGATAGAAATCTACGTATTCTCCAAAGACAAGGCCTGGGCCAACTACGAAGCGATCCAGGCCGATGTGTTCGATCACATCCTGGCGATCGTCCCGGAGTTTGACCTGAGAGTGTTTCAGCGTCCGGCCGGGACGGACTTCAAGGCCCTTGCCGGCAGAAATACCTAGCGAGGTCGGCGGTGAAGGGCCGCACGGCGAATTATGGTCACAATGAAAATTGTGGTCATACCCTGATCATCATGACAAAAAAAGGGGACAAGCCTATCGACCTATCCCTCGCCTAACCATTTGGTAACGTTCAAAAGGTGAGGCATTACTGAATTCCCACCGATTCGATCTGG
>CAZFWM010000497.1:0-4390 GCA_964522545.1 uncultured Thermodesulfobacteriota bacterium
TCACGTACTGGAAAGTACGCTCCGGCCTGTCCGAGCCTGCGCGCGGCCACATCTGTCGCACTCTGACGCGTTTCCGCTATGCGTCTCTATGCAACGTTAGGGTAAGTAGGGATCAGGTGTCAGGTGTCAGAGATCCGGTCAACTTGTCCCACAATGCCTCCACCTGGCGCCGGGTCTCCTCGAGGGTGCCGGAACTGTCGATCACATGATCGGCCAGATGCTTTTTTTCCTCGAGGGGCATCTGAGCGGCGATCCTCTTTCGGGCGTCCTCGGGGGTCAGTCCGTTGCGGCGGACGATCCTCTCGACCTGGATCTCCTCTTCGACGGTCACGAGGATGACCTCGCCGACGGCGCTCCCTTTTACGCCGATCTCGAATAGGAGAGCCGCGTCGATCATGACCAGGGGGGTGTCCTGTTCGATATGGGTTGTGACTCTGCCGGCGATCTCGGCGATGATGGCGGGGTGAGTAATGGAATTGAGGGCGGAGCGCGCCTCTGCATCATCGAAGACGATCCGCCCGAGCTTCTCCCGGTCGATGGAGCCGTCCGGCAGCAGGATGCCGCGGCCGAAGTGTTCGACGATTTTCGACCACGCCTCCCGGCCCGGCGCCACTACCTCCCGGGCTATCCGATCCGCATCGACGATTCGGGCCCCGAGGGCCTCGAACATTCGGGATACCGTGCTCTTTCCTGAAGCGATGCCTCCGGTGAGGCCGACGACCTTCAAAGCGAACCTCCTTATGATGATTACTATCATAAAAAGAAAAATAGATGCCAGCCTACCCGGCGGCATATCGAGCCCCCGCTTCCGCGGGGACAGGCTCCGCGAGAAATCGTAGCGATGGACACTAGGGATCGACGGGTTCATCTCTACACCTTTGCGGCGATCTTTGTCATCTCTCTGGCCATGCGCCTCTTCCCTGCCGCATCCGCGGTCAACCTCTCTCCCGACGTGGTCGAGTACATCGACCAGGCCTCGCACAATGTGCGCGGCGAATTCGGCGTCATCGCCATCAAGCGGCATTACTTCGACTCCTATCCCGTGGTCTACTCCGGCATAGACGACCGTCCGCCCCTCTTTCCGCTCCTGGCCGCAGGAGTGCTCGCCCTCACAGGATCCGTCAAGGCGGTTCAGCTCTTCAACGCCGCACTCGCCTCCCTTGCGGCGGCCATCTGGTATCTCGCCTTCAGGCGCCTTGTCTCCTGGAGGGCCGCTGCGGCCGGGACCCTGGCCGGCACCTTCTCGATCTGGTTCTGGGGAGCCTCGTCCTTTGCCCTTACCGAGCCCCTCTCCTTGCTCATGGCGGCCCTCGCCGCCTGGACCGTTGCCGCCGGGGCGTGGAGGCGACCAGCCGGCGCGGCGGCGCTCGGCGCGCTCTGTGCCCTGGCATACCTCACGCGACACATGAACATGATCTTCGGCCCGGCCGTGATCGGCTTCATGGCACTGGGAACCCTGCGCTTCGAAAAGAGAGGAACTCTGTGGCTGGCCGCGGCCCGATCTCTGTTGGTCCTGGCGGTAGCCGCTGTGCTGCTCGCACCTCTGGCCGCCAAGAACACGAAGGAATTCGGCGCTCCTTTTTACGACCCCAACAGGGCGACGCTCCAGTGGGGAGAGAATGCCTTCGACCGATATTCGACCCGGCCGTCGGATTCCGCGGGTGCCTTCATCCGCAAGATTGGTCTGGACGGCTATGCCAGGATGTACGGCTATAGTGTGCTCCGGCTGGCCTCGGCCCTCTTTGCCGGACCGGGCGGGCTGGGGCTGCTCACCCTGGCCGTTCCGCTCCTTGTGTTGAATCTGCGCCGCGAGGTCCATCCGCCGGGGGTCTGGTTCATCCTCATCCTGGCGGCGCTCAATTTCGCGATCTACTCCCTGGCCGGCATCTATGGCTTCTATGATCCCCGCTTTATCCTGCTCACGCTGCTTCCCCTCTATCCGCTGTGCCTGGGCGCGGTGGAGAGCTGGCCCCGACTTGCCGGACGCTCCCTGGGGATAGGGAGCGGGAGGGTAAATCTTCCGGCCGTCGCGGTATGGACCCTTGCCGCCGCAGCCACGGTGCAGGGGACCGTTTCCTATGCGGTGATGAATCAGAGATTCCCGGTCGTGATGATTTCCGGAGAGCCGGTCCGCATCTACCCGATGGAGAGACAGTACTACCGGCCGGCGGACTACGAGATGCTTTTCGAAAGGATCGAGGCGGGCTGCGCTCCGGGCGATGTGGCGGCTACAGGGCTTCCGTGGGTCGTGCGCTATTTCACCGGCCGCCCCACGGCGCTGCTTCCGGTCGATCTGGACGAGGCCTCCCTTTCGTCCTATCTCGAGGCCTTTGACGTCCGCATGGTGGTTCTGGATCGCGCCTCCCTCGGAGCCCCGCTGTTCGAGCGCTACCTGGAGATGTTCGAAAGGAGATCGGAAGCCGGAGCAGGGGAGATGGAGCGGGAAGGACCTTTTGTTTTTTACGGCATACGGAATTAAAAGATCTGAATTTGAGCACCTTGAGGACGTTGCGAGCGAAGCGAATCAATCCCCCGAGTTCAGTATGCCGGGGTGCTCAGTGGGTTGCTTCGGCACTTCGTGCCTCGCAATCTTCGACTTCGTCGCTGGCGCTCCTCGCGACATCCCTCAATTGAGTCCGCATCGAAGACGCGGCTTTGTTCTCAGGTTTTCTCGATTTGACATAATCCCGCCAATTTTGTAAAAGGCGTGAGATTATCATTTGAAAAAAAAGTCATTTCAAAAAAGGGGAGGATCCGACATGGACGAGAAGCAGTTCAAACCCTTCATCCCGGCCGATCAGGAGGTAAAGGAGTTCACCTTCAAGGCGGTTTTCCTAGGGATCATCCTGGCGATTATCCTCGGGGCGGCCAACGCATACCTCGGCCTCAAGGCGGGCATGACCGTGGCGGCCGTGTTCCCCGCGGCGGTCATCTCCATGGCGGTGCTGCGGATCTTCAACGGCACGATCCTCGAGGAGAACATCTCCCGAACCACCGGCGCCGTGGGCGAGGCCCTGGCAGCCGGGGCGGTCTTCACGATCCCGGCCTTCATTTTGACCGGGGTGTGGGATGATTTCAGCTACATTCAGTCCACCCTGCTGATGCTCGTGGGCGGGCTTCTCGGAGTCTTCTTCGTGATCATCCTGAGGCGGACCTTCATGGAGGACACCTCCCTTCCGTTTCCCGAGAGCGTGGCCTGCTCGGAGATCGTGAAGGCCGGGCAGAAGGGGTCCACCGGGGCCGGCCTGGTCTTCGGCTTCCTGGGGCTCGCCGCCGCCATCGAGTTCTTCAAGAACACCAATGGGATCCAGATCATCGGCGAGAAGGTGAAGGCCATGTTTCATATCACCGAGAACAGCCAGGTCCCCTTCCAGTCTCCCGTCTCATCGCCCGCCTTTCTCGGGGTGGGATTCATCATCGGGCCGGCCCTGGCGTCGATCACCTTTGCCGGGGGCGTGTTCGGCTGGCTCTTCCTCATGCCCCTCGTGATCTACCTCAAGGGTGGGATCGTGAGCCTGGCCGGAGGGGCCACCGAGCTGGGGGCCCAGTTCAGCGCCGCAAAAGGCCTCTACTCCGAAACCGTGAAGATCATGGCCGTGGGCGGCATGATCGTGGGCGCCTTCAACACCCTCTACAACATGCGCAAGAGCCTCTGGACCGGAATCAGCCGGTCTCTCGCCAACCTCACCGGGGTCAAAGGCGGGGGAGACGAGGCCCGAACCGAGAAAGACATCAACTTCCTCTATGTCTTCATCGCCATCGGCGTCCTCTTCATCCCGATGCTCTTTATCTACTATCATTACACACAGAGCGCCGGTATCGCCCTGGTCACCATGCTCGTCATGGCCCTGGCGGGATTCCTCTTCGCCGCCGTGGCCGGGTACCTGGTGAGCATCATCGGCTCCTCGTCCAATCCGATCTCGGGGCTTACCCTGTCCACGCTCCTCATCGCGGCGGGAATGCTCCTCATCCTGGGGATGACGGGGAATCCCGGGATCATGGCCGTCCTCGCCGTGGCCACCGTGGTCTGCTGTATCGCCGGCGTTGCGGGCGATATGATTCAGGACTGGAAGGTCGGTCACATTCTCGGAGGAACCCCGTGGCGGATGGAGCTCGGGGGCCTCATCGGCGTCGTCGCGGCCGCCCTCATCCTGGTCATCCCGATCATGATCCTCCACAAAGGGGGAGGCGGCATCGGGAGCGACGCCCTGCCCGCGCCCCAGGCCGGCCTGATGGCCACCATGGCCAAAGGGATCATCGGGGGGCAGATGGAGTGGGGCCTCATCATTGCGGGTATGCTCTTCTCCGTGGGACTTATCCTGATCAAGTCGCCCTCGCCCATGCTCATCTGTGTGGGCATGTACCTCCCCTTCGAGACCACGGCGGCCAT
>CAZFWM010000498.1:0-4384 GCA_964522545.1 uncultured Thermodesulfobacteriota bacterium
CGTCTCGACGGTCGGGCCGGCGGCGGCCTTTTAAGGAGTCTCGGCTCAAGGGGTGGGGCGGTTTTTTTCTGCGGTCCTTTTTGTTTCGCCGACTTTCTTCGGAAGAAGGGGATGGATTCGAAGATTGGTCTTTCAATTACTATTCCTCCGTTTTGTTACTGATTCTTTTCAAAATCGTTTGATTCCATCATGTTACAATAGCACTTTTCGCCTGGTAATTTCAAGAACGCCGGTCGGCGTCTCGATTCATTGCATGGCCGGAGGCAATTATTTGCCTCTCAGAGTGACGGAAGCAATCGACGGGCACACGCGGATTTTTTATCTGAAAATTTACTCTTTAGCGGTTCAAAAATGGCTTGATTTTTTTAAAGGAACTATTATAGGATCGCCCTCAAAGTTGGGGAGTTAATAAAAAGAATCGAGGAGGTAGGTCAAAATGAAACGATCTTCATTCAGCGTCATGTTATCATTCCTGCTTGCACTTCTGCTTGGAGCCGCTTCAGCGGGTGCCGAGATGCGAGCGGGGGGCATCGAACTGAATCCATTCGTTGGCGTCAACATGTTCGAGAATAATTTTACAATGGGTAATAGGCCTGTCGAAGATGGAATCTACTTTGGCGGCCGTCTGGGCTATTTCTTTACAAAGCGCCTAGGGGGCGAACTCACTTTTGGGTACTCGCCTACCGAGGTCAAGGGGGCCGACCGGTTCTTCGATATGTACTCGATCCGGATGGAAGCCGTATACAACTTCATGACCTGCCGCGTTGTACCCTTCATGACCGTGGGTGGTGGATTGACCCTCGTTGACGTCGAAAACTGGGGGATGGAAGAGGGGATGGACATAGCTTACGGCGGCGGGTTGAAGTATTTCCTGACCGATGACGTCAGCCTCCGCGCTGACGTGAGGCACGTCTTTTACTTCGAGGATCATATCGAGCCCTCAAGCGATATGTACAACAACATCGAGTTCGTCTTGGGCTTCTCCTATCTGTTCGGCGGAGAGGTGGAAGACAGCGATGGAGACGGTGTTTCCAACTGCAGTGATCTGTGTGCGGAAACGTCCCGTGGTGTCCCGGTGGACTACCGGGGCTGCCCGACCGATTCGGACTTCGACGGGATCGTGGACGGCTGGGATGAATGTCCGGACACGCCAAGAGGCGTGGCGGTGGATGACCATGGCTGTTCCATTCAATCTGCGGCTGCGTCCCCGGTCGAGGAGGCTCCATTGTCCGACCAGGACGGCGACGGAGTTCCGGATGGCGCCGATCAGTGCCCTGACACCGCGGCGGGAATCGCCGTGGATTCCATTGGCTGCCCCCTCGACTCGGACGGCGACGGAATCTACGACGGAATGGACCAGTGCCCCGACACGCCGCCGGGAGAGCGCGTCGACGAGGCCGGCTGCACATTGGGTTGGGTGCTCGAAGGGATCCAGTTCGCATTCGATAACTCCACCATCACGACCACCTCTGCCACATCGCTCGAGAAATTAGTGGCCATGATGAATCAGAATTCCGACTACAGAATCGTCCTCGAGGGACACACCGACAGCCGCGGCCCGGCCGAATACAACCAGAAGCTCTCGGGATACCGCGCACAGAGCGTGAAGAACTACCTCGTCCAGCGCGGAATCGGTGTGGAGCGGATCGATGTGCGGGGCTACGGCGAATCCCAGCCGGTCGCGTCAAACGATACAGAGGCGGGAAGGGCGCTCAACAGGAGGGTCGAGTTCAAGGTGCTCAAGTAAACCCTAACGTGTTTCCGATATGCGTCTTTATGCAACACTAGGGTAACCCCCATCAATACATACCGTTTTCGAATCATCGACAGGGTGGGTTGGCAAAGCGTTTAACCCACCCTTGCTTTTCTCGCCACATGACGCACCAGGGAGGATCTCGAGACCGCCGAATTCAGACCTCGGCGCCGACCGTCGGGCCGGGCACTGCCGGATGGTGGGCCCTTGTGGCATCTCTTTTCGCCCTTGCCGCCACCTTTTCGATCCACGAAATCATTAACTTCGACATCTGGATGCACCTGAGAACCGGTCGGGTCATCCTCGAAAATATGGCCCTGCCCCGGCAGGATATCTTCTCCTTCACCGCGGCCGGCCGCCCGTGGGTGATCCACGAATACCTCAGCCAGGTCCTCTTCAGCCTTGTCCACGCCTCCCTGGGTGTCTCCGGCCTTGTTCTGTTCAAGTTGGCGATCGTCCTCGCCATGGTCGATTTCATGCGCCGGACCAGCCACCCCCGCGAAGGCGGAGTCATTATTTTTACGCTTCTCGGATGGCTTGCCGTCAACGCGGCCCACGTGCGCTTTCTTGTGCGTCCCTTTCTCTGGACGGACCTCCTGGCCATCGTCTACTTGTACATCCTGAGGGAACATCAGCTCGGCCGAAAGCATATTCTCTGGTCGCTGCCCCCTCTCCAGGCCCTTTGGTCGAACCTCCATGGAGGCGCCATTACGGGCATCGCCATGGTCGCCCTGTTTTTTGCCGGAGAGGTCGCAGCACGGCGCTGGGGAGTAGTGGATGCGAGAGAGAGGGACAGCGGGACCGGTCGGCGTCTGGCCCTGGTCTTTGCGGCCTGTCTTGCTGCCTGCTGCCTGAACCCCCACGGCGCTGACATCCTTGCCCAGCCGTTCCGACAGGTAGGTTCAGGGGCGTTTCGCACCATGGTCTACGAATGGCTTCCCCTCTTCGAGTACGCTCCCTACCCGAAAGAGTGCGAACAGGCGCTTCGAGCGCTAATCTTCCTCTCCGCCGCCTCATTCCTCTGGGCATGGAGGCGCCCCAATCCCCCGGCCCTGCTTGTATACATGGCGCTCCTGTTCATGTCGCTGGGGGCGCGCCGTCACATCACCCTGTTTTCCATGGTGGCCGTGCCGGTCGCCTGCTGGAACTTTCGCGCTCCACCTCCGCCCTGGGTCGAGTCGACTCGCATGTGGATGCACACCCGTTTCCCCCTGTCCCGCCAGGCGGGCCGATGGATGCCGGGCATTCTCGTTTTTTGCCTTCTGTTCCTGTCGGTTGCGCGCATCGCGGACGTGGCAAACGATCGGTACTACGTGCGCAACCGCTTGCCCGAGCGGTTCGGGTTAGGCGTATCCGGGCTGCAATATCCTGGAGGCGCCGTCGACTTCATCGATGATGAAGGGATATCGGGTAGAGGCTTCAACAATTATCGTCTGGGCGGGTACCTGATCTGGCGGCATTATCCAGAGCGGCCGGTTTTCATCGACGGCAGGAATTTGGTCTACGGTTCGGAATTCTTCATTCGCTACGAGGCCTCTCTCTTCGACATGGAAGCCTGGGAGGCCCTTGCCGGCGAGTACGACGTGGACTACGCCGTGCTCGATTACAGGGACCAGGGGGTGCGCCGGCTCATTCATCACCTCGTCCGGCATCCTGACTGGGCCTGGGTCTACTTTGATTCGAAGTCCGTGATCTTCGTCAGGCGCATGCCGGGCCGGGAGGCCATGATCCGGCGTAGTGAGATCGGCCCGGAACGGCTGGGCTCAGCGATCGACTCTGCTCCGGGGCCGGACCGCCCGGGCGATTACCCGTACGAGCTGACCGGCCTGGCCGATCTCGCATCGGCGATGGGCGCCCTCGATGAGGCCGAGCGCGCCTACAGAAGGGCCCTGACGCACTCGTCCGACTTCCCGGAATTGCACCACGGTCTCGGCCTGATTCTCGAGTGGCAGGGTAGGGGGGAAGAGGCCGAGCCGCTCTACGCCAGGGCCGCGGCCCTGAATCCCGGCTACGCCGAGGTGCGGCTGAAACTCGGCGAGGCGGCCGAGCGCCGCGACGAGATGGACCTCGCCGTGGCGGAGTACAGGGCGGCAATCCGGCGCAATCCCAGGCTGGCCGAGGCCCACTACCGCCTCGGGGGGATGTATGCAAGGCGTGGAGAGGACGCCCTGGCCGTCCGAGAGTTGAAGCGCGCCATCGAGACAAACCCGTTCATGGCCCGGTCTTACAATGATCTGGGCACTCTCTATCTCAGGCAGAAAAGGCTCGAGAAGGCGCGCAAGGCATATGGGGAGGCCCTCCGATTAAATCCTCGGATCTGGGAGGCCAGGTACAACCTTGCTTTGACCTTCATCCGGGAGCGCCGGTACGACGAGGCGATTTCCGAGCTCAAGAAGGCCATCGCCATCGATCCGAGCCGGGCTCCGGCTTACAGCGATCTGGGCCTCTGCTATGCCCAGAAGGGCCTCTTCGACAAGGCCCGGAGATCGTGGGAGAGGGCGCTCGAGATCGATCCGGAATACCCTCAGGCCGTCGAAAATCTATCCCGCCTTGGAGGTGTTTGAAGAGGGACAGGGATCAGGGACCAGGGATCGGAGATCAGGTAGGAGTGGACCTATGTGTGCCGTGCCC
>CAZFWM010000499.1:0-4358 GCA_964522545.1 uncultured Thermodesulfobacteriota bacterium
GTGAATGGGATAGATTTCGAAAGGTCAACTGCCGCGAAGCGGCCTTAGTTCAACCTGATTTCATTTAATCAGAATCATCGTTCTTAAGATAATTCTTCACAGCATTTTCAAATTTCTCATATCCTTCGATCTCAGAATAAAAATAAGCCGTAGCATCATAATCACATTTCAGATTATGTTGTACCACTTCAAGGAACGGCATTCTTGTCAGACTCGGTAAAATGAAAAAGCCAAAGACGATCAATAATACCGTGGCAAGAACAAATTTTAAATAATTTTCAGTTTTATTCGATTTCATTTTTTTAAGTTATGGTTTGCCAAATACTATCCCGCCAAATGCCAGATAAGCCATCACCATGGTGAATACAAGGTTAAAAGATTGACCTACAATATATAAAATCAGCGGTTTTCCTCCCACCAACTGCTTTCCCAAATCTCGGAAATTGGATTCAAGCCCTATGCTGACAAAGGCAAGGCAGAAAAAATAACCCCGAAAGGACTTTGATACTGATAAGAGTTTTGCAACCGATTCGCTGCCAATGGCAGGCGTCAGGATAAATGAGAAAATGATAGAGGCGGCAACAAATCCGACAATAAACTTGGGAAACCGGTACCAGATCTCCATTGGACTTGGCTTGGGCCCGTTGGGATCGCGCTCTACCCGTGTCACCCACAAAACCGCGACGACAAATGCCAGAATACCTATAAGCACATTCTGGATCATCTTTACAACCGCGGCTACGTTCATGGCCTCTTTGCCCAGCATGGAACCTGCCGCGACCACTGCACCGGTTGCATCGATAGTGCCCCCCATCCAGGCGCCGCCTACGACAGGATCCATGCCTATTGCCTTTATCCCGATAGGCATAAACACCATCATCAGTACCGTAAATATCAGGGTCATGCCCACGGCCAGGGTCAGCTCCTCCTTCTTGGCTCGGCAGGCGCCGGCAACCGCAATGGCAGCGGAGACACCGCAAACAGAAGTTGCAGCAGCCACGATGATGGTAAGTTTTTTACTTGCCATTTTAAGGAGGCGGGTACCAAAGAAATACATGAATGTTACAACAACGGGGGTTACAATCCAGGCGACCATGAGGCCGGGGCCTCCCAGTGAAAGCATTTTTGTAAAGAGAATCTCCCCGCCAAGAAGGACTAATCCAATCTTGATATAAAGCTCGGTCTTAACTGCAGATTTGAGCCATTGTCCCACGCCCAGGGTATTGCTGATTAAAAGACCGACCAGTAACGCCCAGAAAGCATACCCCAGCCCAAAAGCCTTAATGGTTTTCTGTGATGCAAAAACATAACTTAAAACTGCAATGAGAAACACTACAGGAAATGCCTTGATGAATGGGACCGGCTTCTCCTTCATAACAAACAGTGCAATTAAGACTAGACACCCGAGGCCGATGAGGAGAAGTATAAGCGGAAGCCACATGTCAGGCGGCAGTGCATTGAGCGGATTCGTTGTCCACTTACGACACTTTGGAACTTTCGAAATAAACGGTGCAAAAATAAATATAATAAAACCCAGCCATACGGCCCACCAGTCTTCATTTTGCCATAATCCTGAAAACTTATTTTCAGAAGATTCCATTGGAAATATTATCCTTTATACAGCAGCTGTATTTTTCAGCAGACAAAAAAGGGTACCAGGAATTAGGGGGACACCATACTTAATTCATACGTTATGGGCGCGCTGAACGAACACTGAATTAAGTATGGCGTCCCCCTAATTCCAACGCATTTCACATCGGGCATAATACCGCGAAAATGCTCTTTGGGCAACATCCGGATAGGCATGAAAGGAAGGATACTGTGATTAGACATTTCATCTAGACATCGACGCGGCTTGCGTAGATGTTGGCAGAATGTCACAAAGTTGGTCCTATTACATTGAGGATTTCATCGACCCAGTAACTTTCCTGACTCTTTTCCTGGGTTCCTCAGAGGAGATTAATATTAATCACGAATAATACTGTGCCGGTTAGAGATTCGATTTGAACCGAACCGCCGCCCGGACGACAGCGGGCGCCCAGCTTTCGATCCCCAGGGCGTGTACGTGCGAGTAGGAAGCGAGCACGTTGCGGTGGCACAGGCCGTCCCTCTGACCGTCGAATCCATGCCCGCGACGCACCTTGAACGCAAAGGTCAGGTCCCCGGCCGAGGACGACTGCATGGTCGTGTAGTGGAACTCGTGCCCTCGTAGAGAATCCCCCACCTGAAAGAAGGGATTCTCTTCCACCGTTTCGAGCACGGCGTACCCGTGCCCTTGTGGCTTGGTTCGGAAAACGAAGTCCACGGGCAGTACGCCCGCCATGGGGTAAGTCTTCTGATCGTAGACGAGCTTCTCACCTAAATAGACGGCCCCTCCGCACTCGGCATAGACCGGCATTCCTTTCTCGACCTCCCGGCGCAGGGAGTCCATGAAGGGCTTGTTTTCCGCCAGGCCCAAGGCCAGGGTCTCGGGAAAGCCGCCCCCGATGTACAGCCCGTCCACGTCGGGCAGCTCCGCGTCTCGCAGCGGAGATATCTCGATCAGGTCCGCACCTTCCCGGGTCAGGGCCTCGAGGTTCTCGGGATAGTAGAACTGAAAAGCCGCGTCACGGAACAGGCCGATGCGGACTCTCCGGGGCTGCGGTTCGCTCTGAATGGCCGGGCGTTCGTCGTGAAGATCGAGGGCCGGGGCCTGTCGGGCCAGGTCCCAGATGGCATCCATGTCCAGGTATTGTTCGGCCAGGTCGGCCACGTCCCGGATGGAGCGCGCCAGCCGGTCGTGTTCTTGGGGCGGTACGAGGCCCAGGTGCCTCTCCGGAAAGAGCTGGCCGGAAAGGCGGGGGACGGCCCCCAGGACCGGGAGTCCACAGATATCGTGGATCGATTCGCGAAGCACCGAATCGTGGCGCACGCCGGCCGTGCGGTTCAGGATGACTCCCCGGATCGAGACCTCCGGATCGAGCCGCAGGCAGCCGAGCACGGACGCGGCCACCGTGCGGTTCGTCTTGGTGCAGTCCACGGCCAGGACGACCGGGCAGCGTAGCAGCTTGGCAAGCTCGGCCGAGCTGTAGGAGCCCTGGGCGTCCATGCCGTCGTAGAGCCCGCGGTTGCCCTCGATGACGGCCACGTCGGCTTCCCGGGTCGAGGATGCAAAAGAGCGCAGAATGGTCTGCCGCGACATGAGGAAGAGGTCGAGGTTTCGGCAGGGGCGCTCGGCGGCCATGGAGAGCCAGGCCGCGTCGATGTAGTCGGGGCCCTTCTTGAAAGACGCAACACGGCGGCCTTGCCTTCGCAGGGCCGCCGTGAGTCCAAGAGATATGATTGTCTTGCCGCCGCCTCCGCGAAGGCCGGCGACGAGTATTCGGGGAATGCTCACCGGGTCAGCGCATGTCGATGAAGCCGCAGGGGCATTCCTCAGCGCACTTCTTGCAACCCGTGCAATTCGCCATGATGTATGCGTAGAGATCGCCCTTTTTTATGGGCTTTTCCACGGCCTGATCCTGGCAGAAGAGCCAGCATTTCTCGCAGTTGAAGCAGCCGCCGCAGCTCATACAGCGCTTCGTTTCCTCGATGACCTGCTCCATGGGCAGGGCCAGGTTGACCTCGACTTCCATCTCGGCCAGGCGCTGCTCGACCGGCAGCGAGACGGCCGAAGCCCTCTCCACCTTCTCGTAGTGGTCGAGCCGCATCTTGTCGTGAAGGATGATCGGCATTTCGACCACCCCGGGGTTTTCGCCGCCCTGTATTTTCCGGTCGATCGACTCGGCGGCCCGCCTTCCGTGCCCAATGGCCGTGGTGGCGATGGAAAGATTGATGGCATCGCCTCCGGCGTAGACGCCTTCGACCTTGGTGGAGGCCCCGTGATCGTCAATCTGGATCCAGTCCCGGCCCTCGATCAGAGTTTCGAGACCCGTGAAGTCCGGCTCCTGGCTGATGGCGGGAATCACAGTCGTTGCGGGGATCTCGAACTCCGAGCTCTCGATCGGAACCGGCCGGCGCCGTCCGGAGTCATCCGGCTCGCCGAGCTCCATTCGGATGCACTTCATGCTCGTGATCCGGCCGTTATCGTTGTTGAATCCGATGGGGGCGGCCAGGTACTCGAGCTTGATGCCCTCGGTCTGGGCCTCTTCGATCTCCTCGTCGATGGCCGGCATCTCCTTGATCGTCCGGCGGTAGAGGATCGTGACCGTCGATCCCAGGCGCTTGCAGATCCGGGCGGCATCGATCGCCGTGTCGCCCCCGCCGATCACGATCACGTCGTCGCCCACGTCGATCGTCTCTCCGTGATGGATCCGGTTCAGGAACTCCACGCCGGAGAGGACGTTCTCGGCCTCTTCGCCCTCGACCCGGAGCTTCAG
>CAZFWM010000500.1:0-4329 GCA_964522545.1 uncultured Thermodesulfobacteriota bacterium
ATAAGTTAGCTTGGGGGAATTGTTGCATATGGAGAGGTCATGTATCAAGTTCTGTAAATCCTCCCTGAGCAGGTAGCTGCGGACTATCTTGATGATGAAGAGGAACGGCTTTTCGAGGCAATTGGTAAAGTAGACAAGCGAGGCGGTCAACTAAGAGACATAGCGATGAATGCCTGGTAAAAGTCCCATCAATTTTCACAACAGAAGAAAATGGGGGGAAAGAAAGGCCGCTAACTATTTGAAATCACTATAATGCGCCTGTAGCTCAGCGGATAGAGCAACGGACTTCTAATGCCAAACAGAAAATTCAAATAACTTTCTAAAATCCTTGGCTTTTCCCCATTTCCTATATAAAATCAGTTAGTTGTAGATTTTTCATTATCTTCATTATTGATTATAAAATTCACTATTGAGTACCTCCAACAGCCACAAAAACAGCCACATGGAGATTAGTGGCACTGGAATGTCAGGATATCCAGGTCGGGATTTCTATTTGACAGTCTCTTAAAACCATGCTACGTTATTAACCGTTAATAGCAAATAATAACAAAAACATGGAGGATAATCCATTGAGACAATACCAGACCATATCTTTTTCGGCCCTTCCCAAGTTTCGTGAAGAAATAGCCAATATGGCCAAAGAGGAGGGGATGACCTTGAGTGAGTTCATCCGAGAGGCCTTGAGGAGGCAGATCGAGCTCAAGAAATTCCGGCAGGCTCAAGAGCGTTTCACAGGGCGGGCTCGGGAACTGGGGATCGAGGACGAAGATGACGTGGAACGGATCGTCGATGAGATCAGGACGGGCAAGTAAAGCGGAAGCGGGAAATACGCATTATGCGCGAAATGATCAAGGTCGTTTTTGATACGAACATCTACATCTCACTTTTCAGCTTTCCTGGTAAAACCAACTTGAACAGGCTTTGGGAACTGGCGGTAAGCAGGCGCTTCGAACTTTACGTATCCCCATTCATCTTGAACGAGTTCAGGAAAGTATGCTTGACCAAATTTCACTTCGAAGAAAAAGACATCGACTTCTTCATGGAGAGAATTCTATCCACCGCCCATGTCGTCGAACCATCCGAATCTGTCGATGTCATTCCAGAAAAACACGCTGACAATGAAATTCTGGCTTGTGCCGTAGCAGCAGAAGCAGATGTTTCTTGTAACCGGCGACAAGAAACATCTTCTCCCCCTGAAATCGTTCCGAGGGATTTCTATCGTCTCACCGAATGAATTTTTCAATGCGCTGTAGAGATCAAGTAAAATCTTCTTTTACAATACGGAGCGCTTCCTCGTCCCACTCGATTTGAGTGTCGCAGGCGACTGAGGCCCCGGCATCCGATCTGTTGTCCACTGCGTAGCCGATCGAACGGTATCCGCGGAGCCGCTTATTGAACATCTTGGCAAGCCTTGGCACGTCCCGGTCCACGTAGTCGTAGATTCGCACCTCGGTCTTTCTCGGGTGAAGCCGGTGAAGTCGGCCCGCATACTGCACAAGGGTGCCTTTCCAGGATACAGGAAGCGCCAGAAACAGGGTGTCCAGACGCGCATCGTCGAATCCTTCGCCGACGTACCGTCCGGTCGCCAGAACGAGCCGCTCCTCGTTGTCCGCGATACTTCCTAGCTTCTCTTTTGCATCGCGCTTTTCTTTCGCCTTCATGCCGCCGCGCAGCACGATCAGATTTCGGGTGAAGTTGCTGAGTCTTTCGGCGAAGTACTCGAGGTGATCGCGACGTTCGGTCAGCAGGATGGGAGATCTGCCCTCTTCGAGGGCGCCAATCACGTCGTCGAGGATGAGCTGGTTCCTGGTCTCGTCCCTTACCAGGATGCTGTAGACCTCCTGTATCGTTAGATCCTTTTCTGCATCGGCTATCAGGAATCCTGTATCGCGGATTCTCAGTGTGTGCTCGAAAGGTCGTTTGGCTGCCTGACTTCTTGGATCGACCGAATATCTGACCGGGCCCAGCTGCATTTCTGTGATCGGCTGATGACCATCACGACGATGCGGGGTTGCGGTGAGACCGACAATGTATCGCGCTTTCATTTCGGAGAGCACACGCTCGAAGGAAACCGCTGGCAGGTGATGGCACTCGTCGACGATGACGTGACCATAGTCGGCCATCACATCGTCCACTGCATCCTTCCGCACCAGACTCTGTATCATGGCGACGTCCAATTTACCATTGAGCTTGCGCTTGCCACCACCGACCTGGCCGATATCCTTTGCGCCGATTCCCAGGAACATAGAGAGTTGATTCCTCCACTGATCTGCAAGCGGTTGTCGGTGGACGAGGATCAACGTGCTTCGCCGGCGCTTCGCGATGAGGTACGTGCCGAGCACTGTCTTTCCAACCCCCGGAGGCGCGACGAACACGCCGATGTCATTGGCGAGCAGCTCCTTTGCCGCCTGCTTCTGGAGCGGCGTCAGAGATCCCTGGAAGGTCGTGTCGATCTCATCGCCTTCTTTCCGTTCATCACGGAGCCGCAAGACTATGCCGTGTTCTTCGAGCAGGGCCTGCAGATCATCCCGACATCCGCGAGGCAACGAAATGTGCCCGGGCAGATCCTCGGCACAGGCGATGACCCGAGGCGTCAGCGCCGTCGAGAGACGCATGTTCTGCCGTTTGTAGAACTCGGGATTCTGGAACGCCGCAAGCCGCTTGATCCGATTCAGCAAGGCCGATGGCAGCCCGGTCTTCTCTACGAACAACCGTTGGGATAGGATGGAGTGAATCGAGGCGGGAAGCGGGCCGGAGATGACCTCCTTTTTCGGGCGCTTCGAAGGTGGACGAAGCCACAGCGATGATTGCGTCTCGTCATCCGCCTCTGAATAGAACCGAACGCCGACAATTCGACCGAGCCTCGTAGCCTCGTCCGCCAGGCTTGTTACCACTTCAGGCGCCATCTTCGAAACGTTAGCCAAGAGCCCCCACTGGTCCTCGAATGGCTCGAGATGGTCATCGACGAACAAAGAGTTTCCCTTCTTTCTCGGTTCAAGCTGGAGAGGTAGGGCGATGAGGTTACCGAAACCGCCTCGCGGCATTGTGTCCTGGTTGGGGAAAAAACGATCATAGGAATCCATGCTCAGCTCGTGGCGGCGCGTCATGGTCTCCGTCAGGAGGTAGCAGCCCATCTTGCGAGCGATCGCTGATGATACGGGAGACGTGAAAAAGAACCATGCGTGGGCCCCGTTACCGGAGCGAGAGCGCTCGATGACGATCGGGACTCCGAGAGATCGGCAAGTCTCGCGGAAGGCGGCCACGTCGTCACTCCATGTCTCCTTATCGAAGTCCGCTGCGAGGAAACAGCACGTCTCATCTTCCAATAACGGGTAGACGCCGATGGTGCGGCGACCACTGAGATGGTCGGTGATCACGGCGTCGGTCACGGGTAGGAACGCTTGGTTGGGGCAATCGCCGCAGCTCATCTTTGGCTTGCCAGACGTTGATTTTCTCTTTTTCTCACAGACGCCGATCACCCATTCGTTGGCACAAGCCGGGGAATATCCACTCCTCCCTGTTTTCGGGCTCTCCCATCTCCTCGGGAACATATCGGCCCTGCCTCGAAATAAGGAGCGGAAGATAGCTACCTTCTCCTGGGCTGTTCTCGACGAGCCAACATCATGGCGCTGAGCGGCAGCTCTTCCTCGCGCCCTCTCTTGCTGTGTATCGATTTCCCTCAATCGGGCGAGGAGTCCAGAGAGCTTCTCCTTTGCCAGCTCCTGTTCTCTTTGAAGAGAGGCCAGTCTGGATTCCTCGCGGGCGATCGTGCTGATCAGGGACTCGCGTTCATCCATGGCATTCTCGAACAAGCCGACGCAGCCTCTATATCGTCCTCAGAACGGAATCTCGTCCCGGCTATCGCCGGCCTGGCGTGCCCGCAATTTGGCCTCGCGTCTTCGTGCTTTCTTCTCCGCGTCCCGCCGGACTTTCTCCTCAACGGACAGGACGACATCCGGACGCTCCTTGCCGAATCGCTTAAAGTAGAGATGCTCGATGTACTGCCTGAGCGGAATCTTCCAGGGCTCCTGCTTGTGGTTGTCCTTCTTGCCGAGCTTGTTCGGATTCATCCCCAGCTCACGGGCCATCTGGACCTGGGAGTGAGAGAGATGGTGTCGCTTGCGAGCGTCTATCCACGCTTGCATCTTCTGATTCGGTTTTTTCTTCTTGGCCATGTGATTCACCGAAGATTAGATGAGAGATGATTCTTTTCGATAGTGCTTTGACAGGTCATCGCAGCCCGCAGGTCCCTTTGCATGAAATGCACGACCGTTTATACTTGAGAGTACCGAGTTCTGAAGCATACTCCGACTAGATCAGAGGGAAAGT
>CAZFWM010000501.1:0-4325 GCA_964522545.1 uncultured Thermodesulfobacteriota bacterium
AGAGCCCTTTTACGGCCAGGACGCCCAGTACGTGACCAACCCGATGAGCTTTACGTCCCATCAAAATGGCACGGTCACGGATAACGTCACAGGCCTCATGTGGCAGCAGACAGACGACGATATTACAAGGCTATGGCAAGGTGCAATCGACTACTGCGAGGACCTCACCCTTGCAGGCTACACAGACTGGAGGCTCCCTGATGAGTACGAGCTTCAGGGCATAGTCGACTACGGGCGCTCGAATCCGGCGATCGGCACCACCTACTTTCCTGGCACGAACTCGTCCTACTACTGGTCGTCGTCTCCCAGCGCCCGCTACGACAGCTACGCGTGGAGAGTCGGCTTCAGCAGTGGCTACGTCGGCTACCACCATGAGGCCTACGACAAGTACGCCAGGTGCGTGCGCGGCGAATCAGCGAGCCAATCCTTCACGGACAATGGTGATGACACGATCATGGACAACGTGACAGGCCTAATGTGGCAGCAGGAAGACGACGATGTGACAAGGGACTGGGAGGATGCACTGGCCTACTGCGAGGAACTCGATCTCGCCGGCTACGCGGACTGGAGGCTTCCTGACATTAAGGAGTTGAGAAGCATCGTGGACAATACGACGTACAACCCGGCGATAGACACCACCTACTTCCCTGGCACGAACTCGTCCGACTACTGGTCGTCGTCTACCGGCGCCTACTACACCTACCACGCGTGGAGAGTCGACTTCAGCAATGGCTACGTCAACTCCAGCGATAAGGCCGGCAACGAGTACGCCAGGTGCGTGCGCTAGAGACGGGGACTTTGGTGATTCGGTGATTTGATCATTAAGGGCGGTTTGGGGGAGGTGGGTTCTCTGGCCGACCTTCACTCATGCCCCAGCTGTACTGCTGGGATCTCGACGAAGACGGCTCCTACGACGAGACTTGCAGCGTCTGGGACTGCGAAGGCCAGATCGAGGATGCTTGCTTTATCGGCGCAGTGATTTGATAGGCGATCCGATTTACTGAAGGATCATGAGACCCCCGTTGCGTCTCCAACTGGGGCTTTTATTAGAGACGTCTCAATCTTGTGCTTTCGCCAAGGCTCTCTGAGGTCACGATATCGACTACAAATCAATAAAAATCCGGGGATGGAAAAACTCAAGATAGGTATTATCTACAATCTGACGCTCCTCCTATTGTGCAAGATATCTTCTAGAAATCGTTGAAAATCCGGATGGCATAAAATGCGAGATACCTTTAAAGCTGCAATCCAGCTCCTTTTAAAAATGTTCAACCTTTCATTTCGATATCTGCATCACAGATCAATGTGATGGACTGGAATCACAAATCCCTCTTTTCTTTCCAGACCTCCACTCTGATGTTTCGATGAAATAATCCGGTAACCTCACGACTCCTCGCGGCCCGGCGGGCCGAGGAGGCTGTATATGCGGCGAAGCTTTCCCCCCGCGGTGCGGGGGATCTCCTCTACTGTCTCCCAGTCGACAGTGACGCACCCCTTCAGTCCGTGCTCATCGAAGAAGTCCTCGAAGTTATGCTGGATGGCTCGCCCGAGGGCCTCGGCCTCGCCGGGCGCGGAGGGGATGAAGAGGACCTTCATCCGGTCGCGGGCCTCGAGTCGCACCTGGAACTGCTCGATCCCCTTGAGGTCGGCAACCTGTACGCCGATGGCTATGGGGAGCAGCGGCACGAGGGTCCCGTCCGGCCCGGATACCCAGAAGATATCGTCGGAGCGGCCGATCACGTCGATCACGGGAAGGAGGGATCCGCACGGGCACGGATCCGCAACGGGAATGACCGAGTCGGCCAGGTCGTAGCGGATGAGGGGCTGAGCCATCTTGGGCAGGCAGGTGATGAGGACCTTGTGGCTGGGCCTGCCCGGCGGCGTCGGAGTCCCGTCCGCCTCGACCGGCTCGAGTATGACGAGGTCGGACCAGACGTGCATCTTCTTGTGATGGCACTCCTTGGCGATGATGAAGCTCTCCGTGGCCCCATAGACGCTGAAGGCCTCGCACCCAAAGGCGCCCTCGATGGCGGCCCGGCACTCCGGTGTGAGGAGCTCGCTGAAGAGGTTCACATCAGACAGGTCCAGGTGGAGCCGTCCGGCGAGCTGTTCCCTCGCAAGGGCCTCGATCGCCGTGGGGTACCCGGAGAGGAAGTTCGGACGGAAGGTGTTGAGCCGCTCCACCATCCGGCCGATCGGGTCGGTAACGTTGATGACCTCGGTGCGGACGATGTATTTCATGATCGAGGGGTAGTGGACGGCCACGAGGATGTCGATGTAGTGCCCGCCGGACGCGACCACCGAGGCCGCCCGGGAGCGCACGCCGGGCAGCAGCGCCAGGAGCACCTCACCGGGCCGGGCGGAGCGCCGGCGCACCTGAAGGGACATGTAGGCCATCACCTCGTCCCACTCCTCGCGCGTATAGGCGAAGTACCCCTTGAAGCCCGTGGTCCCGGACGTATTCGATAGGATGAAGTCTTCCTTGAAGAAACGGCCGATCTGAGAGGTCTCTTCCGCCCATTCAGAGACCTCCCCCTTCTTCAGCCTTTTGTCGGTGACGGTCTCATCGAAGTGCTCCATGAGGGTGCGCTTGTTTGTGGTCGGCAGGTCGGCAAGCTCGAAGGAGCCGGGATCTATGTCGCGGTAGAGATCCCTGTAGAAGGTCGAGTGCTCCTTTGCGTGGGCCACGACCCGGCGCAGCCTCCCCATTCGGTCGGCCTCTATCGCGGACGGCCCGGCGGCGCGGATTTGTCTGATCTCTTTGGCCTTTTTCAGAATCTTCATCGCTCTCATTTCAGTCACTCCTTGTAATCGGTGCGAGGCACTATATCACAATCGGTCTTCGGCAGGGAGACGACCGGGATTGTAATTTTCTCCGGCATTCACTACCCTTGTTTATTTGAATAAGAAGCAGGCGCGCGGTCTTTTCAGCAAGGAGCCATCAATGAAGGCCTATATCGTATCCACTGACGTGACCATCGAGCCCTTCGGCGACCGGGCGGCGGATGTCCTTTTGGCCAATCGCCCCCTCTCCGAACACCAGCGCACCACTTTCAAGAAAGTCGGTATGGACGTCGTCACGGTCGGGAGCGTTGACGAGATAAACGACACCGAGTTCTTTCTCACATACGACAATGTCTACTTCTCTCCGGCTGTGCTGCGCAGGTTCCGAAAGGCGGCCCTGGCCGGCGGCCGGAGCGCGGTCTGCGCCCTCCCCAAAGGGGCCTTCACCGACTACACCGATTTTCTCAGAGCGCGCCCTGAGATGACCGACGCCTCCACCGGGGAGAAGGTCCTGCCGTACGGCCTCTTCTACATCAAGGAGTCGAGCTTCTCCCCCGACGTTCTCGCCTCCTGCCCTCCCCTGCCGCTCAAGATACGCGGGAAAACGATCAACATGCCGCTCTCGGAGCAGCTCGAAGGAATGCAGGACGTCAACATGGCGATCACGCCGGACGTGATGGTCGAGGTGGAGTCATGGGTCCACATCTGGCAGCTCAATCTCTACCAGATCCTGATCGGCTGGGTCGAGGCGGTCCGACGCAATCCCTTGAGGATCCTCTGGCGTTTGCTCCTCGCCTTTCCCTGGACGAACCGATTCCGCATCCTCGACAAGTTCAACCTCATCGGCCGGCGCTGCAGGATCCATCCAAGTGCGGTTCTGGAGGGGTGCCTCATCGGCCGGGGCGTCGAGATCGGCGCGAATTGCACGATTCGCTTTTCGATCCTCGGGGACGGAGCCCGGGTGCAGGAGAACACGGTCATGCTCGCCTCCATACTCGGCGCCAAGAGCCGGATCACCAAGCGGGGCATCTGCAACTTCTGCCTCCTCTACCCGGGTGCAGAGGCATCGCTCATCCAGGCCACCTTCCTGGGCCGTCGCTCTCTGGCCGCCGGACTCTCCAGGGTTGCGGACCTCAAGATGGGTGGGCCGATCATGGTCGAGCACAAGGGCAAGCTCGTATCGACGCGATCGAGCTTCCTTGGCGGGTGTGTCGGCCACGGGGCCGTGATGGTGGGTCACGTGCTCCTCGCCCCCGGCCGGGTCGTTCCGAATGACTACGTCATACTCCCGGACCCGAAGTTGTACCTGTCCAATATCCCCAAGGACCTACCGAAGAAAAAGGTACTCGTGGTGAAGGATGGCGGAGTGGTTCCCTTACGCTAGCTTTGGTGGCCCGATTCATAAATACGATGGTATTCGGCCGCCGATGCATCTGGATCCTCACCACATATTTCAGATTTTAACTTGGAAAAAATCTACTATATGATATACTCGACAGTCAGAAGTTCTCCTGCCTGAATTTCCCTAACGGAATTCCTCT
>CAZFWM010000502.1:0-4320 GCA_964522545.1 uncultured Thermodesulfobacteriota bacterium
GGCCGCCTGCTCGATGAGCAGGTGGGAGACAACGACGTGGCCGAACATCTCGAGGTACGGGCAGGCGTTGAGGACCGCCAGGATCGCCTCGGGCCCCTTGGCCTTCTCGCCGAAGCCCATGGTGATCGCCGCCAGCGTGTCCTTGGCCGCCGTGAACTTCTCCACGAGTCCCTTCACCCCTTCGTGCTCGCCGTACTTGCCGGTGAACTCGTTGAGCCACATCATGTAGGACATGAAGAGCATCCCGCCCTTCATGGCGAGCTTGCGGCCGATGAGGTCGAGGGCCTGGATGCCGTTGGTCCCCTCGTAGAGGGAGGTGATCTTGATGTCGCGCGCGTACTGCTCGGCCGGGTACTCGGCGCAGTAGCCGTAGCCGCCGTAGACCTGGATGGACGCCTCGGCCACGCGGAAGGCCTGGTCGGTGCAGTAGGCCTTGCAGATCGGGATGAGCAGGTCCACCAGCCCCTGATATTTCTGCCGCTCGCTCTCGTCCTCGTGGTGATGGGCCAGGTCGGTCATGTGGGCGGCCTTTATCAGGAGGGCCCGCATCCCCTCGGTCATGGCCTTGCCGAACATGAGCATCCGGCGCACGTCGGGGTGCTGGATGATCGGGACCGGATCGGCGTCCGGGTTCCTCATGTCCTTGACGTGGACGAACTGGATCCGCTCCTTGGCGTACTCCCGGGCGTTCAGATACGCGCTGGCCGCCATGGCGAAGCCCTGGATCCCCACGTAGAGGCGCGCCTCGTTCATCATCTGGAACATGTACTTGATCCCCTGGTTCTCCTCGCCGATCAGGTATCCGATGCAGTTGCCCTCCTCTCCGAAGTTCAGGGTGCACGTGGTGGAGCCGTGGATCCCCATCTTGTGCTCGATCCCCGAGCAGACCACATCGTTCGGCTCGCCGAGCGATCCGTCCGGGTTGACCCGGATCTTCGGCACCACGAAGAGGCTCACGCCCTTGATCCCCTTGGGGGCCCCTTCGACGCGGGCGAGCACGGCGTGGATGATGTTCTCGGCGAGGTCGTGGTCGCCGCTGGAGATGAAGGTCTTCACGCCGCTGATCTTGTAGTGGTCCCCCTCCTTCTTGGCCATGGTGGTCAGGGCGCCCACGTCGCTCCCGGCGTTGGCCTCGGTGAGGCACATGGTCCCGGCCCACTGCCCTGCGTACATCTTCTCACAGTAGAGGTTCTTGAGCTCGTCGCTGCCGAAGACCTCGAAGAGGTGGGCCGATCCGTGTGTGAGCTCGGGGTACATCGAAAAGGAAGTACAGGACCCGGAGAAGAACTCGATGGCCTGCATCCCTATGGTGTGGGGAAAGCCCTGCCCCCCGTACTCCGGATTGACGGAGACCCCGATCCATCCGTTCTCGACGAAGGTCTTGTAGGCATCCTTGAAGCACGGGGGCGCATAGGCCTTGCCGTCCTCGATCCTGCAGCCCACCTGGTCCCCCTCGGCGTTGATCGGCGACAGAACGTTCTTGGCGATCTTCAGGGCCTCGGTGATCACCATGTCGAACATGTCGTCCGAGTACTCGGCAAAGGCGGGGAGCTTGCAGAGATCCCCCACCTTCAGCCATTCATTGTGGACGAATTTCACGTCACGCTCATCTATCATGTAGCTCATAAGATCCTCCCCTTTCGGTTTTTAAATATGCCAATTGAATGAATGCTCATTCATATTTTTTTTAGCACAATGCATTGAAACCTGTCAAGAAATGCAACTTATTTGTATGGCAGGCTTGACCAGACGGGAAGGATAGAATTCCGGAATGCAGCAGATGGCTACTGATGCTGCATTTTACTTGTCTAGGGTTGCATTGCGGGCTGTTCCGCCACTCTGTTCGTGATCTCCAGCTTCCAGACCTCGTTCTCGACATCCGTGCCTACAATGCCGTCGGCCCTGATGACACAGTCGGACTCCGAGGCGCTTTCAATACTGTAGGTGTAAATCGATCCTAAAGGATCAGTGAAGCCCAACTTTTCAATACTATCTGCGTAGCTACCGTGCTCGATGAAGTGAGCCTCCTCAAATTTCCGAATTTCGCCCAGGATCCGCTTGCTCTCGGAGCTGAAGGTCCTTTCCCTCCAGTCACTCATATAGGTCAAGGCTATCGTCGACAGCAATCCAATTACGATAATGGATACAAGGAGCTCGATAAGTGTACGTCCGGAATGCCTCTTCCCCCCTCTCTCCGGACCTTTACCGGTCACGGCCAAGGAATCGACTAACTCACGGATTTTCATTGTTTTTTCTCTAGTTAATTATCCCCCCCAGGGCTCTGGGTCGCCGAAGGCCACCTCATCTTACTGAAATAACTGCAACATGAATGCCATTGAGAAAAAAATGGAGGGTATTCTGGCGGGCCTCTATGGATGGAATACTCACGGTCGAAAAAGGGAGCGCAGCTTCATGGCCGTGTTCATGTCGCCGGAAATGCTGATCCTTCCGGCCATCAGGGCCTTCATCGGGTGGAGAGTGCCGGAGGCGAGCTTCATGTATTCGTCCGCGGGGATGTTGTAGATACACTCGGGGTAGTTCCTGATCCCCTCCTCGAGTTTCCACTGGCCCTGCTCGATGGTGACCGTCCATCGGCCACCTCCCTCGCCATGGACGTTGAGACCGAAGACACAGGTGAGGTCCTTGATCTTCTCCTGCATCATGGCGAGCCCCATCGGGACGAGCCTCTCCACGGTCTCTTTGATGGTGGGGGTCTCCTCATTCATCGCCCACTCCTCCCCTTTTTTGCGGACTATCCTCCAACCATGTACTCATCGCCGGGCTCGAGGACCACCACGTTGACCCCCTCGGCCTCCCTGGCGGCAAGGTCCACAAAGGCACGCGCATCCTGCTCGAGGATCGGAAAGGACCCGAAGTGCATGGGAATACACACCTCCGGCTCGAGCAGGGCCAGGGCGCAGGCCGCCTGGGCCGGATCCATGGTGAACACGCTTCCGATCGGGAGCAGGGCCACCTTGGGACGGTATATCTTCTTGAAGAGCTCCATGCTCTGGAAGAGGCCCGTGTCACCCGCGTGGTAGATCGTGGTGCCGTCGGCGAGGATGACCATGTAACCGCACGGCGCACCGGTCTGTGAGGAATGGAAGGCCTGGACCATGGCCACGCTTATGCCCTTCACGGTCACCCGACCGCCGATATTCATGCCCATGCCTTCGAATAGGACGTTCTCGGCCGGTAGCCCTGCCTCTAGCTGGAGTCGGCCTACGGTCTCGGGCATACCGATGACGGTGGCCCCGGTCCTTTTGGCGATCGCCACGGCATCGGAGGAGTGGTCGAAATGGTCATGGGTAACGAGTATCAGGTCGGCACTTTTCACATCGTCGAGCTTGATCGGGCATGACGGATTCTCGGTGACCCAGGGGTCGATCAGTACGACCACCCCCTCCGGCGAGGTGATCCGGAAAAAAGCGTGCCCTTCCCACCGGATGCTTGTCTTTTTGCTCATTTCAATCCTCCTCTTCCTTCGGTGTCGGCTCCGCCGCCTCAATCCAACGGGCAGTGCGGCACGATCTCGATGTACCCCGATTCCGCCTGGAGGAGCACAGCGAGGTCGGATTCGTCCAGCACGCCGTCCCCGGCGGGCACGACGAGCATGGGAACGACCGACTCGTCGCATACGGACGAGGGCGAGACGTCCATTACTTCCACTTCCTCCTTCTGGAACTCCAGGCTTGAAGTGGCACACATGATAGTCAGGATGAAATCGCCGGCGGAGAGCTGCCCGTCCGGCTCCCCGAAGGGTCCCAGGTCCCCATAGTTGAGCTCGTCGATGAATCCGTCGCAGTCGTCGTCGATGTAGTTGTCTACGACCTCCTGCATGGCACAGCTCACGTCCGGATTCGAATCGTCACACTCACAGGGATCACACACGGTCCACCCGTCTTCATCATCATCGGTTGGATTATCATCGATAATGCCACTGCAGTCGTTATCGATTCCGTCACATAGCTCTTCGGCACCCGGATGGATCGAGAGATCAGTATCATCACAGTCACTCCCTCCGAGTATGCCGGGGATCTCACCCGTCCACGGCAGACACTCCACATATCCATCTTCATCGTGATCGAACTCGCCGTCCGGGGTCGAGCCGTCACAGTTATCGTCCAAACCGTCGCAGAGCTCAGGGGCGCCCGGGTATCGATCTGCAGCCGTGTCGTCGCAGTCGCCGGAGCAGGGCATGTAGGTGTCCCCATCGTCGTCGGTCTCATCTTCCAGTCCGTTACAGGCCTGATCCTTTCCATCGCACTGGGCCGAGGCCCCGATATACGAGGTCGGGTCTTCCTCGTCGCAGTCGCCCTC
>CAZFWM010000503.1:0-4288 GCA_964522545.1 uncultured Thermodesulfobacteriota bacterium
CGCTGGCCGACGGCAGTCGTGAGGATATGGTACAGTGAAGTGGATAGCCCTTTAATGAAATATATATTTGGGGCCGATATTCGTCCGAAAAACAGTAAGGTTGCTATACAGAGATCATCCTTCCCGTCTTGAATCTTCGGCTATGAGTCGGCTGTAGATCTCCTCGATCCGTTCCGCCAGGACAGCATAATCGTACCGTTTCCTTACCAGCCTGCCCGCTTGCCGTCCCAGCTTGCCTGCCAATTTTGTATCTCGCAGAAGGGCGATGATCCCCTCCGCGAAAGCTTCTTTGTCTCCGTTTGCGACAACATAGCCGTTCTCCATATGAGTCACGCCTTTTGCCGAGCCGGCGGAGGCCACGACAGGGAGCCCGGCTCCCAAGTAGTTGAGGAGCTTGATCGGAAAGCCTGTCGAGCCGGTGCGGGTGGAGACGGCCGCGTCACTGCGGGACAGCAGACCGAGCACCTCGCGGAAGTTCTCCGGCTTTACAAAGACGCACCTGTGACCGATCCGGTGCCGGGCCGCCTCGGCCCGAATCGGGGCCGGGTCGGAATTGCTTACGATCAGGAGCAGGGCCTCGGGAATGGTCTCGATCACTTGCCTGAAGGCGGATAACAGCAGGTCGAGGTCCTGATAATCGTCGAGATTGCCTGTGTAGATCACCGTCGGGGGCCGGCTCCGTGGAGGATCGGGTCGGGACATTCCTTCCGCTGCGGCGCGGAGAGGGTGCGGTGAGTCGAATTCTTCCGGGAAGAGACCCGGCGGGATGACGGAGCAGGAACTGTCCGGCACGCCGCACGATCGAAGTGCTTGCGCGATCTCGCTGCACAGAGCGATGCAGTGGTCGGCGCGGAGCGGGAGGCGGCGATCGATGAAGCGGGCCGCAATGCGCGCCGCCCGTCGGGCCTTGCGCGCCCGGAAGTAGGTGTGGAGCTCATGGGAGAGGACATTGTGGGCATGGTAGACTAGGGGCTTGCCCGTGGCGCGGCGGACGAGGAGCCCGGCCGCGAGCCCTTCATAGTTATGGGCGTGGAGAAGATCGATCCCCTCCCGGTTTACGACCTGGAGGGTTCGCAGGGCGAGAAGGAGATCGAGGAGCGGCTTTTGAAAGGCCGGGCCGGCTCTGTACTTCCTGTATGTGGGGATGGTGGGAATCCGGTGCACGGTGAGCCCTTGCCCCCAGGCGCTCTCACTGTGGTGGTATGCGATCACGTGGACCCTGTGACCACGTCTTAGAAGTGCCAGGGAAACTCCCTTGATCAGTACCTGGGAGCCCTGAGAGGTGGGGAACGGGCAGGCGGCGATCATCGCCACTTTGAACGTGCGCTTGGTAGTCTCGATGGATGGGACTCCGCTAGGTACGTACCGTACCGGAGAGCAGATTGACCACGGCATCGAAGACCCGATCCACCGTGATGTCCTTCATGCACTCGTGTTCGAAGGGGCACGCACTCTTGTAACAGGGTGCGCAGTCGGCCCGCCCGATTACCTTTGTGCCCCGATCGTAAAGGTCGACCTCCTGGTGGCAGGTGGGACCGAAGAGGACGGTCGCAGGGATTCCCAGGGCGATGGAGAGATGCATGGCGAGGGAGTCGGCTGTAATCAGAGCGGCGCAGCGATCCACAATGGCGGCGAACACCTTTAGCGGGTAATCGGTGCCGATATTCACGGCGGCGGCTCCGGCGGCGGCCTCTATGGTCCGGTTCCGTTCTCTCTCTTCAGGCCCCCCGAGCAGGATTACCGGGACGTCGAGTTCATCATGGAGCCGGCGGGCAAGGACGGCGAAGCGATCGGCCGGCCATTTCTTGGTGGCAAAGATCCTTCCGCTCCCTGTGTTCAGCCCTATGGGACGCTCGTCCGGCCCAAGGCCCGCTCTGCCGAGGATCTCGCCCGCCTGCTTCACATCTTCTTGTGGCAGGTGAAAGCGGTAGCGGTCTCGCCTGTATGGAATCCGCACGCACTCGAAAATGCACTCCTGATAGGTCTTGGTGTTTTCTGTGAATTTCAGACGGTCGGACAGGCCGAGGGCAAAGGTGTACTCGCTCTCCCGGTTGACCGGGGCTATGCCTCCTAGGGGATTAAAGGTGAACCCTACCTTTTCTTTGGCATTGATCTTGTGCATGAGAGTGGTGGCCCTGATCTCTTTGTCCAGGCAGATGGCGAGGTCGAAGTTTTCGATGGACAGACGCATCAGGCTGGCTTCATCGTAAGGGAGAAGGCGGTGAATCTCGGCCAGGCCAGAGAGAAGCTCCAGCGAGGATGGATCCACCAGCCAGGTCAGATGGTGGTCCGGATACTCTCGGGCCAGCCCGCTCAACAGCGTGGTCGTCCTCAGCACGTCTCCCATGGATGCGAGCTTTATGAGGAGGATCTTCGTGCCGGGGGGCGTATAGTGGTCGCAGCCTTCACACAGGCGGTCGAACCGGCACGGTTTTTCCCCGAGATAATGAACACAATCAACGCTGAACTTCACCTGCTGGGCCCTCTGTAATTTTAAATGTCGCTCATGTGGATGCCGCGAAAGAGGCTAAACCCTATAGAACGGCATGCAGCCTCTGTCAACCGTTTCTTGTTTTTCCACACACAATCAAGTATAATATTCTTATGGATAAAGGCAAGGAACTGCACCGGGAAGAGCGAAAGATGCGCCGGCTGCGACTCCTGGTCGACTTCACGACCGCTCTGCTCGGGCAAGCCGATCTGACGCGGGAGCAGGCCTTGGAGCTCGTGGGATCGACTCGCCGTCGGGTCCTTGCCATGTTCCCCGGCAAAGAGCAGACCTTCGACTTGATCTACGCTTCCCGGTTTCGACGGATCATAGAGGAGCGGTTCGGATGCCATTGAAGATGCGCGCGCGTGGTGCCTTTTTTAGGAGTTTGAGGCTCCTCAGGCAGGGCGCGGCCCCAAACAGGAATCGACATTTTGATCGATTTGAAGGGGCACAAGGACGACGCGTTCTCAGGGTCTACAAGACCCTACGCTCCCTGGAGGGAGAGTTGATCGGGCATCCGAAAGCCGGGGATATATGGTGGAGGAGAGTGGAGGGCGGTGCCGAGCGTCTTGTGGAGGTCACCTGCCGCAACCCGCGCCTCCGATGTCACGGCTCCACATATCTCATCGAAGAAGAATTTTCCTATCTCACCGACAAGTACCCCTGGCTGCTCGACATGGAAAAAAAGTAGACGTTCCGGCGGCCGTGGGGCGATTTTTAAGGAAGGGATTTCATCTTCCTTCCCTTCTTCATCTCCCTCTTTTTTTTCCTTTCCATCTTTTTGGCTGCCGCTGCCGCTGCCGCTGCCGACAGCGATTTAATATCCCCGGGGAGGAGAAGAGCCTCGAGGTTCTTTGCCTTGGCCTCGAGCGATTCAAGGGCCACGCGGAAGCGGTCGGCCCTGGCCTCGAGCTCTTGGATCGTGGTCTTGGTCGTATCCAAAAGCTCCATGATCAAATCTTTTTCGACCCTCGTCTCAGACTCCATGAGCTCACTGGTCAAGAGCTTGCGCATTCGGAATTCTCTTTCCAGCTCATAGATGAGAGATTTGATCTCTCGCTTTAACAGTCGAATATTGATTTTCGGAAGTTCGAGCCCATGGGAAAATGACAGCTCTCCCATTTTTTCGCCCGGGTCTGGTTCTGTGTGGTTACGCAGACATGACGGCGTGCCTGGCAGATCTGGATACGGTCGAGAGTTTTCCATGGTTACCTCTCTGGGCCTTTGGCCTCAAAGGAATCTTGTGCCTCTGCATGAAAAGACAGAGCAAAGAATGTGCCATGGAGTCCGTATCTCCTATGTGTCTGCAAATACAGCTCCTTTGTCGGCCCGAGACAACCGTCATGGTCTTCAGAGTGCCGTGGATCGGCAGCTTTGTGTAAATAATTGCATTCAAATCCGACGCCCTGGCATATAAAAAAAATGTTCGATCCATGAAATATTTTCTTGACATAACACACTGATTTGTATTAATAATTAAAAAGAGTCATAATGTATGAAAGCTTTCAGGTTTTATTCTGGATGCACAAAGGAGAGCCGAATCGATGATAGCCGGAAGGTCTTTTGCCTTTATCCTCGCGCTGAGTATCGGACTGCTGGTTGCGATCCCGGCAAAGGTAGTACACGCCCAGGGGGGTGCCTCCCCTTATTTTGTGCTGGAAAAGTTTTTCAGGAATAAAGGCCCGATCGACTTTGCGACCCATTACAGGGGAAGGATTCCCAAGGGCTCGCGTTTCGTCTTTGAGATCGAGCTCCAGAACAAATGGGATCGGGACATCATCAATATCGTGGTCCGTG
>CAZFWM010000504.1:0-4286 GCA_964522545.1 uncultured Thermodesulfobacteriota bacterium
GAATGGGATAGATTTCGAAAGGTCAACTGCCGCGAAGCGGCCTTAGTTCAACAATTTGAAAGGGGTTGGCTGACATGGCTAACCCCTTTTATTATGGGATTCTCGACAGATTGTGCCTCTTTTGTGCCTGTTTGAGCTGACAAGTTCGTCTTCTAGGTTAAAGGAGGAAAAAAATGAGGTATTGTGTTGTCATAGTGTTGTTGGGTGCACATCTCGCGCTCACGACAGCCCCCACGCAAGCTGCGGGGGACACCCGGGGAATTCGCGCTGTAGTAAAAGATGGGGCTGCGGGCGGGGAGAGGGAAGTCTCCCTTTACAGAATGACTTACGCGGTGGTGATTGGAATCGACCACTATCCAGAGCTTGCCTTTGACCAACAACTTTCATATGCCGTGAAGGATGCAAAGGGTGTTGAGCAATGTCTGCGAGACAATTTCGCCTTCGACCGGATAGTCGCTCTGTACAACGAGGACGCAACAAGGGAGGGGATCCTCAATATCCTGCTCACGGAGATGGGTGCTACGAGCGAAGAGGACGGCCTCTTCGTCTTCTTCGCGGGCCACGGCATGACCGTCAAGACCAGCCGTTATGGAGACCTCGGCTACATAGTGCCCCACGACGGCTTCCTGGACACGAAACGGCTTGATAGAAACATCTCCATGACCCTGATCAAGGAAGACATCTCCAAAAAAATCCCTGCCAAACACATCTTCTACGTGATCGATGCCTGCTATTCAGGACTTTTGCTCGCTGGCCGGAGCGGTGAGAGACGGACCGGCAGGAACTATGAGTATCTCATGGAAGTCGCGAAGGAGCCGGTGCGTCAGGTCCTTTCAGCAGGTGGCAAGGGACAGATCGTACTCGACGGTGGCCCAAGGGGACACTCGGTCTTCACTGGGAGGCTCATCGAAGCCCTCGAAGGAGCTGAGGACTTCATTACGGCGAGTGAGATCGCTGCCATAGTAAAGGAGAAGGTCTACTCGGACGCCAGATCGAGGGGCCACAGGCAGACGCCCAAGGACGGAGAACTCTTTGGACTGGGGGACTTCGTATTCGTCACGGCCTTGGAAAAGAAGGCAGCGACCCTCTCCGATCAGGTAAGGGAAGCCCAGGAGGAGCTCCTAAGGCTTGAGGAACTCGAGCGCAGGGCATCCGCGGCAATGGACAAGCAGGAGCGAAGCCATCTAGAGCTAGAGAGGCGTCAAACGGAGGCTAAGCTCAAGGCGGATCAGATGAGGATGCAGCGTCTAGAGGATGAGCGCAAGAGACAGGCGGCTGCCGAGGCCGAGAGGGTTCGCGAAGAGAAGGAACTGAGAAAAAAGAAGGAATCCGAAACTCGGAGGCTTGAGGAGCTTCGACGGGAAGTGGAGAAAAAGCGTAAGGCATTGGGTAAAATCTCAGACACGGGATTCACCGTCAAGGAAACAATGAACGAGATGAAACGAATCATGGCGCAGAAAAGAAAAATCGAATACGAGTTCCATTCAGAAAAGAACAAGTCCCTCGGGGAGGTTCGTAGTTTTTATTCGGAAAAGCTCGGCGCTTTGCATAATATGGAGAAGGACATGTTCGAGACTCAAGACGAGTTCCAAAAAAAGAAAATGGCCGAGACGGCCAAGGTCGAGTCAGAGAGAGACGAGAAGATAGCTTCAATTGAAGACCGCTACGAAAAGGAAATCTCGGACCAACTCGCTCCCTTCCATCTGAGACTGCGTGAACTTGAGTCTAGGGAGTTTACCGCGACCAGCGACCAAGTCAAGGTCGACCTCCAAGAATACAATGCGGATATGCAGTACTTCCCAATTGTGCTCAAATTTACTTTAGGAGACAATATTTTTATAGAAGAGGGGCGCTTCTATTTGAAGCCGAACGTAGCGAAGGAGCTTTGGTTAAACAGGGAGTTCCTGCGTGGGGAGATCCGGTACTGTATCTCAAATGGCATCTATCCACGGATCAAATACAAAGCCGTAGTCGACGACGCGACCGGGAGCCTGTATGATCTTAATCGACTTATTTGGAGACCGCGACTCATCAGAAAGGAGTGAAGGGGGGAGCATTCGACTTACGAACACCCATCCATGGTCGAGCCAAGCAAGGTGTATTCTTCTGCTAGATACTTCAACTTCGGCGGCTTTGACGGACGCGGCTCAGCCCGAAGGACCTATAGCAGTTCCGCCCTGTGAAAATTAGTGAAGTGAGAGGCTATCAAGAGCATTATTACGATCTTATCCTCCAGTGAGGTGAAGTGATGCGAAATGTTGTCATACTTTTTGCGTGTATCTGCCTTCTCCTCCCGGGAGCGGTATCCCTCGCCGCATCCGAAGGAACCGAGCGCGGAGTCCGACTCGTGGCGGTCGGAGGCGAGGACCTTGCAATCGGGGATTTCCACCTTCTCGCGATCGCCGTTGACGAGTACCGGGACGAGGGGCTCAGGCTTCGGACCGCAGTGAAGGGGGCCCAGGAGCTGGAGTCGGTTCTCTTGGAGGACTACAGCTTTGAAAAGGAGCGCTGCCTACTGCTCCTGAACTCCGACGCGACACGGGAGTCGATTATCAAAGCCCTGCGCCATCTGGCCAAACAGGCCGGGCCTAATGACTCGGTCTTGATCTACTATGCGGGTCACGGATATCTGGACGAGCTGACGGATACAGGGTCCTGGATCCCCTGGGACGCCACCCACGAGACGCCGGACCGATGGGTGGGTAACGAGGAGATCAAGAGGCTGGTGAAAGCGATGAAGGCGCGCCACGTGCTGCTGGTGAGCGACTCCTGTTTTGCCGGAGATTTCTTCCGGAGCCAGCGCACGCCCGTGGAGCAGATCTGTGACGCAAATGTGCTTCGTGCCTTTGTCCGAGCCAGTCGCTGTGCTATGACAGCTGGCGGACTGGAGCCAGTGGCGGACAAGGGCCGCGAGGGACACAGCATCTACACGGGGTGGCTGCTGAAGGCTCTTCGGGAAGCGGTGTCTCCGTATGTGCTGCCTGAGGAGATCCACGAGCGGGTTCGGAAGGCGGTCGCCGCGAACGCCGCTCAGAAGCCGATGTATGGACTGCTCCACGGAGCGGGTGGAGAGCCGGATGGGAGCTTCGTATTTTTCCGGCGGGGCATGGTGGGCCTAGACGAGAGGATGCAGGAAGAGCTCAGGCGAGTCGAAGAGTTGGAGAAGCTGGATCGCGAGGCGGCGGCAAAAGCTCGGCAGCAACAGGAAGAGATCGCCTCCAAACAAGCGCAGCTCGCGGCACTGGATAAAAAGCTCGCAGAGATGCAGGGGCAAATGGGCATCGAAGGTGAACGGAAAGGGCCGAGGTTCATTAAGCCTGAACGCAAAACGGGTGAGCCCGAAGCAGGTGGAATCGTTGAGATAAAGCCCACAGAACGGCCCAAGACGAAGAGCGGCCCTGCAGGGATCTACATCACCACGAAGCCGGCAGGAGCGGAAGTGCTGCTTGGAGATGTGGTCGTGGGATCAACGGAACCCGCCTTCCAGCGGGCAGACCTTGAACCGGGGGATACGATCAGGGTCTCGCTTCGTAAAGAGGACTACCATCCCATGAGCTTTGATGTGGAATTGAGTCCTGGAATCGCACGATACGAAGGAATCGAGCTCAAGCCCGCCTTCGGTTCACTGGAAATACGCTCTGAGCCATCTGCAGCAAAGGTGATCATCGGAGGAAAGGAAGTAGGAAGAACCCCGTATGTCAAGGAGCGAGTCCCTTCAGCCCGACATCTTGTATCGCTGGAAATAGATATGTATGAGGGAGTGAGGGACGAAATCGTGGAGGTGAGGGACGGAGAACGTACAAGTAAAACCTATCGTCTTGAACCAAACTTTGGGATACTAGAGGTTAATTCCGCCCCTTCTGGGGCTACTGTGAAAGTTGAAGGTCAAAAAGTAGGGATCACACCGTTAAAAAAAAGGCTTTCACTTGGCACATACATATTGTCTATCGAAAAGGAGGGTTATAACAGTCGTAACTATGAAATTGAGGTTGCGCGAAATCAAAAGGTTATAATCACGGATGAGCAAGCAATTCTCAAGCAGAAAGTTGGGTCCCTTCTCATTATATGCGATCCTCCAGAACCAGGTGCTGTTGTGTTTTTTAACGGTAAGGAAAGGGGTACTGCGCCCCTTACTTTAAATGACGTGCCCGTTGGCAAACATAACCTTGAAATACGGTCAAAAACTAATGTCGGAAGTGAGAGAGTGGAGGTTTATTATGGAGAAATGAAAATAGTTGAACTAAGGCCGCTTCGCGGCAGTTGACCTTTCGAAATCTATCCCATTC
>CAZFWM010000505.1:0-3182 GCA_964522545.1 uncultured Thermodesulfobacteriota bacterium
CTCCACCCGAGAGCCTCCCCCGCCCCTCACTCCGGACTTTGTCCGAGGCCCTGCCCTATACACTTGCAGGTCTGGCCTTTGAAGGGTATAAAAGTTATTATAGTCTTTTCCATCTGGGCTGGCGCGCGATTCCCGCCGGCATCCGCAAGTACCTCCGGCTGATGCGCGCTCACAGACCCCGGGGCTCTTTCAGGTCCCGCACGAGGGCCGTGACGAACAGCTGATGGCAGGCTTCTATCAAAGAGGGGGTGATAGAGGGTGACCGACTTCACACTGATCAACATCTGCCTCGGGAGGGCCTTGGGCGATCGAGTCCTGTACGAATGGACCAGTGAAGGGATCTTGTCCCTGGCGGCCGTCCTGAAACGTGACGGATTTCAAGTTCAGGTTCACGAGCACTTCACGGACCCGTCCCGAGGGCCCGATGAAAAGATCGCCGCAGCCCTCGCCCTCACAAACGGGGAGGCGGGCCTGGTGGGAATCGGATGTCACTCCGTGCACCTCCCCTTTGCGGTGAAGCTCGCCGAGCGGATCAAGAATGAAAGGCACGACACGCGCGTGTTCCTGGGTGGCATCGGCCCGTCCGCCGTGGCCCGGGAGCTCATGGAGACCTTTCCTTTGCTGGACGGCGTGGTCGTCGGGGAGGCGGAACATCAGATCACCGAGGTGGTGAAGCGATCCGGTCGCGACCTCGAAGGCGTTCCGGGCGTGGTATGGAGGCGGAGGGACGGCACGGTGGCTTCGTCGGGACCTCCGCCGCCGGTCGAGCTGGAGTCCCTGCCGCCGCCCGCCTTCGATCTCGTGGACCTCGACCAATACCTCCAGCCCGTTGTCATGACCTCCAGGGGGTGCCATCACGGGTGTGATTTCTGCAGCCTGGGGCACTTCTGGGGCAAGCACGTCCGCAGTCGGCCCATAGAACAGGTTGCGGAGGTGGTGAAGGATCTCGTGGAGCGCCACGGCGTCGGCAACATCTTCTTCGCCGATCCCACCTTCACTACGGACCGGTCCAGGGTGCTGCAGCTCTGTGAGACTCTCAGAGAGCTCAATGGATCGGTCACCTTTGAAGTGCTCGCCCGCACCGAAGATACGGACGAAGAGATGCTCCGCGCCCTGGCCGAGGCGGGGTGCAGCTCGATCTTCTACGGCATCGAATCCGGGAGCGACACCGTTCGCGGGCGTCTCGGGAGAAGCCAGTCCGCGGCCGAGGTCATGGAGACCGCCGCCCGGGCCGTGCAGTTCATCGAGCGCGTCGAGGTGAGCTTCATCTGGGGATTCCCCTTCGAGACCTATGACGACTTCTGGGCCACTGTGCGGGCGCTGGAAATCCTCAGGAGCGAGGTCGGCTGCCGGACCCATCTCCAGTGGCTAATCCCTTACCCGATAACTACCTTCCACCGAGAATACGGGCACACCTTGTTCAGGCCGGGACCGGGGTGGGTCACCGCCGCCGACCCGGCCGGAATGAAGGCGCTGGAAGATACAGGGACCAACTGCCTGGACCGGGATGACACGCTGGCCGTACGCCGTCTTGTCGCGGCCACGACGGTGGAGCGGGCCGCCGGCGACCTCATTGCTCAGCACCCCCGGCTGTTTCCCGATTACTACCGGTACCCGAGCCCTGACCTCGAGCGCAAGATGGCCGAGGTCCGCGATCTGGGTCCGAGCTGATTTAGAGCCTTTCATCGTAACACCTACGCGCCTTGCGTAGATGTGGGCTCAATGTAAATGGGCCGAGTGAGTTTACAGTTTTCAGTTGACAGTCGAGAATCAAGAGTCGAGAGTAAGGTGCCGGTAACTCTCAACTCTGAACTGTTGACTGTCGACTGAGGATTCAACTTCGTATTTGTCATGCCACCTTTCGCTAATCTGGTTACGGCTATGCCGTCTTAGGAGGATAAAACATGTTTCCGTGGCGCGCAGGCGGCGCAGGGGGTGTGCCTGTCTCAGGCCGTCTGCGGGCGATCATGGCGGACCACCAGCGGGTGGGCAATTTTTTTCACTACCGGAACGCCCTGTCCATCCTGGGGCTCGATCCGAGAGAGGTCTTCCCTGACGGCCGGCTCGACCTGGACCCGGAGGAATGGAGCGACTTCGGTCCCCTCTACAATCACATGGGCCCCCCGCCCGGAGCGCTCGAGGCGCTGCGCGAAGCCTCCCGCCGGGAGCACGTGGAGCCCTACTCCCCGGACCTCCTGGATCCGCTGCGCGACCTGGCCTCGAACCGAATCTTCCTTCGAAAGCGGGACCGGGATTTCGATGTGATCGGAGTGGAGGGGGCTCATGCGGGTCTGGCTTATTGCTGCCTGGCCTTCCTCGATCCCGGTGACGAGGTGATCATAACGGATCCGGGCTATTTCTATCTGGTACCTGCAGTGCAGGTTGCCGGTGCCAGGGCCGTGCGCGTACCTCTCACGCCATCGAACCGCTTTCGCCTCGGCCCCGACGACCTGGCCCGAAAACTCACCGACCGGACACGGATGGTAATCGTCTGTGACCCTCTCAATCCCTTCGGCACGGTCCAGCGGCGCGATGAGCTGACAGCGATAGCCCGCATGACCCGTGAGCGGAAGATCGTGGTGGTCAACGACATCACCCACAACACCTACCGTCTCGATCCGGATATGCATCAGGTCCCCATGTCCTGCCTCGCACCGGAAGAGGATGTGGATCATGTGCTCGTAGCCTACGGCCTCTCGAGCGGATACGGCCTGGCCGGCCTCAGGCTCGGCTTCCTGGGTGGCCACCCCGAGTGGGTCCGCCCCGTACTCTACGCAAAGGCGGCGATTACCCGGGTGAGCACCAATCTCCCTGCGCAGCATGCGGCCCTGGCCGCCCTTGCCGACGAGCCGTATCACACGGCGGCCGAGAAACTTCTTCGGGAGAACCTCGCCCGTCTTCGTGGGATCGTAGAGAACTGTCCCGGCGTCGAGCTCGCGACGGCTCCCGAGTACGGAATGTCGGCCACCCTGGATGTTTCCGAGAGCGGGGCCAGCGGGCAGGAATTGCTCGTGGCCCTGTTCAAGAGGCGCTGCGCTGTCTACTGCTCGGACGGCCTCGGGGATGAGGGGGCCTTGAGGTACGTCCGGATCAACATCTCGAATCCTCGGCCGACACACTTCGAACGGCTCGCCGCAGCGCTTCCCGAGTCCGTGGCCGACGCGGGCTCTCGGGTCTACCCC
>CAZFWM010000505.1:3192-4269 GCA_964522545.1 uncultured Thermodesulfobacteriota bacterium
ATAATCTTCTGTATCCCGCGCCCTACACATTCCCCTGGGGGCGCCGCCGCGCTCCCGGCGGCGGGGGCGGCGGCGGGCTCTCGGGTCTACCGCAATGCGGTGGCAGACTATTTTCGAGCCTGTGGAACCGATCGCGGGCACCGGCTGGCCGGGCAGCTTCAAACGGTGTAAGCCGGCTACGCTATGCGATTGGAGAAGATCAAGATCGTCAACGTACCCTATATTCCCGAAATCCCCCCCTCCTCTCGCATACTGGCCCCGGTAATTCCCCCCATGAACATGGCCATGGTGACGGCGTCGCTGCGGGAGGCCGGGTATGAAGTGGACCAGGATGATCTCAATGTGAAGGTCCACACGGACAATTTTTTCCGCAGAAATGCTGTGGAGGAAGGTCTGTTCTTCGATACGCATCGAGCATACGAATTCACTCAGGGGAAGCGGGACAGGCGGTTGGAACGGGCGGTCGACCGCATACTCCATAAGACATGGTGGGACGGTTACGACGCCTACCTCTTCTCATGTTATCTCTCTCAGAATGCGACGAACTTCGCCATGTTCCTGTGCATCGGTCACGTGCTGAGACGAAAATTTCCTTCACAGCCATTTGTCATGGGTGGGAATTGCGCCTCCTTCCTGACCGATGACATTTTCGCCGCGTCAGTGAGATCGAAGGTCCTCGATTTTGCGATAGAGGGGCCGGGTGAACACAGCATCGTTCAATTGCTGAACAGCTTAGAACAAAAAGGAGAGGTCTCTCATGTTCCGGGTCTCATCTACATGAGAGGAGATACTGTGGCACGCAATCCCCGGGTGGCTCCCCGGTTGCCGATCCGGGCCGACTTCGAGGGACTGCCCATGGATCTTTATACATATCCATGTTCTTCAAGGCATTCCAGCGGATCGATTCGCGACGACAAGGATGTCCTGATTCTGCCGTATAAATTCACAAATGGATGCCCGCACCGGTGCGCTTTCTGTTTCGTCCCGCCTATCGATACGTTTGCATACAAGAGTGTTGATGAGGTACTAGACCCAAAATAAGCGCAGTTTGACTCGGTTGTAGCTCACTCGAGAAAC
>CAZFWM010000506.1:0-4260 GCA_964522545.1 uncultured Thermodesulfobacteriota bacterium
TATAAAACGTAACTCAAGGGAGCGGAGTTGTCAATCGGGTTGCCTTAGCGTAACTTTCCATTACTACTCAGACCCCAATAACTAACATCGAATACGTTACGGGCTGCTTTCCGGAAGATCTCCCCGGGGGACGGTTCGACGTGGTCTTCAGTTCCTTCGCGATCGTCCATTGGCCTCCTGATGAACGCCCAGGTCTCTACCGGAAAATCTACTCGATACAACCGACTCGAATGTAGCCTGTTTGGATGCTAGATTTCCTCAAAAAAGGCTGGCTTGAAAGTCCAAATCAGGGGCGGATGAGGAGGGGACAGCCCCATAGCATGCAGTGTGCCACTTTTTTTATACCGTGCGATTTTGCACGGATCTCCGGGTGACCCCATGTGGGAACTGGACAGCATTTTCAGGAGCATCTACATCTTGAAGTATGTGGACGACAAAGTGCTCAGGCAAAACGTTCAAAGGGCACTGAATCGTGGCGAGGCCTACCATCAATTGCGTCGCGCCATACCCCATGAATATTCCGGAAAGTTTCGCGTGGAGACCGAAGAGGAACAGAATGTCTGGAGCGATTGCTCAAGGCTGGTTGCCAACGCTATCATCTTCTACAACGCATACCTCCTCACCAGATTGCTCGAACAAATGGAGGGAGAGAAGAGAATCGACCTCGTTGAACGGGTCAGGAAGGTGTCACCCATAGCCTGGAGACACGTAAATCTCGGCGGCAGATTTGATCTCACATCCCAGAAGGAGACAATAAACATTGATCTGATGCTCACCCGATTGGGACAATCCCTGGTCCAATCGACATCCTGACTTCGCTATGAAACATTTCGGGGATTTGTGCATACAACCCCAATCTGGTCTAGATCGTCCCAGTTGAGAGTCTTCTTTGGATGCTTTAGTTCGACGACCGTGACCGCGGCGCCAGCCCGTACGCCCCAAATATCAATTCTTCTGTCTTTCGGAGGAAGATTATTTTGTTTGACGGCATGTTTCTTTAGCAGTTTCGTATAAGTCTGCTCGACATGTGTTTCCGTCCACGCCGGATCAATGATCCAGGGATGTTTAATGAGTAGAGGCTGCATCTCTTTGACTTCCAGCGCTCCTTCCTCAATAAAGCGTTCCAACTGGTCCAGGGCCTCCAATCGTCCATATGCCAATTTCAGGTGTTCTCGCGCTTCGATGATATTCCATTCAGAGAAGAGCCTTAGAAGCGTTGCTGGAGTCCCGCCTTCCGTTTCAATGGCATCCACAAGGTCGCGGAATGCTACTGTTTCAACGCTACTTTTTACGATTTCCAAGAGCGGCTTTGCCGACTCAGCTTCAAGGTCCTCGTTTTGCACGAGCAGCCTAACCATGCGCTGAGCTACTTTCTGCTCTCGAGGATTTCGATCTATCAGCCAATCGTTGAAGCCCGTTTCAATGGTGACGGCCTTTTCGCGCCTTTTTCTCCTGTACTCGAGCCACTGATCAAAGGCCCATTTCAATGCTTTATGGCCCCATTTCTCTAGGTTTTGTCCCTCCAGAGCCTCCCAAACGACGGAGTTTCTAGCTGTGGCGATCCTGTCACCATATTTGCCGGGCGCGTCGAGGAAATTAGCGTGAATCTGGCCGACAAGGTGAGCCCTCGCGAACTGAGCGTGCGTACTCGGGTAGTTGAAAAAGCTTCCCAACTCAACGGCTTTGCCCGTGGCGTATATGTCGACGCCTCTTCCTCTTTGGGAACTCTTCTCCACAAAACCAACCCACCCCGACAGCATGTTATTAGGGCCGATCAGGCCATCGCCCGGTATTTCCGAAACGTCCCATGCACAATTGCATTCATCCTTAGAAAGACGATCTTCCAAATTGACCTCTGTTCCATTTACAAAGACACGGAAATCCTTGTCGATAAACGTAAGGCGTTTAGCGAGACCGCGTCGAACATCCTCTTCAGAGATGGAAGTCTTTCGATGAAGTTTACGTAGTGTGATTTCGACGCCTTCGTGCTCATTGGTTTTACAGGTCTTATCACCTATGACATCGGGCTGATAAGGGATCGTCGCATCGTGTTTATCAATCCAAGATTCCATCTCCTTGTAGTTGAGACGAATGCACACAGAGAAACCTTCCTTAATCGACCTTACATCCATTTCCGTGGCAATGCCAAAAGCTGAGAGTTTCCCAAGGCCCTTCCTGCCTGTCACTAGACGCTGGTCATTCTTTGACTTTATGTTGTTGGATTTTTTCCCTCGCCTATTGCGTCCAATGGGAAGGAACTCATCCTGTATTTCTTGAGCTGTCATACCATGGCCGAAATCGCGGATGACGATTTCTGAATTCTGTTTAATTTTACCGATTGGAAATTGGATCTCCACCTTTGGAGATTCTGCGTCATAAGCGTTGGACACAAACTCGCTGATCACGGGCGGAAGCGTGCTGTAGAGCCGTAAACCGAGATGTTCAATGGTCATCGGTTCAAAGCACATTTCAAATTCTGGTAGATCTTGTATCATATGAAGAATTCTCCTTTCACCATACGCTTGCACCGATATGGTTGGTAGCCAAACTACGCAGGCGGAAGCTTTTGTAGTCCGTGATGATCCGAAAGACCCCTACCTCGAAACGAGTTCCTTCAAGCGGTCCGGGGTCATGTGGCTCAGCATTACTTCATCCAGAGCAGCGAGCTTCTTCCTGAGAATCTTCCGCTTTTCCCCCAGCGCTCTCTCAACTCCCGTAATAGCCCGGACGACCTTACGCTGTACGGCCATCGGCGGAAGGAAGACCCGCAGGGCCTCGAAATCGGCCTGCTGCGTGCGTCGGCGGTTGGAATGCCCCGTGGTAATAGCGCGGATCGCACGTTGGAAGTATCGTGTGCGCAAGAGTAGCTGCAAGTAGCGCAGGTCAACCGTTTTTTCGTGCTCTGGGCGCACGTAGTAAACAGGGAACTCGTTCGTGACAATCCCACCGTCGAAAGCCTCGTTGAGAACGGCAACGCAGCCTTTCCAGAGGTCGATCCTGGAAAGAATGACGCCGCCCTCCCGAACAACCCACCACTTCTGACCCTCAGGGAAGTATGCGCCGTGCCATGCAGGCGGATACTTGCCCTTCCCAGGCTCACGTGGCTTGAGCCGACCCTCCTGAGTAAGCGTGATAGTGAGAAACTCCCGATCTGGGTACTCATACGGAACAATCGTCTCTTCGCGCTGCTCAAGGAGGGCACCCAGGGTGTAAACATCTAGACCCTGAGGGGGACTGACCTCCTCGACATGCTTGAAAATGTGATACTTAGGATCAATGCGGTGTGTGTTATGCGCTGTATAGAGGTTGCTAGCGGTGATAGCTAGGCAAGGCGGCGTGTCCGTGGCCTCATATATATCTGGGTTGTTTCTGAACCACCGATACTGCCCAAGAATAGTTGTTTCCGGCGCGTGCACGCGCGGACCGTCTCGACTATAGAGCTCGTTTACGGGATTTGTTCGACCCGCCGGGGTGAAGCCTATCTGCTCGGCTTCTGCCAAGAAAACTTGGTAGTCGTGTTCAGCGAGAGCCTTTCCGATGGCTTCCTCCTCTGCGGCCACACTGGATGGATCTCGGTGCTCCTTTCTGTACTTGGCGATCAAACGGTCGAGCGCTGCCTTCTCAGATTTGGTCAGCCGCCGGGCAAAAAGGAGGCTTGTCTTGTTCTGTGCGCCGCTCTTGCGGAAGGCGTGGTCCGGAAGAGAGACGATCGCAAGGATCTGGGTATTCCTGAACAAGAACCGGCGAAAGGCGGGACACCGCGAAATCTCACCGGAGTTGTTAAGGATACCGTCGGGTACGACCATTCCGAGTCGCCCCTTGCCTGGGGCTAGCCACTTGATCGATCGTTCAAGAATGACGATTTCGGACTTGATAGAGTTTCCTGTGGCGAGCTCGAAGTTCGCGAGCCGATTGTTGCCGAGAAGATCACGGTCTCCATCCTTCACGTCGTCGCCGAACGGAGGATTGCCGACGACCAGGGAAAAGCGAGGTTCGTTTGGATCAAGGAAGGTGTTTTTAAAGGTAGTGTCGAGACAGGAGCGATCCACCTCGACGTTCGTGTGACCGTCCTTGTGGAGCATGAGATTCGTCTGGCAGATGCGGCCAAGCTTCTCGTGGATCTCGATGCCGTAAAGGTTGTTCTGTGCGAAGTCGTACTTCCGGCGCGCCTGCTCGTGCTGCCCGGCGTAGGCCTCGTCAATAAAGGGGTCTGACAATCATCGGAACGAAAAGTTACGCTAAGGAGACGCGAACTTTTCA
>CAZFWM010000507.1:0-4209 GCA_964522545.1 uncultured Thermodesulfobacteriota bacterium
TAGCCGGCGAGATCGAGTTCCTCGCAGTATGCCAGTGCATCCTCCCAGTCCCTTGACAGATCGTCGTCTGTCTGCTGCCACATGAGCCCTGTTGCATTGTCGGTGACCGTTCCGTCGCCGTGGTCCGTGAACCTTGGCTCCTGGGATCCTGCAAGGGCCGGGATCACGAATGCCCCAATAATGCCCAAAAGAAGTAACTTTTTCATCGCCCTTCCTCCATGAATAAGTGTTTATCAAATCATCGAATCACCAAAGTCCCCGTCGCTAGCGCACGCACCTGACGTACCCATAGCTGGTCTTACTGTAGCCTTTGACGCAGCCATCGTTGAACTTGACTCTCCACGCGCTGCCGGCGCTGTAGGTGTGGGTAGACGACGACCAGTAGTCGGACGAGGTCGTGCCGGGAAAGTAGGTGGTGTCGATCGTCGGATCGAAGCGCCCGTAGTCGACGATGCCCTGAAGCTCGTACTCGTCGGGGAGCCTCCAGTCCGCGTGGCCCGCAAGCTCGAGGGCCATGCAATAATAGATCGCCTCTTGCCATGTCCGTTGAATATCATCATTCTCCTGCTGCCATATGAGGCCGGTTACGTTGTCCATGACCGTTCCGTCGCCGTGGTCCGTAAAGCTCATCGGGTTGGTCACGTACTGGGCGTCCTGGCCGTAAAAGGGCTCTCCGGGAGCGGGGCAGGGGATCTCGTGGTCATCGTCATAGCATAGTTCGATGCCGGTGTCGGGCAAGTCGCGCTGGATGTCATCTCCAGTATCAACCAATTCATAATCAAATGCTTGCACACCCGTTTCTGTATAAAAGCTAGTGGTGATCCAAATCAACCTCCAGCTCGGGAAGGGGAAGGTAATCGGTATATCAACGGGGGGATCGATGACCAGTAGAGGAACAGTCCAGAGTGGAATGCGCTGGATTGTCGGGTATGTCAAGATCAAGGAAGTTGACCAAATGACCGGCTCCTGCGTGCCCAGGGTAAAGTCCAGGCTGAGTTCCCCCTCCTCGCAGGATGCGTCCAGGTCAAGGGTAAATTCCGCTTTCGCAAGGGGTGTTTTACTCAGAACAGACCCGATTAACATGACAATGAATAAGATGGACATTACTTTTGCTAATTTCTTCATGCCGTGCCTCCTTTCTTGTTGGCTGCCGACAATGTAAAACCTGGTGGGGCCGTGTGTGTCGATTAGCTAGAGTGCTGTTCAGCTTCCGGTATCCACCCAGTCGAGATCCGAAACCTCCCTGCCCTCTGTCGAATAGAGCCCACTGTAGAACCCTACCATCCCTATGCTCGGGAAGGGCAAGGCAATCGGAATGTCCGCCGGCGTCTCGAGAGCCGGAAGTGGCAGCGTCGGAAGCGGGATGACCTGTACCGAAGGCTGGGTGAGGATCAGTGCGATCACCCACCCTGCCGGCTCAGGCGTCCAGATGACGTAGTCGAGGCTTACGCTGCCCGCCTCGTATGCGGCATCGAGGCCCAGAGCCCATCGCGGCCCGGTGTACTCGTCCGCCCCGATATCGAACCCGGCCCCGAAGGGGCGGGCGTCTCCGTCGATATCGATGTGGACGCCCAGGTCCGTGCCAACGTCGATGCAGGGGGAGCCCGGACGGAGGTGGCAATCTCCTGCCCCGATGAAAAGCGGATCTGCATCGATGTTCCCTTCTCCCGGCCATCCTCCCAGCACATCGGAGTAGGTCACCGTGGGAGTGCCCACCGACCCGCTCCACTCCTCGACCACGCAGATCTCGGGCGAGATCCTTGCCTCGTTCCCCCAGACGATGCAGTTCGTGATCGTCGGCGAGGCGCCCCGGCTGTCGATCCCGCCGCCGCTTCCATCCATGTAGAACCCTGAAGTGGCGTTTTCCGAGATCGTACAGTTCGTGATCGTCGCAGCGGAGCCCGGTGCACAATGGATCCCGGCGCCGACCTGGCTCCCGCTGTTTCCGGTGATGATGCAGTTCTCGATCGTGGGGGATCCGCCGCAGTAGATCCCGGCGCCGCTGGCGGAGAGGTAGAAGGATGAATCAAAGGCGGCGGCAATGCTTCCGCTAATAGTATTTCCCGAGATGGTACAGTTCCGGATCGTCGTGGAGGAGGAGCAGCTGATCCCCCCTCCATGGGCCGAGCCCGAGTAGGCACTGACACGATTGTCCGAGATGGTGCAGTCCGTGATCAACGGGGAAGCGTGACTGCAGTAGATCCCGCCGCCGACGCCGGAGCTCCCCCTGACTTGGTTATTCACGATCTTGCATCCCGCGATTGTCGGGGATGATTCGTAGCAGTAGATCCCGCCGCCGCGGCCGCTGGAAAAGGGCTCCACGTTGTTGAGACCGTTTCGGATCGTGAACCCTTCGATCACCGAGTCCTTTGTCTCGCCGCTGCTGAATACCACTACCGACCCGGCCTGCCCTCCGTCGATGATGGTATCCGAAGGGCCGGCCTCACTCCGGAGCGCCACCGCCTTTCCGCGGAAGTCGATGTTCTCGAAGTAGGTCCCCGGCGCCACGAGGACGAGGACCCCGTCCGGGGCGGCGTCGATCCCCGCCTGGATCGTCGGCTGGTCTCCGGAGACATGGATCACGATCGCGCACTCCGGGTCCTTGTCGGCCAGGCCGTCGCAGTCGTTGTCGATGCCATCGTCGCAGTTCCCGGCTCCGGAGCCCTCGGCCGCCTCGGGACTGACCGCCGGGTCTTCGTCGTCGCAATCATCGCAGAGGGGCCACCCGTCCCCGTCCCCGTCGATCTCGTCGCGGGGCAAAATGCCATCGCAGTCGTTGTCCCTGCCGTCACACAGCTCCGGGGCTCCGGGGAAGGAGTGCGGATCGTCGTCATCGCAGTCGTCCCCCATACAGGCCGGGTCGCCGTCGATGAAGCCGTCGCGGTCGACGTCCCGGTCCAGGGGGTCGCCGCTGCAGTCCCAGTCGAACCCGTCGCAGATCTCTTCTGCTCCGGGGTTGACGTCGGGATCGAGATCCTCGCACTCCCCCTCGCAGAGCATCCACCCGTCCTGATCTTCGTCCGCTTCATCGTCGGGGACGGCGCCGTCGCAGTCCGTGTCCCTCCCGTCGCAGATCTCTTCGGCGCTGGGGTGGATGGCAGAGTCATTGTCGTCGCAGTCGGCACCGCCGCAGGCCGCCGAGTCATATCCGTCACCGTCACGGTCGCCGCACCAATCGCAGGCCCCGGGTCCCCCGTATGCCCCCATGTCATTGCGTTCGGTGCCCATGGAGGGAGGAAAACATACATCGTTGAATGACGAGTCCGGATTTCCGGCGTCGATGCATGGTGACACTTCGGCAAGGTGAAAATCCCCTCCCCCGACGAAATAGGGGTAGGCGACGATGTTCCCGGCTCCCTCCCACCCGCCGCCTTGTATATCGGAGTACGTGATGAGGGGCGTTCCGATGACCCTGTAGATCTCGGGGGGCCCCAGGCTCGAGGCATCCCCCCACAGGACACAGTTCGTGATCGTCAGGATCGAGCTGGCCGGCCAGTCGCCGTTGACGTAGATCCCGCCGCCGGCGCGGGCCGCTGTGTTCTCCGAGATCGTAGTGTTCGTGATCACAGGAGACGAGTTCCAGCAGTAGATCCCGCCCCCATCTTCGGTTGGCCCGTGGGGGGTCGACTCCCCGGCGGCGTTCCCGGTGATCGCGCAGTTCGTGATCTTCGGAAATGCGCCGTCGCAGAAGATCCCGGCTCCATCGGAGTGAACGGTGCTGTTCCCCGATATCGAGCAGACCTCGACCACGGGGGCCGAGTCGGATTTACAGGCGATCCCGCCGCCGTCGGACCATGCGATATTCCCCCGGATCGAGCAGCGAGTGATCGCCGGCGAGGCTGCATTGCGACAAGCGACTCCGCCGCCGTCGCCGTGCGCGTAGTTCCCCGATATCGATCCGTTCACGATCGCCGGAGAGGCTTCGAAGCAGAAGATCCCGGCCCCCTCGTCGGCCCGGTTCTCCGTGATCGTGCAGCGCGTGATCGTGGGGGAGGCGGCGTCGCAGAAGACCCCTCCCCCGACGACGAGCCACTCCGCGATGTCGGTCTTGAAATAGGTCCCCTCGCCGTTTCGAATCGTGAAGCCCTCGAGGACCGAGGCGCCCGATTCGTCGGCGGCAAAGGTCACCACCGATCCGGCCCGGTCCCCGTCGATGACCGTCGACGCGGCCCCGGCCTCGCTCTGAAGCGTGATCGCCTTGCCGAGGAA
>CAZFWM010000508.1:0-4199 GCA_964522545.1 uncultured Thermodesulfobacteriota bacterium
GTAGGGGCGCGATTCATCGCGCCCGGGCCCTGGGTTTGATGAATCAAACCCCTACAGATGAAATGTACCGCCGCCGTCCCGGCAGTTGAATAAGGAGATCGACCAATGAGTGAAAAGACGCTTCGACAAATCGATGACAAGCACGAGCACTGCTACGTGATGGACGGCAAGCTCGCCCTTCCGTATCAGTACTTCGCCGGCAGGGTGGGCAGCAAGTTCATCATCGCCCTGCGCGACAAGAAGCAGATCCTCGGCGTCAAATGCAACAAGTGCGACAAAGTGTTCGTCCCGCCTCGCCAGACCTGCGAACGCTGCTTCGAGGACCTGAGCGAGAGCTGGGTCGAGCTCTCCGACACTGGCGAAGTGACGAACTTCACGGTCGTCCGCTACGACGACGGCCACCTGCCGCGCAAGCCTCCGTACATCCTGGCTCTTATCAAGCTCGACGGGGCGGACACACCCATGGCCCACATCCTCGAAGGGATCGATCCCGAGGGAGTGGACATCGGCATGAAGGTCAAAGCGGTCTTCGCCGAAGAGACGACCAACACCATCCTCGACATCGACCACTTCGAGCCGGCGGTTTCCTGATCGTAAAGCCGGCTGCCGGCCGGACCCCGATTCAACCCGAAAAATGCAGTAGGTATCTACTGCATTTTTCGGGTTTAGGAAAAGGAGATATTCGATCATGAGAAGAAAATCGATCTCAACGGCAATCGGCATTCTCCTACTTACGTCGTCCTCCCTCCTCTTTGGAGTGCCTCCGGAGATCACGTTCCAGGGGAGGCTGCTTTCGAACGGGAGCCCGGTGACTGCGCCGACGAGCGTCACCTTCGAGATCTTCGAGAATCCGAGCGGGGGGAGCGTGCTCTGGACGGACACCCAATCGATCACCCCGGACAGTGAAGGGATCTACACGACGACCCTCGGCTCGGAGTCGAGCCCGATCCCGACCTCCTACGATACCTTGTGGCTCGAGATGACGGTGGCGGGGACGATACTCTCTCCCCGGCGACAGCTCACCTCGGCACCCTTCTCGCTGAACGTGGGGACATTGCCGGACCTCCACGTCGCCGGGGATGCGACCTTCGACGGAAACGTCGGCATCGGCACGTCGGCTCCGCAGTCGATCCTGGATGTCTATTTTGCGGAACCATCCGTGACCACCACCGACTGGGATTTAATTCTGGCCAGGATAGTCCCGAACAACATACAGGCGAAAATCGGAGTGAACGATGGTCTTGAATATGCGTATATTCAATCCTGGCGTCCTCCCTTCGGGGCACGGAAGCTGATTCTTCAAAAAGACGGCGGAGCGGTCGGCATCGGCACGACGAATCCACTGGGCACGCTGGACGTCAACGGCTCCATCTATCAGAGGGGAGGTCAGCTGCACGCCGATTACGTCTTCGAGTCCGGCTATGAATTGGAGTCGATAAAGGAGCATGCCGCCTATATGTGGAAGCACAGGCACCTCAAGGCGATCCCCAGGGCGATGAAGGACGAGGAGGGCCGCGAGCTCGTCGAGACGGGAGCCCATCGCAGGGGCATCGTCGAGGAGCTCGAGAAGGCTCACATCTATATCGCAGAGCTCCAGGAACAGATCGAAGAGCTTCGGGAGGAGATCAAACGAATCAAAGAGGATTGATATATGAAGTCCAATGGCCGTAGGACAATCTCTGCCGTTCTTTTCAGTTTCGGCTCGGCCACGCTGCGTGAATACAAAAGGCCCCACCGGAAAACCGGTGGGGCCTTTTGCGCCGGTCGGGCTGTCCGAGCTTTTATTTCTTGGTATGGATCCAATCCACGGCATGGACCTGCTTGGCCCCTCCGTAATAGAGGGCGGAGAAAATGGCCACCCCCCCCATCTCCGGAAAGAGGAAAGAATACGCCATGTCTTCCGCGGGGTACGTGACCGGAAGGAAATCCATCCAGAGCGGGAATATCTGTTGCGTCGGGAACAGCTTTACCGCCACGGTCACCCATACGCACGGATTCGCCGCGCCTATTCTGAAGTCGAGGTCCAGCATTCCGGGCTGACTTGTTCCGTACGAGACATCCATCAGGAGTGAGAATTCCGCACAGTCCATATCAAAATCATCGGCAAGGCCGTCACAGTCGTCGTCGATTCCGTTGTCGCAATCCTCCGCCATGCCCGGATTGACTTGGGCGTCCGCGTCGTCACAGTCCCCCTCGCATTCGGCCCAGCCGTCTTCGTCGGCGTCCGTCTCGTCCTCCGGGATTGTGCCGTCGCAGTCGTTGTCCAGGCCGTCGCAGATTTCGGGGGCCCCGGGATAGGTGTCGGGGACCGCGTCGTCGCAGTCCGCGCACAGGGGCGATCCGTCCCCGTCCTCGTCCACTTCGTCGGCGGGCAGAATGCCGTCGCAGTCGGAGTCCATGCCGTCGCAGATCTCCGGTGCGCCGGAAAAGATGGCCGGGTCGCAGTCGTCGCAGTCGTCGCCGCCGCAGAAGGCGTCCATGTAGCCGTCAACGTCGTGATCCCAGCAAGAAATCAGGGTGTCCGGATCGCAGGGGGGCGGGCCGCCGTAGAAGAGATGATTTTCGAGGTAGATCGCGTCGTCGACGTCGACGGCGCCGCTGCAGTTCACGTCCCCGGCCTGCTCCGGGACCGGCGCCGGTCCGCCCGCGAGGAACTGGGTCAGGAACTCGTGATCGGCCATGCCGACCTGGGCATCTCCGTCCACATCGCCCGGGATGTAGGTGCATTCATATCCGGTCATGTCGCCGTAGCCCTGGGGCGATGCCCCTGTTTCTACTGCCGTGCCCACCTGAAGTCCTCCGAGCCCGTACTTCCTGAGCTGATCCATATCATGATCCACGACCCAGATATAGCCGCTCCGGTCGCCGGCCATGCCCCCTCCGGCCGGGTCGACTTCGAACAGGTCGAGCTGCTCCGAGTCGGGAATGAATCGAAACAGCCCCCGTCCCGAGTTCACCCACACCTGTTGCTTGAGATCGACGAGGGCTCCACCGCATACAGCGGCCCAGTCGGCCCATTCCCGGGGTATGATGTAGTGCGTCAACCCCTGGCCGGGCACCACTTTCGTAATGCATGCCGTTTGGGTAGTGCCTGAACGGTGTCCCACGGACCACCCGTTTCCGGCCCCGTCGATGCCGACTCCGGAGACTCTGTAGTATTGGTGAGATATAGAATAGTCGGTAAAGGTAAGATTATCGGTATTGAACTCCACCATTCCCGTGTCGCCTCCCCAGGCCTTTTTCCAAGGAATGAAACCGATCCCGCCGCCGTTCAGGCCGATCCCGATGTTCTTCGGAGCATCCGAACCCGTGTCGATTTTGTCCGGCATAGAAAAGGAGGCCTCGACGAGGCCCTGGGGGCTCACCTTGGCCAGGAAGGCCTCGTCAGTTGAAGGCGGATCTTCCCCAGCCTTACGACCCACCACAAACGAGTAGCCGGCACGGTCCACGGCCACACCGGTGGGCCCCCCCATCACGGCCGACAGATCGATGATGTCGTACACCTCGTCGGTATCGATGGAGATCCGGTAAAGCGCAGAGGAAAGCATGCAGGCTACATAGACATAGTCGAAGCCCACGGCGATCCCGGCGGGATTGAGACCGACCGGGATCACGGCCGCCACTTCATGGGTGTCCACATCGATCTTGGAGACCGTGTGGTCGTCGTAGTTCGAGACCCAGAGATAATCGGTCCAGGCCCGCCCCAGGCCGAAGCACAGGCCCGGGGTCATCATCAAAATGATCAGAGCGACGATAAAGATTCCCGGCTTTCCCTCGATTCGCGGATTTCTCATTTTCCCCCCTCCTTTTCTTCTCAGGTTCGACTGGTCCCCAATGGAATAATTCTCCATACCAAAAGTATATTACAGAAAGCGCGTAACTGCAAGGAAAAAATTTTCAATCCACCTCATCGCCTCCAAATCATTTATCTTGCAAAGATATCGTTGCGTCGCTTATTTCCTTCACTCAGCTGGGTCAGGCATTTCATAATGAATATTTAAAATATATTTAAACTTGACAAAAGACAGCTCATTCATTAAATTCTCAAGCATTCGAGTTCAATAAGACAGACAGCTGATTTCCATATGAAACCTTTCATAGGATGTTTAATTTGATGAAGAGCGATAGAGGCAAGATATGTTGACCTTTCGGCAAATAAAGATTTGTAACAAAAATCGTTATTTTTGATGTCATTATAA
>CAZFWM010000509.1:0-4176 GCA_964522545.1 uncultured Thermodesulfobacteriota bacterium
CCCATCCAGCATCCAGAGACCCGTATCCAGTATCAGTGGGAGTCAGTAAAGCCGTTCTGAAAACTTGATCTGTTTGTTACGCTTGTGGGTCATAAAGAACGACTGGAGGAGGGCGACGGAACATGAAAGAGACGCTTGCCATACTTTGCGCGGCGGCCCTTGCCGCGGGCTTTTACATGACCTCGGCCGGGGCGGACCGGGTCTATACCCTGCCCTTCGGTCCCGTGACCTTCGACGACGGCGCCGGCGGTCCGTACATGCCCCTGGACTGGACCATCGTCGATGGGTACGGGGATGGCAACATCTGGCATGCCGCATCAGAATATGAAGGACACGATCTTGGCACCGGACCGTTCGCATTTGTGAAAAAAGTGAATCCGGGAGAAGTCGACGAGGTTCTCATCACACCGATGATAGACACTGCAGGTCTTCGAAACGGCGACGGCGTGATACTGGCATTTGACCATTATTTCAAGGCCATCAATGGAGAAGGTGTCTATTCGAATGCCATTGTCGATATCAGTACCGACGACGGATCGACGTGGGATTTTGTATATAATTTTACAAACAGCAAAGGTTCATGGACCCATCCTGATCACCATGTGATCGACATATCGACCTACGCATCTCCGACACTGAAAGCCCGTTTCATTTACAACGGCTACCACGAGTTCTACTTTGATTCCTGGTGGATGGTGGACAATCTGATCATCGGGCAATGCTGGGATGCCGATGGTGATGGCCACTATGATTCGTCATGCGCCGGTGATGACTGCGAAGACACCGATCCGGACATATACCCGGGCGCATTGGAGATATCGGGCAATGGCATCGACGACGACTGCGACGGCTACATCGACGAGCTTGGAATCGTCATCCACGTTCCAGAGGATTATCCGACCATCCAGGAGTGCATCGAAGCGGCCGTTGATGGCGACACCTGCCTGGTCGCACCCGGCGACTATGTGGAGAACATCAACTTCCTCGGCAAGGCGATCACGGTGACGAGCGAGGCAGGGCCGGAAGAGACTCAGATTAGCGGCCGGGATTGTACTCGTGGAGAAGATGCCTGTTCAACTGTGACCTTCAACAGCTCTGAAAATAATGACGCCATCATAGATGGTTTCAAAATCCGTTTTGGGATAGGAACATACAAATTTTCTTGCGGTATGTATGAAGAATGCGGCCCTTATTATTATGGTGGGGGTGTCTTTTGTGATGGCGGTTCCTCCCCAACGATCTCAAATTGCATCATTACCTATAATGATGCCAGTTACCAAAACGGACAAAAGAGATTAGGCAAAGGAGGCGGGATCTATGGGTCCCCGGTCATCACAAACTGCCTGATCAAGGATAACTATGCTGGACTTTATGGTGGGGCTATATACGGCTCTCCCACGATCACGAACTCCACAATCATTTGGAACTATGCTGGATTCTGGCATGATGGTCCTTATGGTCGGGGTGGCGGAATCTATGGATCCCCTGTCGTCACGAACTGCATCCTCTATTATAACTCGACTGAAGTAGGTCCTGATGAGATATCGGAGGAATTTTCAAGTCCAACCGTCACTTACTCCGATGTTGCGGGGGGCTGGCCCGGGGAGGGGAACATCGACTCCGACCCGCTCTTCGTCAGTTACGGCGACTATCACCTCACAGCCGACTCGCCCTGCATCGACACGGGCACGGACGCCGAGGTCTACACGGATATCGATGGCGACGTCAGACCGCAGGGTGAAGGATTCGACATGGGCTCGGATGAATACATGTTCGACTGCTGGGATCTTGATGATGACGGATACGCAGACCTGCTGTGCGGCGGGGATGACTGCGACGATTCCGACCCTGATGTCAATCCGGAAGCCTGCGAGCACAGGACGGCCGGAACCTGTGACGACGGCATCGACAACGACTGTGACGGCCTGATCGATACGGATCCCGAGTGCACCTGCTTCCTTGGCATGGTCCTTTGAAAGAGGATTTGCCTGTCCCTCAACCCCGCTTCCCCCTCATCGACGACCCTTCCGGGCCCTGACCAGTCCGGCACCGTAGAGACAGATGGTCACTGTGAGGAGGATAAAGAAGTTTATCCCGGCCGTTACGGGTATCTTCAGCACAAGGTTCGTGAACAGGAAGGTCACGATCACGACGGCAATACTCAGCCCCACGCTCACTCCCGCGGCCTCGACCCGATCGAGGGCGCCCCTTTCGTAGAAGAGCCTCCGAGCGGCAAAGCCGGGAAGGAAGAGGACGAAGAAGAGCCCGAGGGAGGCCCTCATCGCGCCGGGCCATCCAAGCTCCGGGTAGAGGAGCGCCAGCCCGAAGCCCAGGCCGATCAGGACGATCGGAAAAGCAGCGAGAAATCGGATCTTCGATCCCGGATCGACCGGGCCCCGGCGGTTCCCTTTGTCATCGAAAGTTTTCAATTCCCATTCCCTCTCTGTTCCCTGCAAAAACGGTAGACGGCGAGGTCCCCCCGCCGCATGACCTCCTCGAAACGGGGATTCTTGAAGGGGCTGGGATAATAGATGTATTCGTATTCAGTGCGCTCGTCGAAGAACCGCACCAGGGCCGGAACGTTCCTGTCGACGTAGTCGAAATAGACCTGTTTGAAGTTGAGATTTCCGCCAAGATGGTGGGGAGAGGTGATGACCGGCCTGAGATCGAAATAGGGCAGGGAGAAGGCCTCCAGGTGGCCCGTCATCAGATGCGCTCCGGGGTGGGTCCGGCCGAACTGCTCGAAGAGGCCGAGCTCCTGCCGGTCCACCCAGAGGGGGGACGGGTGGGCCCGGAGGTTCATTCGAATCGCATGGGCGAACAACAAGATGACGGCCACGACCCAGGCCGCTTTCAGGGCCTCTCTTATCCTTCCCCCCCTCGAGGCGGCAAGCCTTTTCAGGTATTCAAGGAGGCCGTACAGGCCGAAGGCGGCAAACAGGGGCGCAAGGAGAACGAGGAAGGAGCAGAGCCTCCTGTAGGGGATGAGAAAACCGGAGCCGGATACGAGGTAGACCACGTACAGCGACAGGAGCAGCAGAAACAGGGAGGCAGGGAGCCACTTTGCGTCGGTTCCCCTCATCAGCAGAAAAAAGAGCCCGAGAATGACGAAGAAGAGAAAAGGGGGCTCTAGCAGGCTCAGGTACTCGATGCGGTCGTATCGAAATAAAACCGCCGCCGCGGTGCCCGCTTCGATGGCGGAGCTCCTGGACATGAAGAGATGGACGAGCACGATCACGATCAGGCCTCCCGGGACGCATCCCAGGGCCAAAGCCCTAAGCCTTCTCCCGCGAATCGCCGTGACAAGGATGAATATGAACATGGAAAGCGATGCCAGCAGGAACGTGCTTCGGTGGGTGAGGGCGATGGCCGATAGAAAGAGGAGGGAAGGGAGAGCCCTTTCGCAAACCAGTGCGTGGAGCATGAACAGAAACAGGATGGCGCCCGCAGCAAAGGGGACGAGGTAGAAGAGGCCGAGCATCTTGATGTTCGAGATCGCCAGTGTGGTGAACAGCAATGCAAGGACCGGCACGGTTGCATCGTTAGTGAGTCTCTTCGCGATCGAGTAGTTCGCAATGCCGGCCAGAACGAACATGAGGCCGGCGATCAGGCCGGAGAGATGATGCAGGGGCACTTTGGAAAGGCTCGAAACCACGGAGAGCAGAGCGACGAAACCCTTCGGGTAATCCCATTCCCTGCCCTTGAAGGGCTCCGGGAAGGAAAAGCCCTCCATCCGGCCCGCATGCTCGGCCAGGGATATGAAGATCCACGAGTCCGAGTGCATGGGCACGCCGACAATGTAATGGGGGACGAAATGGAGGGCGAACAAGACCGGGAGAACGAGCGGAATCAACACATCGACTCCGGAGCACCCTGTTTTCAATATCCTGCGCGGATGGGGTGGGGATCCTTCGCCCAAGGCCGCCCTCCAGTTGGTCCTATTCGAAATAAAGATCCTCTGCGTCTCTACACGAGATGCTCAGCGGATTGCTTCGTCGCTGGCGCTCCTCGCAATGACGATCTGATGCAGGCGGTTTCTCATACAGATAGCCCACCTCCGGCGGGTCGGAAGCTCTCAATGACTGCAGATTGGAGTGAATCGTCTATTGCTTATAACGGCGCGAAGCGCCAGTTTTTTGCCCCCCAAAGCGCGGAAAAAAAAATTTAAACCCCACG
>CAZFWM010000510.1:0-4144 GCA_964522545.1 uncultured Thermodesulfobacteriota bacterium
GGCAAGTTAGCTCTGAAAAATAAAAAAAGTCCCCGGCGAAGCCGGGATAAGTTCACAAACCGATCGAACTCGCGCGCTCATTGACAGTACTGTATAAATAGTCGAGTAATGTTTTGTAAGCATGGAGGCCTAAATATGCATAGAACCACGATCAACCTTGAGGATGGACTGGTAGAGAAGTTGCGGCAGCGAGCTGCAAGGCAGGGCAGAAGCCTGGCCTCGGTCATCAATGAGCTGCTCCATAAAGCCCTCGTTTCCGAGGAGAGACAGAAAAAGCCCCCTTCGATTCAATGGAGGGTATTTCACTGCGGCAGGCCCAAGGTGGACATCAGCAACAGGGATGCACTGATGAGTTCATCCGGGTCGTGACGGCGGATGCCGATTTCAGACGATTCCCCATGATCGAGGTCGTTGCCTCTGAGGACGCTTAAGCCTATAAAGGATAGATTATATACTTTAAAGTAGTCTATTCGAAGAATACTTATGTTTGTAACCCGCGATAGAGAGCTCGTCGCCTGAAAGGAGAAAAAATGTCAGGCCGAAGTGCCCAAGTCCTCAAAGAAGCACTTACTCTTCCATCTAGTGAACGTGCGGAATTGGTAGAGCAGCTTTTACGGAGTCTTGATCCGCCTTCCCGTCATAAAGTCGATGAACTGTGGGCAGAGGAAGCCGAAGAGCGGATAGACGCATACGAACAGGGCGAAATCAAAACGATCTCCGCCAAGAAAGTGTTCGACAAAATCGGCGGGCGGAAGATGAGATGAACGTCGACTTCCTCGAGCCAGCAGAAGCAGAAATGCAAGAGGCGATCAGCTATTACGATGCAGAAAGGAAAGGCCTCGGTGCTGAATTCGCCGAGGAAGAAAAAAAACGATTGAGAGAATCGTCGAATATCCAGAGGCGTGGACCTTGCTTTCCCGAAGGACTCGCCGCTGTCTCACAAATAAATTTCCGTACGGCCTTATTTACCAAGTCAGGGGTGAGAATATCCTGATCATTGCCGTGATGAATCTTTATCGCAACCCAGAAACATGGCGATCACGAGTGCGCCAAACGTGAAAATTTTTTTTCGCGAGCCCCTAGCGCATATCATTACACGAATTTGCTTCCTACCCTATTTCCCTCTCCGTAACCTACTTTGACGGGCCGCCACGCGTCCTGGTCCCCTGATAACTGCCACGGCTCTCAAGCTCGGCCTCGATCGCTTCGACGATGCGCCGGTTGTCCGCGGCCCAGGCCGGGGCTAGGAGTGAGTCGAGGGGGGCGAGGGCGGCTAGGCGCTGGACGGTCACCTCGGCCGGGAGGCGCTCGATGAAGTCGCAGGCGACACGTACGTACTCTCCCTGCTCCGGCGGGCGGTATCGGCCCGCCTCGTACTCCTCGGCCAGGCGGGTTCCCTTGACCACGTGGAGGTTGTGGAGCTTGATCCCGTGCACCGGGAGGCGGGCGAGGAGCTCGGCCGTGGCGAGCATCTCCGGAGCCGTCTCCCCGGGGAGGCCGAGGATCACGTGCACGCAGATCTCGATGGGGCGGCCCCGGCTCATCTCCACGGCCTCGACGAATTGGGCGACGGTGTGGCCGCGGTTGATCCGCTCCAGTGTGCGGTCGCAGGCGCTCTGGAGCCCGTATTCGATCCAGACCAGGTAGCCGTCGTCTGCGTAGCTCTCGATCAGGTCGAGCCTGTCCGGGTCGATGCAGTCCGGCCGGGTTCCGATGGAGAGGCCCATCACCTCGGGAAAGCCCCGGACTACGTCGTAAGCTGAGCGAAGCTCGTCGACGGAGCCGTGGGTGTTGCTGTAGGCCTGGAAGTAGGCGATGAACCTCCCGGCCTTGTAGCGTTTGCGCTGGGCTTCGATCCCGGAGCAGAGCTGGGCCTCGAGCGGCACGGTCGGGTCGGCCAGGGCCGGGCTGAACTCGCGGACCTCGCAGTAGATGCACCCGCCCGTCCCGCGTCCCCCGTCCCGGTGGGGGCAGCCGAAGCCCGCATCGAGGGAGACCTTCTGCACGCGCGTGCCGAAGCGCTGGCGCAGATATCGGCTGAACCGGTTGTAGCGGCGGCCCGCGGCGGGGTCGATTGGGGGCTCCATGGTTGTTTCCTTGCTCCTCTTGGCCGAAGGGCGTAGAATGATATTCAGATAGGGTAGGCCATGCCCACCATTATATGCGTAATGGTATCGTAACGGCGGCCACAGGCCGCCCTATGGTGTTTGTCCACCCTATAATTGCATCAGTACGTAATCCAGTGAGGTGAGCCGGATGAAGTCGCATTATACAACATCTTTGGCCGTAATTCTCCTGGGCGCCGTCCTTTCCTGCGCCGCCTGCACGCCGACAACCTACCCTCCAACGGAGAATACCGACCTCGACGTGTGCGTGCGGAACCCGGCCTGCACGGACAAGCTCGCCCTGGGCCACCGGGGCACCGGTTCCTTCAACCTCTGGGCCCCGGAGAACACCATCGCCGCCCTTGAGATGGCCTGGGAGATGGGGGCCGACTCGATCGAGATCGACGTGCGCGAGACCTCGGACGGCGTCCTCGTGCTCATGCACGACTCCACGGTGGACCGTACCACCAACGGCACCGGCCGCGTTGACGAGATGACCCTGGCCGAGATCAAGGCCCTCACGGCCTTCTCGATCAACCCGGCCGTTCCGGCCCAGACCGTGCCCACCTTTCTCGAGGCGCTCCAGTACCTCCACGGCAAGACCCTGGTCGACGTGGACATCAAGGAAGCGACCATGAGCACCCTGGTGGCCGATATCGTGGCGGCCGACATGCTCGACGCCGCCTACCTGCTGATCGGCTCGGTGAGCGAGGGGCTCGAGGCCCGGGCCGCCCACCCGGACGTGGCCTTGATGCCCAAGGTCCACTCGGCCGACGATGTCCACGCCTTCGAGGCGGCCCTCTCGCCGATCGTCTTCTTCGAGCCGGACGTGGAGGATGTGGACATGGCCCTGCGGGAAGCTGTCTGCAGCACCGGCGCCCGGCTGCACCTGGACGCCCTCGGGTTCTACGACATCCTCGGGGAGCTCGGGTTCGACATCATGCTCGCGCTCGGTGCCGACATCATCCAGACCGACCGGCTCTCAGTGCTCGTGCCCTATTTGCGGGAATTGTAGGCGCAGTCCACTACTTCTCCATCACAGCGATCACCCGGGCGGGGAAGCCTGAGCCGTGCTTTGGCTTGGGCACGCCCACGAAGACGATGAACCCCTTCTCGGGCAGCCCGCCCACGTTTGCCAGCAGCTCGATCTGGTAGTGGTCGGTGCCGAGGACGTAGGTCTCGCATGCAAAGACCTTGGTTGCCCCGGCATCCGTGTCGGCCGACTCGTGGCCGATGGCCGTGACGCCCCGCTCTTCGAAGAGGAGCTTGAGTGCCGCAAGGGACCATCCCGGCGTGTGCTTCACTCCCTCGGCGTCCCGGTTGAGGAACCGCTCCGGGTCGGGCCACCGGCTGCTCCAGCCGGATCGGTTGATCACGAAGGCGCCCCGGGGCACGCGGCCGTTGCGTTTCTCCCAGGCCTTCACGTCCTCCACGCTCAGCTGGTAGTCCGGATTCTTCTTCACCTTGGAGGTGACGTCGATGACGCACCCGGGCAGGATGAACTCTTCGGCCGGGATGGCGTCCAGGGTGCGCAGCCCTTTGTGGAAGTGTGCGGGCGGGTCTACATGGGTGCCGTACTGGCCCACGTGGGTGAAGAGCTCGGCAAAGAATCCCCCTTTCTCGTAGGTGTAGAGGGCCTCCACCTCCATGGAGGGAAAGCCCTCCCAGCGGGGGATGCCGGGCGCAAAGGTGTGAGTGAGGTCGACGAACCGGTGTTCGCGGAGCCGGGCACAGAGCTCCCAGAGCCCCTCGTCGGCCCCGGCGATCGGAGTGGCCAGAAGGGCGACCTGGGCGAGAATTACGGCTATCATTATAGGGATACGGATCTGTTTCATGGTTACCACCTCTGTCTGTGGGGGCTGCTTCGGCTTTTTTTGCAGGTAGCACAGCGCTCCTCGAGGTGTCAAGGGAAAACAAGATTTTGATAGTTCGGTTTTTTTCGATGAACAGGAAATTATAAGATCGACAATAGAGCACCGTAAGCACGTTGCGAGCGAAGCGAAGTCAGCTATAGTAAAGTAAGGTGGGGATGCCTCAGA
>CAZFWM010000511.1:0-475 GCA_964522545.1 uncultured Thermodesulfobacteriota bacterium
AAGCGCCTGCCCACGGAGGCGGAGTGGGAGAAGGCGGCGCGCGGGGGCTGCGAGATGGGAGGAATACCGGGGGCATGCGATCCCTTCGACGAGCGGAACTTCCCGTGGGGAGAGGGGATCGATTGCGACCATGCGAATTTCTGGGACTATCATGGCACCGGCACGTTCTGCGTGGGAGATACGACCCCGGTCGGGAGCTATCCCCTCGGTGTGAGCGCATATGGGGCTTATGACATGGCCGGCAATGTATGGGAGTGGGTAAAGGACTGGTATGAGAGGGAGTATTACGAAGACTCGCCCTACCAGGATCCCCAGGGCCCGGCAAGCAGCGCATACCGTGTTTTGCGCAGCGGCGCCTGGCTCCGCAACGTGTACTACCTGCGGGTGGCGGGTCGCAGTGGAAACAGGCCCGACTTCTCGGCCGACGGCGTCGGATTTCGTTGTGCCCGGCAGCTGGGGGGGGTGGGTCATCCGT
>CAZFWM010000511.1:485-4135 GCA_964522545.1 uncultured Thermodesulfobacteriota bacterium
GGCGGGCCCCAGTGCAACCCGCCCCCCCTGCGCGGCCGCCGGGGGGGGCTTCCGGGGGCCCCGCCCGGGGGGGGGGGGGGGTCAGCCGGGAAGGGGCTCCAGGTTTTTTCGACAGTCTCTCTGCATATCATGAAAATTCTGGAGGGCTCAAAAAGCGAGATCTCTGCTTTTTGTACGCACTTCTGATCCTTCCTAAATAGTCATGCTTTCTATTATCTGTACGTACCATCTTGAGTAGTCACGATTTCTATATAGTGAAGCCAAGAAAGCCCTGAACAAAGCTCACTGGACATCAACCTATCCGTTCTCAGTTTATTCTGTCACATCATATCCAGCCGTTTAGCAAATTTAGTATTTTCTAAATTCCAGACAACCAAATTTAGCTTTTCCTAAATTTAAGCTTATTGCTCTTTCATGACGATTAACGTGTTTTCTTTGTGATTTCAAAGGATTGTTTGCTTCCAGCCTCGCTGGCATACCACTTGCTAATAAAACAACCGCAATCTTCTTCAAAAGGAGGACCGGTCATGAAGAGCTCACTGAAAGTCACACGGCTGTTGTTCATCACGTCACTCGCCCTGTCCTGCGCCGCGGACGCCGGCCCCGCCGTCGCGGCGGTGGAGGTGGCGCTCCCAGGAGAATCGCTTCGCGACATCGCCGAGGTCAACGTCTCCCAGCTTGACACCTCCCAGTTCCCCATAATCGACATGTACGTGGACGTGATCGATCTGGACGGGAACCCGATCTCCGGGCTCACCCACGCCGACTTCTGTCTCTACCAGGACGGAGTGCGGATCCCTTTCCAGGTCCTGGAGTTCGGAGGGGACTGCGCCGTCTCGGTCTCGCTCCTCATGGATAAGAGCGGCAGCATGGACGAGGAGATCGGGGATGCGATATATGCGGCCCACACGTTTATCGATCTCATGAGCCCCTTCGACCGGGTCCAGATCCTCGCCTACAGCGACTGTGTCTACCTCCTGAGGGACTTCACGAGCGACAAGGCTTCGCTCCACGAGGCGATCGACCTCCTCAGCGCGGGCGGGCAGACCGCTCTGACGGACGGGTTCTACGCCGCCACCGCCATGACCTGCACCGAGCTCGGCGCCAAGGCGGTGATCGGCTTCACCGACGGGAAAGAGAACAACAGCCACGTGTGCTGGCTTCCCCCCGACGGCGGCTCCACCGAGGAGGATGTGGTGGACGACTGCATCATGGTCCGGTACATGGCCGCGCTCTGCGGCATGCCGATCTTCAGCATCGGCCTCGGCTCGGACGTCTGGTCGGAGCTCCTGCTCTGCCTCGCCACGTCGCCCGCCTACGCCTTCCACGCACCCGACGTGGCGGACCTTCAGCTGATCTACAACGAGATCAAGAGCGACCTGTGCAGCCGGTACCTCATCGCCTTCCGGAGCCCCGACCCGGTCCTGAGCGGCGAGTACCACCGGGTGGACGTCTGCGCGGGGGGCTCCACGGTCTGCACCCCCTGCGGCCGCAAGATGTATCTGGAGAACCATGCGCCCAAGATCGTCCGGGTGGGCTACACCATGGATCTAAGCGACGGATGCCAGCCCCACGGACAGGCCTTCGACATTATCGCAACCATCCACGACGCCGCCGAGCCGCTCCTGTACGGGGCGTCCCTCTTCTACCGGGCCATAGGAAGCGGGGAGTTCTTCACCGACGTGCCGATGACGAGCCTGGACGGCGACATCTACTATGCCAGCATCCCGGCCTCCCTGGTCCCCGAGCCTCCGCCCGCCGGGCCCGCGGGGATCGACTACTACATCGTGGCCACCGACTTCTACAACACGGTAGGCGACCCGCCGCGCAACTCCTGGATCCAGCCGTACCAGATCACCATCTGCCCGAACGCCTTCCCCGAGCTCGTCCACACCCCCGTGGCCCAGGCCTGCCCGGACACGGAGTTGACGGTCCACGCCGAGATCACCGATCCGGTGGAGGCGATCTATTACGTCTTCCTCTTCGCCCGGCAGGGAGGGCAGGTGCTGTACACCCCCTTCATCATGGATCCCGCGGGAGGAGACATGTGGGCCGGGACGATCCCCGCCTACTACATCAACGAGTTGCTCGGCGCCGACTACTACCTGCAGAGCTGCGACGAGAGCGGCACCTGCACCTACAGCGGCAGAGCCCACGCACCGCACCACATCAACCCGGTCTGTTGCCCCGACCTGGATGAGGACGGCTACGACATTTGCGCCCCGGGAGACGAAGGCGACGACGGCCTCCTCGCCGACTGCGACGACACCGCCCCCCTCGTCCGGCCGGGAGCGGTGGAGCTCTGCGCCGACGGCATCGACAACGACTGCGACGGCCTCATCGACGCCGAGGACCCCGGCTGCGAGGACTGCCCCTACTTCACCTACACCAGCGAGCGGATCACAGCAGCGATCGACGCCGACGGCCAAGCCCAGCTATGGCTCGAGGAGCACGGCGCCGTGCCGATCGACCCGGCCGAGTACCTGGCGATCCTACAAGGAGCCCTCACCGAGAAGGCCGACGCCCGGGAGTCGATCGCCCTCACCCTGGACACCTGCACCCTCGAGCCCGACGAGGAGATCCTGTCCGGCATGGTCGACTACATGTTAGAGAGCGCCGAGCTCCTCGAGGGGTACGCCATCACCGTAATGGACGACCCGACCTCCTGGGAAGAGCGCGTGGCGAGCGCTCAGCTATATCTCGCCGACAGCGTAGACGTGCTGACGCTTACTCTTGACATTCTCGTTTGGTAGAATAGGCAGGACAAAAAACGTCGATGTCATTGTGTGAGGGGCTGGAATTTCCAGCCCCTCCTTTTTGTTTTTTGTCCTGACGGAAGAGACATTTTAAGAGAGATTGGCCTCCGGCTTATGAAGCGGGCGGAGTCCTTCCCTGTTCAGTTCCGCCTCCACATCGATTACGTACCTCCCGTATTGGTTGATGTGCCTGAATCTAGCCGGTGACAGGTGGCCAATGTCACTCTCTTGAACCGGATATCCTTCCTTATTCAGACCCCATACGGTCTAAATCCGGATGAACAAAAAATTTTTTATAAATTTATCATTTTCTTGTAACCGAACGGTGCTTTGCGTCCACTATATATATATAGCAGGGTCTTTCTTTCATCTTCATCCACAAATTCGGTCCGATTTTCCATAGAAAGCAGGCCTCTGGAATGTGGAGCGGTCTCACAAGCGTTGCGCCGGGCTTCTTGCCCGATAGAGGTAGGCATAGAAAAGGAGGATTCGTAAAGCCATGAAAAAGGCTAAAATTCTCCTGATCGCGATGATGGTGGCTGGACTCTTGGCTTCTACGGTAGTGAGCTCTTTTTATACGTCTGATGAAGTCGAGCGGGCGGCCGACCCGTCGGAAACAAGGTTCACCCTGTTCAGCTGGCAAGGTGGGGCCTATTACACCGCCTCCGTCTTTGGCAGCCCCTTTCAGGGGATTCTGTTTCCCGGAGAGCCACTCATCATGGACCTTCCCGGTCTTGTTCACGTGGAATTTGTGATCGTGGATACCGACGAGCATCAATTTACGCTCGAGTATATCATCATCTTCGGTGGGACTGTGTTGTTCGAAGGCGTAGCAGACTACGGCCATGGCCTTTACAGTATTTACTACAATCCCTTCGTCCAAACTCCTGTTAA
>CAZFWM010000512.1:0-4113 GCA_964522545.1 uncultured Thermodesulfobacteriota bacterium
TTTCTTTTTTTTAACAAGTACTCTCCGGTCTATCTACGCTTGATTGAGGTCTAGGATGAGGTCTCCGTCTACAGACGCATCGATCCCGGCCTGGATCGTAGGCTGTTCCCCCGGCACAAGAATCGTGACGGCCATGCCGGCACTCGCCCAGAGCGTCACGGCGGCGATTGCGAGAAGTGCGATACCCCACCTTGCTGAAAAGGAACCCATGACGGACCTCCCTTTTTGTTTCCCTCGCGACATGTGCGCGTTACGGGAGCCTTGTTTCGTGATCTGAAATTAAAATACCTCACGGATAGTGCAGAGAATTATCAAATAGGGTGTCGATCTCTATGGTGAAGGGGGAAGGTGAAGAGATGATGGGTACGATAAAGATTTTTGGCTTACTCAATGATGATGACGGGCTTGATCCCCCCTTTTCTGCCCTCCTATCTTATAACATAAACTTATCGCGAAGTGCAAATCACGCATCAAGGGAGAGGGCTTTCTCCCGGAGAGCGCTACAAGGGAGCGGGCTGGGGAATGCTGCAGGTTCTCGAGGCCATACCCGAAAATACCCCGCCGGACAAGCTTGTCATAGCCTTTGTCGATGCCGCGGACGAGCGGCTCCGGCGGCGGATCGCCAATTCACCGCCGGCCCGCATCGAGCAGCGCTGGCGGGCCGGCTGGAAGAAGCGGGTGGACACGTACCGGCAGGCCGCCAGGGGTGAGCTCTGATCGTAGAGCCTTTCATCTTTTTGGTTGCGGCCCGGCCGCGGTAGGATCACCTCTTCCTCTGCAAAATTGACTACTTCTCAAACAAGCCCTATGATGAGCGACATCAAACCAAAAAGAGGAAAAGAACAATGAATAAGAAGATCTCGCTCATCTGCTTGCTGGCCCTCATCTCCCTGACGATCGCGTCCCCGGCCCGGGCCGACACAGTGGCCCTGTACCTCTTCGACGAGGGGGCCCCGGGCGCGGCGGCCTCCGGCGCCGGCACCATTCTGGAGAGCTCAGGGGCGCCCTTTCCCGGCACGGCGAACCTGAATCCCGTGTACGAAGCATCGGCCCCGACGGGGTATCAGGGAACGTCCCTGCGGTTCGACCAGATCAACGACCAGAGGGTCGAGGTCCCCGGCACGGCGGACGACCCCTTCGACATCTCCGGGGACCTCACGCTGGAGGCCTGGGTCCGGCTCGACGGCTCACAGGGAAGCCAGTCCATTGTGGCGGGAAAGTGGGGGGACACCACTTACAGCACTGGAAGTTATCTTCTTTATTTCAATAACGGCCCATGGCCGGCCTTTGCCGTTTCGATCACAGGAAAGGACGTCTACTCAGTGACAGGGGACACGGCACTCTCCCAGGGGGTGTGGTACCATCTCGCGGGATTCCACGACCCGGCCAACGACGTCATCCGCCTGATGGTCAACGGAGGAACTCACACCGACAAGACGGCGCCCTTCATCGGCGCCATCTTCGACAACGACGTGAACTTCCACATGGGCGACTACACGGAAGCCTCGATCCCTCGGCACCCCTTCAACGGGGCCATCGACGAAGTCAGGCTTTCGAACTCCGTGGTGCCCGATGCACAGCTCGGCTACTTCGCCTCCCTCGCCGATCCGGTCAACGCCAACGCCCACATCGCCGCCTTGAGCGGCTGTACGGGCTGCGACATGGGGCCCGGCGGCTGCGGGAACCTGCCCTGCTGGAACGTTGGCAGCAAGATATACCGGGACGTCTTCCACGTCACGAACGACTCCGCCTTTTCCATCCCCCTGCCGTTCCGGACGGTCCTCACCACGCTCACCGGGGGGGTGGAGACGAACAACTCCGACCCGGGCAGGGTGCAGCAGGACGTCCCGCCCGACGGCTACTGGGGGTGGGATTCGATCAACAATGACGCATTCAGCCCGTCCGACGGCGACAATGTGCTCGATCCCGGCGAGACCATCTCCGTCAAATGGGAATTCTACGATCCTTCTTCGGTCAACTTTACCTTTTTCGTCAACGCCATGACCCCCGAGCTCCTGCCGTCCTCCCGGACGGACGCCCCCGGTGAAGAAGGGGCCGACTTTTCATACCGGAGCGCCGCTTCGACGGAAACCCGGTCCGAGGGCCGGCCGGCGCACGACGACGGGACGGCCGAGATCCACGTGGGCGCCAATGAAGGAGGGCTCGTCATCGCGAACCGGTTCGAAAGCGATCACGCCTTGTCGGTTACGGAGATCGCCTTCGAGACATCGGGCGTTGCGCTCGGCTCGCCCGTCGAGGTCGTCATCTACCTGGATCGAGAGGGTACGGGGGCGCATCCCGGCGCCTCCATGGAGGTCTGGCGCAAGGAGGTCCTTATCGCGGAGACGGGATTCCAGGCGGTCGCGACCGGAGGCGTGAGGTTACTCCCTCCAGAGGGCGGACCCTTTCAATGGTACGTGGGCATTGACGACGCCGGGTTCGGCTTCCTGGGTCTGGGAATCGACCTCTCATCCAAGCCGGACGGCGCCTCGTATATCTCGGAGGACGGAGGAGCGAGCTTCATGCCTCTGGCTGTTCAGCCGGTCGTGGACGGGAATGCGATGATACGCGCAACGACCGAACCTGTCTCCGGATGCAGTCTAATCTTCTCCGGCGAGAACGGGCCTCGCGCCCTTCTCGCCCTCGTCCTGGCCGGATTGCTGCTGTTCGTCGCGAACCGGATGCGTCAATAAAGCACGAAGGGGCACTCCGGATCGGGCGCCCGGGGGTCTCCCGTCAGGAATTCGGAGACCACGTGGCACCCCCCTTTGCAGATGCTCAGATACTCGCACGAGGCGCACGGCTCCGGTGCTTTGTCGGCCCACTCCCGGTAGACGGCAAAGCTGCCATTGTTGCTCCAGTGTTGAGTTAGCCTTGAGACCCGGCATTCCGTGGACCGGTCGAAACTGCAGCCGCTCACGCCGCCGTTCGGCCTCACGCTGGCCAGGAGATTGCCCCCCTCGCACCCGAAGACGCCGAGTTTTTCCAGGAGTCGTTTGTCTGGGCGGTGAAAGCAGAGCATGGGGACAAAGGAGCAGTCCAGCTTCATCTGTATCCGGTAGCGCCTGGTGAGCCTGCCCAGCATCGGGTATAGCTCCCGGTTCTGCTCGGGCGTCATCCTCCAGTCGCGATAGATCTCTCTCGCGCGGCCCGCCGGCTTGAACCTGAGCAGTTCCACCTCTTTCAGTCTCTTTTTCTTTGCATAGCGTACGATCGCCTCCAGGTGCTCGAAGTTATGCCGGTTCAGCGTCACATTGATGCCCACGCCCGGGTGGACCTTCCTCAGCAGACCGAGGGCCCGATCGGCCTCCTCGAACCCATCCCTCCCCTTGCTGGCCTCGAAGCGATCCTTCATCCCGTCCAGGCTCACATTGATCTGTCCGAACAGGGCGCACTCTGCTGCGATCTCCTCGCTCATGATGGAGCCGTTCGTGGTGATGTTCGGCACCATCCCTTTGCGCCTGATGTGCCGGGCCGTGGAGAAGAGCCAGGGGAGCCCGAAGGACTCTCCGCCCCCCAGGGCGACGTGGAAGACCCCCATCCCGGCGAGGTGATCCACGGCCGCCCACATCCCCTCCGGGCCGAGCTCGTCCGGGAGGGCCTCCCCGGAGTCCATGTAACAGCCGACGCATCGCCGGTTGCAGGCGTTGGTCAGGGCGAGGTGGACCTCGGTGGGGGCCGTCAGATAGGATGAAGAGGAGTCCCAGAGCGGGCTTTCAGGATAGCCGAGCTCCCGCAGGTAATCTCTGTCCACGAAGACCAGGGCCGATGGCGTGTCGAGGGCGATGATTCCCCCAAAGCTTTCGTAACGCACCTTGAGGGGCTGTCGAAGGGCACGGGCCAGGCTTCTAAAGACTCTCACTTCCGTCCGCCTCGTTCTGCCCGGCTCTCTTCCGGACCCTGCGAACCCGGATGAGGCTCGAGACGAGGGCCACGGCCGCGTAGGCCAGACCGGAGCCCATCAGGACGAAGAGCACCGGGAAGCCCAGGCTGCTCGAATTGGGATTGGTGCCGAACTTGACCTTCAGGACTTTTCCCTTTTTCATCGGCTCTTCCTCAGAACTTATCCCGGCTTCGCCGGGGACTTTTTTTATTTTTCAGAGCTAACTTGCC
>CAZFWM010000513.1:0-4093 GCA_964522545.1 uncultured Thermodesulfobacteriota bacterium
CTCTGTGACCTCTGTGTCCTCTGTGGTGAAAAAATCTTTTCCATTTGCTCCACGAATTTTTTCTCTGCGTCTCTGCGCCTCTGCGTTAAAACTCTCCTACGGAAAAATAATTGGATTTCCTATTGAATCGAGTTTGGTCGCCCCCGCACGCTCTCCGGCCGTTGATTTCGCATCATTTTTGACGACCCCATGTAAAATGGATTATAATTATCGATCGGTCGGTCAAAAGCGTGGACGTTTCCGGTCATGGGCACTCCACTTTTAAAAGGAGGATCAGGATGAAACAGGGCATTGGACGGTTCCTTTCGGCACTCTTTTCACCACGTCTCACGGCGCTTCCGGGGATCATCGCCATCCTCGTCGGCCTCGGGGCGGGCTGTTCCACCCCTCCGGGGCACGACCCGGATGCGTACACACCGAAGGGGGTGTTTCTCGTCTCCGACCGTAGCTGGCACGAGGTGGTCATCGGGGTTCCGGCGGCGATCTGGCAGGATGCCCTGGAGCGGGAGCGACACACCTACCCCTACCTCATCTACCACGAAGAGCCGGACGGGGCCATCGATGCCGACGCCGTTCTCCTCTTTCTCGACCGGTACCGCCCCGACAAGATAATCTCCCTGGGGACGCTGCCGGGCGTCATCAGGGAGGCGATCGGGGTGGTGACGCCGGGGATGATCGAAGAGATTCCCTTCGCGGAGATCCTCGACTTCTGGCGTCCCGTGCAGCGGGAGGTGGTCTACGCGCAAGGGGACTACGAGATCGCTCTGCTCGCATCCACCTACGCTTCCCTCACCGGCAATCCCCTGCTGATCGACGGGATGCACGGCATGCCTTCAGACCTCCTGGCCGACATGGATGTCCTCCTCGTGGGAGACATCCTCTGTCCGGCCTCGGTGGCGTCGTGCACGCAGATCGCCCGGGACGCGGCGGAGATGCGCGAAGTCCTCGCCGCGGAGGGCCTGGGGGAGAGGCTGATCCTCGCCCGGCCCGGGGACCTGACGATCCATGATTCCGGCATCTACTTCCCCGATCACGGGGAGATGCCGATCCGGGAGTTCTCGGGGAAGATGTCCCTCGCCGCGGCCCCCCTGGCGGCCGCCAAGGACGAGCTCATCCTGTCCGTCTCCAGCGGCGATCCCGCCGCCCTCGACGCCGAGCTGGAGGCGGAGGTCCTCCGGCTCGGGATCCGCCCCGAGTACCTCACCATCGCGGCGAGCCCGGCCGCCATCCCCATGGGCGTCGAGGTGAGTGGCTCGTACCAGTATGAGCTCGACTACCAGGTCTACGGTTCCCTTTCCCGCACGGACGTGCCCGAGGGCCTGGGGCTTTACGGAAATGACATGTTCCCCGACCTCCACACGGGACGGATCTTCGGAGTGACCGTGTCGGACGCCTCGGCCTACGTGGCCAATGTTCTCTTCTACGAGACGATGGCGCCGTCTTACCGGCCCCAGGCGGTCATCGACGACGACGGCGGGCCCGACCACATCCACGTGGCCGACCGATTCGCCGATCTCTACAGTGCTTCCGGAATCCAGTACGCCTACAACCAGGAGGTGCCGCTGGAGGCCACGGACTACGAGCACGTCATGCCCGTCTACTACGCGGGCCACGGATGGGAGGGAGGCGCCGGCTTCCTCACCACGGAGCGGCTCCGCTACGAGATCGACGACCTCTTTCCGGCCTGCGCCTACATCTCGGCCTGCCTGACCGCCCACTACTATCCGGCTGTCGCCTCCACTCTCTTCGCCGCCCAGGTCATCCGGAACGGGGGGCTCGCCTTTGTCGGGGCCGTCGGGTACGGCAACGACGAGAACAAGCTCCACTTCCTCACGAACCTCATGGCGGGCCGCATAGACCTGGGCCGCGCCTTCACCACCATGCGACGGGAGATCCCGGATCGGTGGTACTTCCACTTCATGAGCCCCTACGTGCTCATCGGCGATCCCACCTTCAGTCCGACCTGGATGCCCGGGCTCGGGGCCGGCCTCGTGCCGGGCCAGAGGATCACCGAGACCTGGATCGACGACCTGACGGTCCACGTGGGCATAGAGTTCGACCGGGCGGTGGACCTCACCGTCGTGGAGCCGTACCAGCCCCCGATCATGCCGTCGGTCCACAACAACGCGGAGCTCTGGGGGCTCCCGGCCCTCCACAACCAGATCGAGGCGGTCCCGGCCGACCTCCTGCCGGCCTCGGTGAACCTCTCGTACCGACTCGGGGCAGGCATCACCATGGATGCGGAGCTCGGACCCTGCGTCGAGCGGGAAGTGACCACCGAGTTCTTCCCCTACCGCTACATCCAGTGCCCACCCAGTTCGATCCGGGTCTGTGTTGGGGGGGACTGTCAGGAAGCCGCGGGGGGGAGCGTGAGCGGCGTGACCTTCCGGGGAGACGGGATGCTAATCGACTACGGGCCCGGTGTGCGGACCTACAACCTCATGACCACCCGGTTTGATGTAGAAGCCGGGTCCAAGGTAGCGGAGATCCTAGAGCTAGATCCGGTACAGGATGTGCGGATCGACCTCGAGGTAGCCTTCGAGCAGCGGTAAGAACCGGGATACACTCGGAAGGATTCACAGCAGAGACGCAGAGGACAAGTTCATCCGTGGCAAGGGGCTGTTTCACGCCATCGAGTATGTCCCGCCCGACGAGCTCCCGGACGAAGAGTTCCCCCTCGTACTCACCACGGAACGCATGTTCGCACACTTCCACACCGGCTCCATGATCCGCCGCTCCGACCACCTTCACCGGGAGGTTGTGGAGGCCTATGGCGAGATCAGCCCACAGGACGCCGAGGCCCTGGCCGTCCGGGAGGACGACCGGATCCGTGTGACCTCCCGCCGCAGCTCTATCGAGGTGGCGGCCAAGGTGACCGACCGGATCGCCGAGGGCACCCTCTTCATCCCCTACCACTTCGTCGAATGGGCGGCCAACGCCCTCACGAACGTGGCCCTCGACCCCGTGGCCAAGATCCCGGAGTACAAGGTCTGCGCCGTGTGCGTGGAAAAGGCGGGGTGAAGCTGATAGTGGCGACCGGCCGGTCGTCACTTCTGCGACCCTGGTTCAATTTCGACAGGATTCTTTTGGGAAAGCTGTGCTTATGTGCACATCCCGGACAAGGGAAAAACAACACCCGAATGTAGGTAATCTTCTCGAACGCTCACTGGGGGGTCTGTTCCAAGTGCGGAGCGACGATAGATATCATAGCTTTCATAACCGAGGCTGGACCGATCCGCAAGGTTCCCGTTCACCTCAATCTCTAGGACGCCCCAATTCGGCCGCCTCCGACCCGGCTTCCCCCTGGTGAACCCGTCGTCGACCTCATCCGGTCTCAGTTCGTCTTTGACAACGTCCCAACCGTCGAGTACTTCGATTGAGACACTCATGAACGGTCCTGCCCGCGCGTTCCATATCTGTGTGCGATGCACAGCCATGCGCCCAAACAGCCGGTCGGGTAAGGAGCCGACGCGGATCTGAAGTGACTGGTCCGTCCGGATTCCTTCCGATTCGAGCCATTCCCCTTTCATGTTTTCCCTTTTCACCCCTCTGCCCTCCTCCCCATTCATCGTTACCTGTCAATCGGTCCCTTTTAGATAATTTTTGGCCTTTTCGGCCTTTTCTTGCTTGATTATCTTAATTCGATTATACTTCTCTAATCTTGCTGAAAAGCAAAGGTACTATCTAACATAAGATTCGTGCTATAAATTTGAGGTATGTTTTACATGTTGAAATTAATAATAAGAATTTTGACTATATCTATTATCTTGATTATAGCACAAGCCGGAAAGGCAGATGAGCCATTAATGACAGTTGTACAGCATGGACATAGTGAAAGTGTTACTTCAATGGCATTTAGCCCTGATGCTGGTCTCTTACTTTCTAGAGGTATGGATAATACAATCAAGCTTTGGACAGTACCCGAGGGTCATTTAATAAGGGTTCTAGCAGGCAATAAAGAGTGGGTTGAGTCATTATCCTTTAGTCCTAATGAACTACTTCTGGCTTTTTGCGGTGTTGATAAAAAACCCTATCCTTCCGGATACAGGTTTAATGCCATAGAATTCTGGAATATCATAAATACATCTCTAAT
>CAZFWM010000514.1:0-4087 GCA_964522545.1 uncultured Thermodesulfobacteriota bacterium
GGGTGCTCAGTGGATTGCTTCGTCGCTGTCGCTCCTCGCAACGACCCTCAATTGAATTCGTTAGAGTCAACCGATTCATATTTCTCTGCGCCTCTGCGTTAAAATTCTTAAACGGAAATAATTGAATTTTCACTTCTAAAAGGAGGCCCCCCATGGAAAAATTCACCATCCGCACTCTTGCCGATATCGAGGCGATCGAGAAGGTCCCGCTGCGCGAGCGGCTCAATGTGGACAGCACCTATGAGTTCATCCGCCGCGGGGCGCAGATCGACCCGGACAGGGTGGCCCTGAGCTTCCTCTTCTCCGGGGAGGCGTGGGAAAGCCCGGTGGAGGTCCCGTACAAAGAGCTCCTCGCCAAGATCCATCAGACGGCCAATCTCTGCCGCGACATGGGCGTGGGGCCCGAGGACGTGGCCACCGTGCTGCTGCCCAATCTCCCACAGACCCACTACGCCCTGTGGGGTGCCGAGGCGGCCGGGATCGTCAATCCCATCAATCCCATGCTCACCCCGGGCACGATCCGCGACATATGCAACGCGGCCCGCACGAAGATCCTCTTCGCCCTGGGCGAATTCCCGGGCGCCGACATCTGGCCCAAGGTCGAGGCGATCCGCTCCGAGATCCCCACCCTCGAGGCGATCGTCCGGGTCATGGGCCCCTCGGACGAGGCCAACGGCATCTACGGCTTCGAGGAGACGGTGGAGCGGTACGGGCGCGACGGTCTCGCCTTCGACCGGTCCATCGGCCCCGACGAGATCTCTTCGCTCTACCATACGGGCGGCACCACCGGCACCCCCAAGCTCGCTCGCCGGACCCACTTCAACGAGGTCTTCATGGCCTGGGCCATCGGCGTCATGGGGGAGATGGAGCCGGACGATACGCTCATGTGCGGCCTGCCCCTGTTCCACGTGAACGGGACCACGGTCACGGGGCTCTGCCCCTTCTCCATGGGCGCCCACGTGGTGCTCCTCTCGCCTCGGGGCTACCGCGATCCGGACATCATGAAGAACTTCTTCAAGATCGTGGAGCGCTACAAGGCGAACTTCTTCTCCTCCGTGCCGACCGTGCTCTCGGTTCTCCTCGACATCCCGATCGGGGATGCCGACATCTCGAGCCTCAAGAACGCCATCTGCGGAGCCGCGCCGCTGAGCGTGGAGCTCTTCCAGCGCTTCGAGGCCCATTCGGGCCTGAAGGTCCTCGAGGGCTACGGGCTCACCGAGGGGGCGTGCGCATCCTCGGTCAACCCGGCCGAGGGAGAGAGGCGCGTGGGCTCCATCGGCATCCGCATTCCGTACCAGGAGATGAAGACCGTGATCCTCGACGAAAACGGCGAGTACGCCCGGGACGCGGGGGTCGGCGAGATCGGCGTGATCGCGATCCGGGGCCCGAACGTCTTCGAGGGCTACGTGGAGGAGGCCCACAACAAGGGCCTCTGGATCCAGGGGGACTGGCTCAACTCGGGCGACCTGGGACGCTGCGACCCCGAGGGGTACTTCTGGCTCACCGGCCGGAAGAAGGAGCTCATCATCCGGGGCGGCCACAACATCGATCCGGCAACCATCGAGGAGCCCCTCTACCGGATCCCCGGCGTCCAGCTCGCCGCGGCCGTGGGGCGCCCCGACCCCCACGCGGGCGAGGTCCCCGTGGCCTACGTGCAGGCCCAGGAAGGGACGGACCTCACGGGCGAGGCCATCATGGAGAAGGTCAAGGACGCGATCGGCGAACGGGCCGCGATCCCCAAGGAGATCCACGTGATCCATGAGATCCCCCTCACCCCGGTGGGCAAGATCTTCAAGCCGGCCCTGCGCTGGGACGCAACGCGCAGGATCTACGAGAAGGAGCTCGAAGGCATCGAGGACGCCGTCGAATCATTCGAGATCGCCGTGGGAGAGCACAAGGTGTTCGGCACCGAGGTGAACATCACGGTGCGACCGGCCGGGGGAGTCACGGCCGAAGAGATCACCAGGCGGATCAGCGACATCCTGTCGCGCTACACGGTCCATTACACCGTGACCGTGGCTTCCTGACCGGGCAGGCGGGCCTTGATCGCCGACATCCTCCATCGCGCCGAGCTTCTCTTCGGTGCGAACGTTGCCGTGCGATGCGGCGGGCGCTCCTGGACGTATCGAGAGTTCGCCCGGCGCTGCCGAGCGCGGGCCGGGCATCTTCGAAGCGCCGGGGTCGCGCCCGGGGACCGGGTGGCCATCGCCCACGCCAACTGCCACCACTACCTCGAATCCTACTTCGGCGCCGCCCTGCTGGGATCGATCCTGGTCCCTGTGAACACACGACTCCACCCCGCACAGATCTGCCGGCAGCTCGCCCACTCGGGCGTGTCGGTCATGATCGCCGATCCCCGCCACGAAGACCTCGTGCGGGCGGTCCAGGCGCAGGAACCGATCGAGCTCCTCTGGACCGACACGCCCGGACGTAGCGCCCCCGAAGAGTGCGACAAGCCAGAGCCCGACGAAGAAGCCGGTGAAGGCCCCGCCGCCAGCGAGCCCTACGATCCGGAGGCGGTGGCCCAGCTCTATTACACCAGCGGCACCACCGGAGATCCGAAAGGTGTGGTCCTCTCCCACCGCAACATTTCCTTTCACGCCCTGATGGCCGTGGCGGAGTTGGGGCTTTCAGAGCGGGACGTGTGGGCCCATATCGCGCCCATGTATCACCTGGCCGATGCCTGGGCCACGTGGTCGATCACGTGGGTCGGGGGGTGCCACCTGATGGTGCCCCGGTTCGAGCCGGGCCCGGTACTGCAGGTCCTGAGCGGAGGGGGAGCCACGATCACCAACCTCGTCCCGACCATGCTCGGCGACCTCGTGAACGCCCCCGAGGCCGGCGGCATGCGCTTTCCCGGGCTGCGGGCCATCCTCAGCGGGGGGGCGCCCATCGCTCCCGACCTGGTCCGCCGAATCATGCAGACCTTCGGTTGCCCCTATATCCAGACCTACGGCCTCACCGAGACGAGCCCCTACCTGACGCTCTCGACGCTGCCGACCCGGCTGGAAGGTCTTCCCGAGGAGGAGGCATTTCGATACCGTGCCATGACCGGCAAGCCGGTCCTCGGTGTGCGGCTCCGCGTGGTCTCGGGCGACGGGGCCCCGATCCCTGCCGACGGCAAGAGCGTCGGAGAGATCGCGGTGCGGGGGGAGTCGGTCTTCCCGGGCTACTGGCGGGACCGGGCGGCCACGGAGGTCGCGATACGGGACGGATGGTTCCACACCGGGGACCTCGCCACGGTCGACCCGGAGGGATTCGTCCAGATCGTGGACCGCAAAAAAGATGTGATCATCACCGGAGGCGAGAACGTCTATTCCGTCGAGGTCGAGGCGGTCCTGTGCGATCACCCCGACGTGCTCGAGGCGGCCGTGATCGGGATCCCGGACGAACGCTGGGGGGAATCGGTAAAAGCGGTGGTGGTCCCGAAAGCAGACAGGACCATCGATCCCGAGGAGCTGACCGGCTACTGCCGCACCCGGCTGGCCGGCTTCCAGGTCCCGCGTTCGATTGGTGTAGTGGACCGGCTCCCGCGCACAGGGAGCGGTAAGATAGCAAAGCGACTTCTGAGAGACCGATACAAAACATAAAAAAAACATGACTCATGTCTCACGTCTCATCATGTATCATTTAATTAAAATAAGACGATGCAATTTTACTTCCATTCTCTCGCCTAATTGATCCAACATATTGTAATATAAAGAACTTTACCGAAGATTCCATACATGCGAGAAGGTTGTATTCGTACAATTATCACTCAAATTATGTCTCATTGAGCCATGGCATATACAATGGATTTCAACAGGCCCGGTACGCTTATAGTTTCTTATAACTTTAGTTTTTTCAGCTGGTTACGACCAGCGGTTCTGATTTCATTGGACTCTGGCATACTCGTTGCTGTTTAATCGCCATGGAGTCAAACTTGGAACGAGAGTATTTTTCGGTAATCTATTGAGTATTCCCGTTGTCTTTATTTTTGATACTATTCCAGGAGACATCAAATGGCTGATAATAAAAAAGAAGTCATTATGCACTCGACAGTCAGAAGTTCTCCTGCCTGAATTTCCCTAACGGAATTCCTCTCCCT
>CAZFWM010000515.1:0-4083 GCA_964522545.1 uncultured Thermodesulfobacteriota bacterium
CCGTCTGTAGCGATATCGTCCAGGTGGATGGAGGATGGTGGCACACCCTGGGTGCGCGATCGGACGGGACCGCGGTCGCCATCGGTCAGGGCGCTCACGGCCAATGCGATGTGGGCGGCTGGACCGATATCGTCCAGGTATTCGGCGCGCACAAACACTCTCTGGGGCTTAAATCGGACGGGACCGTGGTCGCGACTGGAGAATGTGCGCAGGGCCAGTGCGAAGTGTCCGGCTGGACCGATATCGTCCAGGTGGGGGCGGGAGAGGCGTGGTCGGCAGGGCTGAAATCGGACGGGACCATGGTCACCGCTGGAGATCTGGATCTGTCCGGCTGGACCGATATCGTCCAGATCGCAGCGGGATATTATCACATACTGGGACTGAAGCCGGACGGGACCGTGCTCCACGGGGGAGCTCCTGGTCACGGCTGTGAATTTGTGGACGGCTGGAGCGATATCGTCCAGGTGGCGGCATCCTGGTGCCTCTCGGTGGGGCTCCACTCGGACGGGACCGTGGTCGCCGTCGGAAATAATGATTACGGCCAGCTCTATGTGGATTCATGGAAGCTTGATATGTCCTATACCTTGGAGATGGAAGCCGGCTACGAGGCCGGGACATTGAGCATGGACTTCGTGGTGGGAACGCCGGATCCGACCACATGGGAGACCTATGCGATTCTTATCTATCCGAACGTGTACGTTGTACCTCTCTGGAGTGCCCCGCTCCCGGCGATCAGTCCGCCGTGGGAGACAACGATCTCCTTCGCGTTCCCGAACGTGGGGTGGGTAGGGATCTATTCGCTCCTCAGCACGGGCGCAGAGTATCCGGCGGTGGAGTTGGCCTGGGTGGACACAGGCTGGCCGGAATAGAAGAGAACACGGATCCGTGGAATTCGGCCCCCGTCGCTCAGGTGCGGCGGGGGCTTTTCTTTGGGTGCGCCGGCCCGGAACTTTCAAAGATGTGTCGGCCGACCCTGTCCAGGCCGGCCATGTCGAAGATGCCCTCGCCGAAGAAGGGGATGGTCCAGAGGGGAGCCTCCCGGTCCAGGGAGCCGACGAACTCCGCTATACGGGCCTCGTCGATCTCGGCCAGGATCTGTACGTTCCGGAAGTTCTCCAGGAGCGTCCCGGCGAAGTCACCGAAGGAGCGCCGGGTCTCCTTCTCGAGAGAGTCCTTGGAGGGTGTCTTGGGCCCGGCCTCCTTCTCCCGGGAGTCACCGGTGCCCTGGGGTCCGAGGAGGAGATCCCTGTGCACGCGGTTGATTATGAACCCGCCGAAGGGCATGTCGTACTGCCTGAGCTTGTCGTAGAAGAAGCGAGCCTCCTCGATCGGCATCCGGCCCGGGGCATCGAGAAAATCGAGGGCCTGTTTGGTGGGGGGCGGGTCGAGGACGATCACGTCGTACCGGCCCTGGATGTAGAGCTCGTAGAGCTTCTGCATGGCCCGCCTCCGCCGGACCGCCAAGGCCCCTGCGACGATCGGTCCCACGGTGGGGCTGTCCCGGAGGTCTGATCATCCGGGCGGTCTGTTTCTCCCTCTCCTCCTCATCCAGACCTTCGAACAGATCCGGATATATACCGTTGACGAAGATCGATCCCACCCGAAACTTCAGGGTCTCCCTCACCAGCTGCGTCATCGACCGGCATCTCCTCTGCCAGCGTGACGGCGAGGAACGCGGTCCTGACCGGGTCCCTCAGAAGACGCAGGATCTTGTCCGCCTCCTCCTTGACGAAACCGATCTTCAGAGTGGCGACCGCGGTCTGGGGCATGCGGAGGTGCGAGAAGCCATGGCCCGAGGCCGGGAGGTCGGCGATGACGAGGTCGTATAGGGGGCGCCCCGCGTCGTCCCACTGGTTCTCTGCGAGGTCCCAGAGCTTCCCGACGCACATAAGCTCCTTCACGCCGGGAGCGGCGGCCACGAAGTACTGGAAGATCTTGCTCTTGAAGATCGCCTCCGAGAGCCTCTTGCTGCGCAGGGCGAGACGGATGTACTCGGCCAGGCCGGTCTGACCGTCGATATTCATGACCGAGATGCCGGGCGAAACCTCCCGGGCCTCGTAGCCCACTTCCACAGGGCTCCCGAGGAGGCCGGCCACGGTGGGGACCGTATCGATCTCGACGACGACGGTCCGAAGGCCCAGGCGAGAGGCCAGGAGCGCCAGTGACGCGGCCATCGTGCTCTTTCCCACGCCCCCCTTGCCGGAGATGATGAGGAGCTTCTTCGAAAGGATTCCACGGTCTGCCATTACGATGTTGTCTCCCAGGGACTCCTTCTCGGGCAGGTGAGATCCGCTTATTTGAGAGAAATTATTAAAACATCACGTCCGAAATTTTTTGCGCGAAAATATCCGCCGCCCAGGTCTCCTGAAAATAACGGTGATCTTGCCACACCACGATGGCCCCTCCTCGACCGTCCGAGGTGATACGTGGGGCCAGCTCGTCCTCGGGGACCATGCAGAAAGGTCCGCCCCAAATCTTTTTTCCTGTTGAATCATACTTTCGAGCAAAGAGGTCCATCTTCGTGAAAAAAGCCGGGTAGAAGAGCGAGTCCATCCAGGCGATGATGGCGCCTCCATTGCCGTCCGTGGTGACCAGGACGGCATGAGTAACCATGGGATACATTTTGCTTGAAACGGCGATCCCGTCCATGGCCCACTGAATAGCGCCGCTCCCGTCGACTTTCTGTATGTAGACCAGGAACTCGCCTGCACGATTATCGTCCCAGCCTATGATGGCGCCGCCCCTCCGATCAGACGTGATATCCAAGCGGAACTGATTGCCCGGAGCCGTGCATACAGGAATTCCGTTTGCATCCCAGAGAGGATTGCCTTCATGATCGATCCTCTGAGCATAGATGTCATGAGTCTGATCGCTCGGGCTCCATCGCTCATCGTGCCATGCGATAATGGCGCCCCCCGAACCGTCCGAGACGATCCCGGGAAAGATTTGATCGCCGACAGAGGTACAGACGGCGATCCCGTCCTCGGCCCATAAAGGAGCTCCTCCGGAGTCTATTCGTTGTGCGAATATGTCGATTCCATTCTGGCCTGAGCGTTCGTCTATCCAAGTGATGACAGCGCCGCCCGATCCGTCTGTAATGATCATGGGATCGCCCTGATTTCCCTGGGCTCTGCATAGAGGTGCCCCATTCGGTGTCAACAGGGGATTTCCCTGAGAATCGAGTTTCTGGATATAAATATCGGAGGACGTATCGGGATTTCTGTGGTCCTCCCAGGTAATTATGGCCCCTCCCGTGCCGTCTAACACGATCTCCGAGTAGTAAGAAGCCGACTTAGTCACGCACACGGGAACGCCATCCAGGAGCCAGAGGGCCTCTCCGTCACGGCTCAGTCTCTGGGCATAGATGTCGCTGAACGATTTGCTCCCGCTCGATCGTCCATCAAGCCAGGCTATGATTGCGCCCCCTGCTCCATCCGGTGTGATGGTCGGTGCGCTCTGGCTCTCCGGATTCATACAGACCGGGGCTCCGTCGTCGAGCCAGAGAGGATTTCCGTTCACATCGACCCTCTGGGCATAGATGTCATAAGTTAGCCAACCATCTCGTTCATCCTGCCAGACCATGATGGCGCCGCCATCTCCGTCCGAGACGATTTGAGCACCTAACTGAAAATCGGGCGCCGTGCAAACGGGAACCCCGTTTGTCTGCCACTGGGCCTGCTCTATGCAGCCGGCCGATACAAACAGAAATGCGATCAGAAGGGCGGCCGTGGTGAGGGCTCTGCAATTGCCATCCATAGAGAAACGGTCAATCCATTTCATTTTTTTTTACCCTCCTTACCAGTCTACACTGTTTTGGGTTTCTTTGTGAAAAATTCGGCTCCCTTTTTCAGAGAATAAAGAGAAGGCACTGATATTGGAACGATAGTTTCATGATAGCAAGGTCGGCATCGATAAGCCAAAACAATCAAACCGATTTTCGAGGGACAACAGAGTCGCTATTTGTATATCATGAAGCAAAGTCAATCAATCCTATCCAACAGCGTCCCCAAGTCCTTTCGTGCCTTTCCGACCCCCCGTTTCTGAATTTATGTCTCAAAAGCTGAGTTGAATTACACTACGAGA
>CAZFWM010000516.1:0-4073 GCA_964522545.1 uncultured Thermodesulfobacteriota bacterium
AAAGCGGGAATCCACAATTGAGCACATTTACTGGGTTCCCGCTCCCCGCTTTCGCGGGGATATGTTTCGCGCTGGAACGACGGATCGGTGGGAATTCTTTTTGGTTGCGGCTATGCCGCGCTAGGTATAAAAAACTGCTTGATAGCTGATTTCGTCCCGGCTTGAAACAAATCGACCCTGGCTTGGCTGGAGGAGAGCCCTCGGCAGTTCCCCTTGGTCTTGTTTGTGTTGTCATAGACGGCGAAGGTGTAGGTGCAGTTCTTCCCGGAATCGTTTCTCTTCTTAGCTTATGGGAGATACTTCCTTTTAATCCATGCATACTTTGTGTTGCCGGCCATGGTGGAAAAAAAGTAATGCCTTCTTCCGCGATTCACCGTCCCCGTGAACACCCCGTCCTCGAACTGATAGGCCACCGCCTGCTCGCTGATGATGTCGGCCAGGAGATATCTCTTCATGCTCAGGCGTTCGTACAGGGCCAGTAATTCCTCACCGCTCAACCGCTCGAGCTCATCCGGGGTCATCCTGAGGAACCCTTCTTTCACCGGGAATCCAAAGTGGAGTTCGATGAGATCGGCGATGCTCCTTGATTCGCCTCCGAAAGCAAGCATATTAGCTCCCATTTCGAGCAGAACCTCCCGCTTCCAGATTTTCAAGACGGTCTCTCTCTTGATCGGCCGTTTCACCATCCGGCTGATGAGGCCATACATGGCGAGGAGGGCCTCATGATCGACGAGGACATAGGTCTCGACGAGCTTGTCCATGTTCGCGGCGTCTTTGATGAGCGATTCATAGAATCTTCTCTCATCGGCCGAGAGAATCCCGATGACCTTTCGATCGAACTCTTCCTCCGAGTAGACCCGGTCGCCGGCCCTGCTCCTCAGCGTCTCCATCACGGATGGGTCGACCCAATCACGCTCGAGTTTTTCCATGCATCCTTCGTTCAGGCGATATCGATCCCGGCCCGGTGTGGAGTCGACGATGTACCCCTCGTCCAGGATCTGGACCTGAGTTTCCGCGTCCTGAAGTCGGCGGAGCTTCGAGCGCTCCTCCCAGATAGCCTCTCTAGGCATGACCTGCCCGGTGCTCGTGATCGTGTCGCCGATGAAGGCGATCTTGAAGATCCTGGTGTCGTGGTCCGGAGAGAGGCGCGTGGGCTCTTCAAGGATGGGAAAGCGCGGCCAATCGAAGGGCGGCTCGGACATGACCTCCCGGGATTCTAGCACCAGGGGGGCGCCCTCCGCTGTCTTCTCGGGTCGTTTCCCCCCGAGATACCATGCTCGGGCGTCCTCCTTCGACCGGAAGATGAGGCCCAGGTTGTCGTCCGCCAGTCGGTTCGCGAAGTTGCTCTTGTTGAAGTACAGGGCCTGTCTCGTGTCCCAACCAAGGGCTCGATCTTCGGAGAGCCACCCGACAATGCACTCTTCGCCGTTCTCGAAGTCGGCAATGTACGGATCCCGGCCGATGAGATAATGTCTCTTCCCCTCCCGGTCTTTCTGCTCCAGGAAGATGAAGAAGAACTCGAAGAGGTTTAAATTCTTGGCGATATCCCTGCCGGCGTGAAGCCCGTTCCAGGCATTGACCTGTTCCAGGTTCGGTTCCTGCCCTTGCTTTGGCCGCCGCCATTTATTCACGGCGAGGATCTGTCGGCATGCCCGGTTCGTGTTCCTCATGGCGTGGGGTGTTGTCAGCAGGTTGTCTTTGTGGGCCCAGCCGTGGAACCTGTTGATTTTCCTGTCGGCGCCGATAGAGACGAGCAGCAGGTACTCGCCGACCTCGTCTCCGACAACGTAGTGCTTCAGCCATTGTCCCGTCACGGGGGAGCAATCTTCTCCGTCGGGCGCCTCGCAAAGTTCCACCTCGTCGTGAACGACCAGGATCTCCCAGAAGTGGAGATCGCTGTCGGGCGTGTTCAGGGGCTCCGTCGGGTTCCCGTTCGGAAACTCCAGCCTCGCGGCACATCCTGTTTGACCGAGTATCACGACAAAGCACAGGGAAAGAAACGACAACTCCTTCATGGCGCCCTCCTTTCAGGTGGAAACGGCCGGAGACTGATCCTTGATCATGACACTTGGTCCCTTGCGGCTATGCCGCAGTAGGATTCACCCGAACCGGCAATCGAGCTTCCCGGCGATGGAGTCGGATCAATAGGCGGGTGTCAGCTCGGAGCCATCAAGGGCGGGATCGTGGACGATACGATTGATCTCCTCAAACTCGCCCCTTTCCGTTATGCGAAAGACGACCCATTTATTCCCTTCTCGCCCTTGAGGTATATAAAACTACTTGTCTGCAAGTCTTCCCGAAATCGTTACTCTTCTTACCTTATGGAAGATACTCCCTTTTAATCCATGCATACCTTGTGTCGCCGTACATCGTTAAAAAAAAGTAATGCTTACTTCCGCGATTCACCGTCCCCGTGAACACCCCGTCCTCGAACTGATAGGCCACCGCCTGCTCGCTGATGATGTCGGCCAGGAGATCCCTCTTCATGCGCAGGCGTTCGTACAGGGCCCATATCTCCTCACTGCTCAATAGAGCGAGTTCATCCGGGGACAACAGGGTCATCCTGAGGATCTCTTCTTTCACGATACCGCTCGGAAAGGCGTTTTCATCGAAGATCCCTTCTCTCACCAGTTGTGCCTCGTACTGTCCGACGAGATCGGCGATGATCCTTGACTCGTCTCCGAGGGTAAGCGTATTAGCCCCTATTCCGTGTTGAGCTACCTGTTCGCAGAACTTCCTGATGTTCTCTCTCTTTATCGGTTGCTTCACCGTCCATGAGATGAGGCTATACAAGGCGATTAGGGTTTCATGGTCGACGAGGACATAGCTCTCGACGAGCTTGTCCATGCTCGCGATGTCTTTGATGACCGATTCATAGCATCTTCTCTCATCGGCCGAGAGGATTCCGATGAACTCTCGGTCGAACTCCTCCTCCGAGTAGATCCGGTCGCCGGCCCTTTTCCTCAGCTTCACGATGACGGACGGATCGACCAGATCACGCTCGAGCCTTTCCAGGCAGCCCTCGTGCAGGCGATATCGATCCCTGCCCGGTATGGAGTCGACGATGTATCCCTCGTCCAAGATCTGGACCTGCTTTTCCGCGAAGAGCTCCGGGGGAATGTTCGCGTCCTTCATCAGCTCGTGGAAGAGAGCCGACATCCTCTGACTCGTCGGTCGACCGTCCATGTGCAGGATGTCGCCCCCTCCGGTCGTTACGCTTCCGCTGTGGACTCCCATGAAAAGTCTTTGGAGATCGCGTGAGTCGTTGAAGGTGTCCTCGATGGCCTCGACGATCTTGGCGCTCGTGTTGTCCGAACGGAAGTCGGTCACGATGACCCTCCCTGCACAGGGGCTCCTCACCTGCCGGGTCAGGAGATCCTCGGCACGCCGGGCCTCCTCGATGGCCGCGGGGCTCGTCTCGTGGATGACCGGGAAGAAGGAGGTCCGGTGCTGCTTCAGCCTGTCGACCATGCTGCGGAGGGCGGCACCCTCGTCCTTGTTGGGCGTATCGGTGATCAGGAAGAGGGCGCTCATGGTTCCCGGCCGGGGATCGCCCCATTCGAGGCTCTTCTGAACCGCGTGGAAGCTCGCCGCGGGGCCGTCTCCTCCCCCTGCCCCATCCGCCATTGCTGTCAGCATCTCCAACAACGGGGTGGGGTCCTCCGTCAGTTGGAAATGCTTGACGAGATGGCTATCCGGAACATTTCTATCGGTGCAGCCCTTGAACAGGACGAGGCTGAAGCGAACACGCAATTCGCTGTACTCACTCCGAAGCATGCGCATGGTCGCCTCGATCGCCCTCTTCACCTGAGGAAAGGAGACTCTCATGGGCACCAAGGTGTCCAGCACGAAGTGGAGGTCGATGTTCTTTACCTCGTCCTGAAGTCGGCGAAGCTCCGAGCGCCCCTCCCAGATAGCTTCTCTGGGTACGATCTGCCCAGTGCTCGTGATCGTGTCGCCGAAGAAGGCGATCTTGAAGATCCTGGTGTCGAGGTCCGGCGAGAGGCGCGTGGGCTTTTCAAGGATGGGAAAGCGCGGCCAATCGAAGGGCAGCTCGGACATGACCTCCCGGG
>CAZFWM010000517.1:0-4066 GCA_964522545.1 uncultured Thermodesulfobacteriota bacterium
ATCAGACACAGAATCAGGGATACGGCGCCGTATTTTCGGTAGGACCGTTTGAACCCAAACAGGATGGACGTCAGCAGCATGGAGGTCCCTAAAGCCAGAATGCCCCCCCTGGATGCGGACATCAGCAGCGCCACTCCCATAAGAACCGTCACAAGAAAGAAAAAGATCATTTTGGGCCGGGTCGATTCCGGTTCAAACCAGCTCACGAATGTTTTCAAAGCAGTCCGGGGGGTACCCGGGCCGGACGGCATCTCTCGAATATGCTTCTTCTGGGCGATGCAATAACCAAAGGAAAGACAGAACACCATCTCCATGTAGAAGGCAAAATGATTCGATACGATGAACGTGCCTGAGGCAAACCGGGCAACCCCAACCCGGCTCTTCCACCACCACACCCGGGGGGGTATGTTGAAAACCTCGAAAATGGCGTAAACCGCTTCAAAAAGGCCTATAAAAATAAGGGTGTAGATGAATATGTCGATCCGCCGTTTGGACGTTGCCATGTTGAGCACCAGAAAAAACATACCGAAATACGCTCCGACCTTGAGCCATTCCTTCATGGTTGAATGAAATGAATATGACAACATCATCAACGGCGGTCTGCCGGAAGGGGCATCCATTGCTTTGGCCATGATGTCAAACAGCCGCGTTTTATCCGCAACTACGTGGGGGGAGACCAGCGCCGCCATTGGAGCCGGAAGGGGCAGCAGCTGAAGCCCGATGAGTGCAAATAGCATCACCAGCATCAGGTTCACCGGCGTTTTCACCCAGTCAAGGGAAGCTGATTCAGAAAAAACCAATTGGTTGATAAACCATAGCGCTACGAGTAGAAAGATCCCGAACTCGACGATGCTGTACGCCCAGACATGCACGGACCCAAATGCCAGAGGGGCAAAAATAAGAATAAAAATGAGGCCGCAAAAAATGACGGACTCGATTCTGTCTGTATGTAGGTGGTTTTGCTTCATTGCAAAATTTGTAGCGACCACTTAAAAAGTTACAGAAACGCTCAAAGAATTGGTTGAAAAGTCACCCCTTATTTTCATGAGACTGTCACGTAATATTACCTCTTCGACCGCGCGCCGTCGAGCGTCGTCCGAAAGACCGTAAAACCGGTCCGCAGGGCAGGCCCCCTCTATATCCTGGTGGGGTCTTTCTTATGTCCTGGGTCCGAGGATGCGGATGAAACCTTGATCCAGATCCAAAGAAGGGGTAGATTCATTCTATCGCTTGCTGAAGAAAAAGCGATAAAAACCGATCAAGACAAATAGTCAGACCTTGGAGACAAACGGGGTTCTATCAATTCCCCAGACTGAGGACAATTCGAATTGTGCCAGGAGAAACAACAACCGATCGGACCTACGGTGAGTTCCGTTACGACCAGGGATGTGGAGGCCATCGTGGCGACCATCGAAGCCAACCGGCGTGATCCCGCGATGTTCCTGCGCAGCCCTTCAGAGGTGAGGGAAAACGTCTCGGACTTTATCGTGGCGAAGGAGTCCGACGGCCGGGTGATCGGCTGCGCTGCGGTTCACAAACATACGACTTTCGTTACCGAGATCCTGTCGGTGTCTGTTCTGCCGGGTTTCCAGGGTCGGCGGGTCGGACAGCTTCTGGTGGAGGCGGCACTCAAGAAAGCACGAGCCCAGGGCGCGGTCCATAGCTGGCTGACCACGTCGAAACCGGGCTATTTTGCGCGTCTTGGCTTCGAGCCCATGTCCAGATGGGATCTTCCCGTAACTGTGTTGTTGACGAAGCTCAGGCAGGTTTTCACACAGCCTTTGACAAGATGGCTTCCTGCTCTGCTTGGACGGTTCGCCTTCATGGAACATCGAATTTCTCGGGAGGCTGAATAACATACAGGTAACCTGGACGTAGAATAAGTTGCCGGCCGATAGAGCTCACGGAAAGAAGCAGAGGGGGAGACGGTCGGCCACGAGGAATCCTTCCCTCGTCGGCATGACCCGGCCGCCTTCCAGGCGGACGTGCCCCGATCCCTGCAGCCTTGCGATCGCATCGTTCAGCCCGGGGTGGGCCGGAACCGTGGAGAGATCAAACCCATCCCGGGTCCTCAGGCCGAGAGAGACCGCCTCGAGCCTGAGCTGCTCCTCCGAGAGCACCTCCTCTCCCTCGATCGGCGCCCCGCCCTTACCGAGCGCCTTCCGATACATCTCGACGGAGCGGACGTTCCACCACCGCTTCGAGCCCTGAAAGGAGTGGGCCGAGGGCCCGAGCCCCAGGTACGGGGTGTGGTCCCAGTACTTGCTGTTGTGGCGTGAGCGGTACTCGTCTCCCCTCGAAAAATTGGAGATTTCGTAGTGTATGTACCCGCGCGCTTCGAGGCGTTCGGCCGTGGCGAGAAAAAATGCCCGGCTCGCCTCCTCGTCCGGAGGCCGGATCCTCTTCTCCTCCTGCATCCGCCCGAAAGGTGTCCCCTTCTCGATGGTGAGCTGGTAGCAGGAGAGGTGCTCCGGGCCGAAGCGGAGCGCCAGCTCCAGGGTTTCCATCCACCGGGACAAGGGCTGCCCCTGAAGACCGTAGATCAGATCGATCCCGATGTTCTCGAATCCGGCCGCCCTCAGACGCTCCAGGGCCTCGTCCGCGTTCGCGGCCCGGTGCCTTCTGCCCAGAAAAGCGAGCGCCTCATCGTCAAAGGACTGCACTCCCAGGTTGACCCGGTTGAATCCCATCGACTTGATCCCCGCGACGAGCTCCCCGGTAAGGTCGCCGGGGTTCGCCTCGATAGTGATCTCCGACTCAGCCGCAAAGTCGAAGTCGGCGAAGAGGCGGTCCACCAGGAAATCGAGGGCAGGGAGGTCCAGGGCGGTGGGTGTGCCGCCGCCGAGGTAGAGGCTGTCGAAGCGGCCGAACCGGCCCCGGTAGAGGCGGACCTCCTGGTGGATCGACTCCAGCCATTCAGGGACGCCGGACGGGGGTGCCTCGGAATAAAAGGCGCAGTAGGGGCACTTCGACTTGCAGAAAGGGATGTGAATGTAGAGACCGGGAGGATTCATGGCCTATTCCGAGTCCTCGTCCTCAAATCGGTATCGCTATCGGTCTCGGGATCGATTCCGGGGGGGCCTTCGATAGCGACCCCGACGCCGAGGCCTGTTCCGAAGTTGTTCTTAGTCGCTGTCCGATTTAAACACCGCCACAAAGGCGCTCTGAGGGATCGCCACGGAGCCGACCATCTTCATCCGCTTTTTGCCCTTCTTCTGCTTCTCGAGGAGCTTACGCTTCCGGGAGACGTCGCCGCCGTAGCACTTGGCCGTCACATCCTTACGGAAGGCCGAGACGGTGGACCGCGCGACGATGGTCCCCCCGATGGCTCCCTGGATCGGGATCTTGAAGAGGTGCCTCGGGATCTCCTCTTTGAGCTTCTTGCAGGCGTGGAGCGCCCGCGCCCGGGCCCGATCCCGGTGCACGATCTGGGAGAGCGCGTCGACCCGCTCTTCATTCACGAGGATGTCGAGCTTCACCAGGTCGTTCTCCCGGTACCCGAGCAGATCGTAGTCGAAGGAGCCGTACCCCTGGGTGACGGTCTTGAGGCGGTCGTAAAAGTCGTAGAGGATCTCCGCCAGGGGCATGTCGAAGAGGATCTCCATGCGTCCCGGCGTGGGGTAGTTCATCCGCGGGCTCTCCCCCCGCCGCTCGAGGCAGTGCTCCATGACCGCCCCCATGTACCGCTCGGGAATGAGGATGCTCGTCCGGATGTACGGCTCCATCGACTTCTCGATTTTACCGGGGTCCGGGTAGTAGAGGGGATTGTTGATGCTCACCTCCTGCCCGTCGGTAAGCTCAAAGTGGTACTCCACGGTCGGCACCGTCAGGATGATCGACTGGCCGTATTCGCGCTCGAGCCGCTCCTGTACGATCTCCAGGTGGAGGAGCCCCAGGAACCCGCAGCGGAACCCGAGGCCCAGGGCCGCCGAGGAATCGCGCTGATAGGTTAGGGAGGCGTCGTTCAGCTTGTACTTCTCCAGCGATTCCGTGAGCGCCCCGAAGTCATCCGTCGACATGGGGTAGAGTGAGGAGAAGACGACCGGCTTGACCTCCTTGAAGCCCG
>CAZFWM010000518.1:0-4059 GCA_964522545.1 uncultured Thermodesulfobacteriota bacterium
GAACCGACAATTGCCCTGATGACGCCAATCCGGACCAGGCCGACGGCGACGGCGATGGCGTGGGCGACGTCTGCGACAACTGCCCCTCGGACCCCAACGGAGACCAGGCGGACGCGGATGGAGACGGCACGGGCGACGTCTGTGACTCTTATCCCAACGATGGGGATGACGACGGCGAGGACGACGGAAGCGACAACTGCCCAACCGTTTCGAACCCGGACCAGGCCGACGGCGACGGCGATGGTGACGGCGATGTCTGCGATAACTGTCCGGCGGACGCGAATCCGGATCAGTTCGACTACGATGAAGACGGGACAGGCGATGTATGCGATGACGATATGGACAACGACGGTGTTCCCGATGGTTCGGACAACTGTCCCACGATACACAACCCGTCCCAGACCGATTCGGATGGAGACGGGATCGGAGACGCGTGCGAGGGCGCCGCGGACGACCTCATCCAGGCCTCGAGCGGCTCAGATAGCTGTGCCTCCTGCGTGCCCGCCCTGGCGGTCGCCTACCCGCGCTTTACCCTGGGTCCTCCGGATCTCTACGAAGACTATATAACGATCCAGAGTTTGTCCGCCTCGGGAATTCAGATGCCGATACAGGCCGTGCTCCAGACCCTCACCCCCGACGAGGTCTATGCCTACAACCCGGACGGCGGCGGCGGAGATCCGCCCAGCGGGTACTGGGAGTACAGCCTCACAAGCCACGACGGCACGACCACGGCGGACGACATCCTGCACCTCGACGAGAAGATCACCCGGATCTGGCAGTTCGCCGATGATGGCGGCTTGGCCTTCAGCTTCTGGGTGGATGTGCACGCCTCAGCCTCGAAAGGGGATTCTGGGATCGATGGATTTGAATTATCCCCTGGCTCATGGAAAAGGAGTGCGGCGGGTGCAATACCGGATGAGGGGGAGTTCGTCCTGGATGAGGGAACGGCCGAGATCTTTGCGGGATCGACCTCCGGTGCCTTCATCGTCGCCAATCGGTTTCCGGCTTCCGCCCCTGTCTCGCTTCGCGCCGTCTCGTTCCACACGAGCGGCTGGGCGACCGGCGATGAGGCCGAGGTGATCATCTACGAGGACCAGACCGGGGCGGCCCTGAGGCCGGAGCCTTCGATGGAGGCCTGGCGCACGACGGTCCTGCTCGGGAGCGGGGGCTTTCAGGAAGTCCCCACGGCCGGCTGTCCCACCCTCAACCGTGGAGGAGATCCCGATGCGGCCTTTTTCGTGGCCGTGGCAAACAGGGCTGGGAGGAGCTACACGCTGGGGATCGACATGAGCGGACCCTACGCCGGGGCCTCGTCAGTCTCCCGCGACGGCGGTTTGACTTTCTCCCCGCTTTCCTCTTTGCCGATCATCGACGGCAACGCCATGATCCGGGCTCAAGCGAAACCGCCAGGGACTTGCTTTATAGGGGGGGTGCTGGAAGAAGGAGAAACCGGTGTTTCCACTGTCTCGGAAGATCGCGATTCCGCGACCGCAAAGCTCGCCTTCATCCGGCATCGACTGAACGACAACCAGTACCTCAATATCTACGAGGCCCCAACAGAGGTGGGTGGGGAGATCAACCCGCTTCTCGCCTCGGACATCTGGATCGGCAACATAGGGACCGACAATGAGATCACCCACATGACGCGCGGCGATTCGGACGGGGACGGCACGGACGAGCTCATCTTCATCCGGCACCGCACGAACGGGAACCAATACCTCAACATCTACGATGTTCCTACAGCGGTGGGTGGGGAGATCAACCCGCTGATCGCCTCGGACACCTGGATCGGCAACGTGGGGGCGAGCAATGAGATCACTCACATGGCCGCAGGCGACTCGGACGGGGACGGCACGGACGAGCTCATCTTCATTCGACACCGGCTAAACGAGAACCAGTACCTCAACATCTACGCTATTCCGACGGCCGTGGGAAGCGATATCAACCCGCTTCTCGCCTCGGATCTGTGGATAGGAAACATCGGCACGGACAATGAGATCACCCACATGGCCTCGGGAGACTCCGACGGCGACGATACGGACGAGATCCTCTTCATCCGGCACCGCACGAGCGGGAACCAGTACCTCAACATCTACGATATTCCAACAGCGGTGGGAGGAGAGATCAATCCGCTGATCGCCTCGGACATCTGGATCGGCAACGTGGGGACCAGCAATGAGATCACCCACTTCGATGTGCTCGGAACTGCGCCGGCCATCGACCTGTCGGTGAGCGAGATTCTCATGAGCCAGGGCGTCGACATGGGGCTCAGTCCGAAGGAGGACCTGGGTGCTGTAACCGTCCCCAGAATTGCGGGCCGGGACACGGTAGTGCGGGCCTATGTCGAAGTCACCGGCGAGGGAGGCCCGGTCTCGAGCGTCAGCGCAAGACTCCATGGCGATCTGAGCGGGGCGCCCCTGGCCGGCTCGCCGCTCTCGGCCACGTTGAGCTCGGTCGTGAGCCCGCCCTCCACTGACAACTGGACACACAGCCTCAACTTCGTGCTTCCCGATACGTGGGTCGTATCCGGGGCATCCTTCTACCTCGATCTCGATCCGGATGACGAGTATGCCGAGAGCGATGAAGACAACAACCGGGTTCCGGCCTCGGGGACCACCGATTTCGAGTTTCAGGATACACCGGACTTCGACATCATGATCGTCCCGGTCATCCACGACGGGCTGACGCCTGACCCCGCCGCCTACGCGGAGATCGAGGACTGGATTCAGTGGATATATCCCGCTCCGAACGTCAACACCGAGATACACGAGACCGTGACATACACCGGCGCCCCTGTCGAACCGAGCGGGGCGAACTGGAACAGTGTGCTGAATTTTGTTACAGACCTACGCAATGCCGAGACATCCCGGTCGGACCTGTACTACTACGGGGTGTTCGACCCGGGTTATACATACGGAGTCGTCGGAACTGCGTGGGTGCCCTACACGCCCTCCTCGCCATATCCTATCGGCGTGGGGACGGATCACAGCCCCTTTGTCGGAACCACGTCGGCCCACGAGATGGGTCACAATCACGGGCGCAGTCACGCGGCCGGCTGCGGGAGCCCGTCGGGCATCGATCCGTCCTACCCCTATCCCGACGCCCAGATCGGAGTGGTCGGCTGGCAGATCGGCTCGACCACACTGTACAATGAGATCACCTGGGCCGACGTGATGAGCTACTGCGAGAGCCGATGGATTTCCGATTACAACTACAGGGCCTTCTATGATTGGGACGACTCCCTCACCAGGCTGGATTATCGCTCTGTGCAGATGCCCGTGGATCGCGTCTTCTACCTATCGGGCGGCATACAAGACGGCCGAGCGGTCAACCTCAGGGGCTTCGATCTGTCGAACCATGCGGAAACACCTGACGAGGGAGACCATCGCCTCGTTTTGCTGGATGCCCAGGGGAGGGGCGTCGCGAGCCGGCGGTTCACCACGATTCCAACCGATCACATCCCGGGCTGGAGCGGATTTTCGGTCAAAGTCGACCGAGGCGATCTGGATATCAGCGGCTATCGGATTCTCGGTCCCCGTGGGCAGTGTCTTGCAGAGGAGTGGCGCCACGGCCTGCCTCCAGCCATTGAAATCCTGCATGCCGAACGCTCCTGGAGGGGAACGGCCACGATCGAGTGGTGGGAGTACTCCCTGTATGACCTGATGCGGGTCGTGATGGTCGCCACTGCGCCGGAGTACCGGTGGGAAGTGAGATCGATGGGGGAGAGTAGAGACGCCACGGGATGGGAGGAGCTGAAAGTAGGGCAAGGCCCGGCATGGGTGCGCGTAATTATTTCAGACGGCGTTCGATCCGCCATGGTCGAGTCGGCTTTCTGAAAGGAAGAAGGGTGAAAGAAAATGGAAAAGAGGGCGGCTCGGGGCCTGCACATTCTTCTTATAGTGGTCCTCATGGTAGGCTCCGGGGCCATCGGATATGATTGACAGAAAACACAATGCGGGTGCATCCGGGGCCGTGACTAATTCAATCGCATGAAATCCAATTTGTTCCGTAGAAGAGTTTTAACGCAGAGGCGCAGAGACGCAGAGACGCAGAGAAAGA
>CAZFWM010000519.1:0-4043 GCA_964522545.1 uncultured Thermodesulfobacteriota bacterium
AATCCCGGTGGATAAAGGTCTTCCGTGGGGATAACCATATTGTGACGCGGTACGTTTAAATTCAATATAATTCACTGAAATCGTTGCCTTATCTGACTCGACCCTTGAAAGTGCCCGCTGAGCCGTTTTTCGAGAGTGTCAAGTATGGCACATGAGGTTTGCTTTGAAATAATTAGCGTGATTCTCCATTTTTCGTCGAAATGCGAAGTTGAGTTGATATTGTGGTATAATAGCTAATCGTGCCACTAAGGAAAGGAAGAGCCATGATGAAGCGAACAAAGATACTCGCAACCCTGGGGGTGGGGGGCGTGCTGCTGATCTCGTTTTCCGGGGCGGTACCTGTGCGGGAGGCCATGACCGGACCGTTCTCCTTTGCCGTCACCGCGGATATGAGAGAGTACGCCGGCCCCGGGCTTTACGACACCTCATCATATTTTCGAGGGACCTGCGAAGCGATCGCCGCCCTGGGCGGGGGGGCCTTCATGGTCAGCCCCGGCGACATCGATCCGCCTGGTGACGTGTCGTGGACCATCGAGCAGTACATAGGTCCGGGTGCCGTCTGGTACCCTGTGGTGGGAAATCACGAAAAAGAGACGCCCTCCGACATGGACTGGCTGCGCGCCTACAATGAATACGGTGACACCCTCCCCAATATCGTCAACGTGGGCCCGCCGGGGTGCGAGGAGACCACGTACTCCTTCAATTATGAAAACGCCCATTTCGTGGTCCTCAACGAATATTACGACGGAGTGAGTGACACGGGCACAACAGGGGATGTGGCGGACGCCCTGTATGCCTGGCTGGTGGACGACCTGAATGGGACCGATAGAGAGCACATTTTTGTCTTCGGCCACGAGCCGGCCTTTCCTCAGCCGGACGTGGATACGGGGCGGGCCCGGCACGTAGGGGACAGCCTGGACCTGTACAAGACCAACCGGGACCGCTTCTGGACCCTCCTGCGCGACCGGGGCGTGCTCGCCTACATCTGCGGCCACACCCACAACTACAGTGCCGTGAAGATCGACGGCGTATGGCAGCTGGACGCAGGCCACTGCCGGGGCTACGGGGATCTCGGGGCTCCTAGCACATTTATCATGATCCATGTGAACGGCGGGGATGTCTCATTCGAGACCTACCGTGACGACCACGACGGCCTCTATGATTACGGCGACATCATCTACAGCGGATCGCTTGCCTCTTCCGCATACGAGGAGGTGACCTACACGTTTCAGGACGGAGCCTTCCCTTCCCCCGGCTACGAGGGGACGCGGGACACCAAGATCAGGAGCGACCTCCCCGGCACGGCATTCGGGTCAGCCGCCAACCTCGAGGTGGACGGAAGCCCGGCCAAGGCGGCGATCATCGCCTGGGACGTCGGCTCCATTCCTCCCGGGACCACGGTGACGTATGCATCCATCACCCTCACGGTTACCAACCACTCCCTCGACCAGGCCTACGAGCTGTACGAGATGAAGCGCGACTGGGCGGAGCCGGAGTCGACCTGGACCCAGTACTCCGTCGGGAATCCATGGGGAACGCCGGGTGCGGACGGAGCGGACGACCGTGGACAGACGCCTCTGGGGGCCATTGCGACCAGTTACCCGGGTCAATTCACCTATAACCTGAATGCCGACGGAATCGCCCTGGTTCAGTCGTGGGTGAACAACCCGTCCGCGAATCATGGCCTCGTCATCCTCGACTATCTCGAGGGGATAGATGGAATCGACTTCGACTCCAGGGAGGCCATCACCGCCGAGTGGCGTCCAAAGCTCACCGTCGAGGCGGTGAGGCCCGCGGGAAGCTGTTTCATTGGTGTAGCGTGTAGGTGAGCTCGGGCCCGCCTACTGTCTTGACAGTGAGGATTTCCGTGATTCGCAGTGGCAACGGACTTTGATTGTTATGATCGTTGAATGCTGGTATCCTCGTACCGAATTTTGTCACATCTCGATGAAAGGGAATCTCCGCAAGACACAGGAGATGTTTATATGGCGAGGAAAGTACTGCTCTACGGTATAGACGGAGGTACCTTCACGTACCTTTCGCCCCTGATGAATAGGGGGCTCATGCCGAATCTGCAGGAAATGGTTTTCAAGGGAGCGCACGGAACCCTTCTCTCCTCTCTGCCCCCGACGACCGGTGTGGCCTGGTCGACGATCATTACGGGAAAAGGACCGGCAAAGCACCGGATCACCGACTTCCTCATTCGAAAAATAGGGACCTACCGGGAAGTTCCCTGCGATGCCAGGTCCCGGCAGGGAACTCCCTTCTGGGACTATCTGGGGAGCCAGGGCAAGGAGGTGCTCATCCTCAATGTGCCGATGACCTATCCTCCAAGGGTAACCCGGGGAGCCATGATCGCCGACGGGTTTCTGACTCCGACGAGGAGTCGAGACTTTATGGTTCCCTCAGAGTTGCTCGAAGAGATCGAAAATCGGTTCGGGCCGTATCATCTCTTCCCCAGAAGCCTCTTCCTGGGGCCCTCCCAGACCCCCGAGTCGATCGGGAGATACATCCAGGATCTCGAAGAGATGCTCGAGTACAAGCTCAAAGTGGCCGAGTACCTGATCGAAAGGCGTCGTCCCGATTTTGTCAAGTACCATGTCTGGGGCTCGGATATCATATCCCACAAACTCTGGTACCTGATGGACCCGGCTCATGACACGCACGATCCGAACCTCGCGAGAGAGTGCGTCCCCCGGATCGAGGCGTATTTCGCCAATGTGGACAGAGGGTTCGATCGACTGAAAAAGGCGATGAGCGAAGGGACGACGACCATCGTCATCTCGGATCACGGGTTCGGCATAGTCAGACGGGCGGTTGATCTTAATGCCTGGCTCGTGAGAGAGGGATACATGGTCTTCAAGCGGACCCTCGGGACACGTATCCGGCTGGCTCTGTGGAAAAAGGGGGTCACCTTTGAGAACATCGCATCCTTCTTCGTCCGTCTCGCCGAGAAACTGAACCGTTGGTTCAATTTCAAGACGCCTCCTTTCGAGCGCATAGTTGCCAGTGCATGGAAAAAGGACAGGCCCTTGTTTCTCTCTCTCAACGATGTCGACTGGTCCCGGACCCGGGCCTATGCCAAGATCGGCATCGGCCAGATCGTGATCAACACCCGGGGGCGAGAGCCCGAGGGGATCGTCGAGCCGGGCCGGGAGTTCGACGAGCTCTCCCGTGAGATGGCGGAGAAGCTCAGAGGATTGAAGGACCCGAAGACCGGAGGAAAGGCTTTCGATCGCGTCTATGTCAAAGAAGACCTGTCCGACGGGCCTTTCAGGGACGAAATGGCGGATGTTCTCGTTCCCCCCTCATCCGACGGGTACGAGCCGCGTACACCTTCGAATGTAATCTTCAGCAATGCGATCTTCTCTCACTCCATGGCGATGGACGGTCACCGTCTGGAAGGCATCTTCCTGGCCGAAGGCCCCGAGTTCAAGAAGAATACCGTAATCGAGAGCGCGCGTCTCGAAGACATCGCCCCGACGGTCCTCCACATCATGGACCATCCGATCCCTGATGACATGGATGGCCGGATTCTGGAAGAGGCTCTGGACCGAGACTACCTGGCGGAGCATCCGGTGAGGTTCACTCAGGCCATGGAGGGGAGCGGTCCGGAGGGACCGGAGCAGTCCGAGGAAGAGAAGCAGGAGTTCATGGAGCGGCTGAAGGCCCTCGGCTACATCGACTAAATCCGAGCGAATCCGCCGGCAGAGCCGGTGGATTCGCTCGGATTTAGTGTTTGGAAAATTTCGACTCTTGAGTCGAAATTTTCCATATCAGATCATAAAGAGTATTTCGTCGGAACATACACAAGGTTCGTGTAGATTTTACGAAAAGATGTTGAACACCGATTGCGGGGGAGGGTCAGGGTGGGGGGTGTCCGGCCGTCCCCTCGGTGAGCTCCTCCTCGACCTTCTCGAACACCTCGTTGACGAGAGCCGGGTCGATGATCGAGTCGAAGTGACTCACACTGAAAACGAGCGTCTCGTCCACACCGAAGAAATTGAACTGAAAATTCGGTACGCGGATCAGTCCCCCCCCGA
>CAZFWM010000520.1:0-4034 GCA_964522545.1 uncultured Thermodesulfobacteriota bacterium
GCTAGCTAGTGTCTGTCTATTGAGAAATTCAATCCATTCGAATAAGATGCATTTTCCGAATTCCGGGTAGATTCTCATCGGCACTTCATTAACCGATTGAACCTCAGAGGAGGAAGTATGAGCGAGCATCGTCCTTACATCCCACACGAGGCATCGCTGCGAGACCTCACCTTCCGGTCCGCCGTAGCAGGCATCATCTTCGGCGCCGTGTTCGGGTCAGCCAATGCCTACCTCGGTCTCAAGGTAGGCCTCACCATAAGCACATCGATTCCCCTGGCCGTGATGAGCGTGGCCCTGTTCAAGCTGCTCGAGAAATTTTCCGCCAAGACGAACGTCCTGGAGTGCAACATCTCCCAGACCACCGGATCGGCGGCATCCTCGGTCGCCTCGGGAATTATCTTCACGATTCCGGCCCTCTTCATGTGGGGGTTCGATCCGTCACTGCTCAAGATCGGAACCCTCGCGCTGCTTGGAGGGTGCCTGGGCATTCTCTTCATGATTCCCCTTCGTCCTTACCTGATCGTCAAAGAGCATGGCGTTCTTCCGTATCCCGAAGGAACGGCGGCGGCCCAGGTTCTTATCGCCGCGGATGCCGGGGGCGCCAGGGCCCGGAATGTCTTTCTGGGACTCGGCGTGGGTGCCCTTTACAAGACCCTCCTCTCCTTCGGCCGGCTCTGGGCCAACGAGATCCACCTGAAAGTGCCCCTTCTGAAGAAAGGTATCGTTGCGCTCGAGCCGATGCCGGCACTCCTCGGAGTCGGCTACATCCTCGGCTACCGGATCGGGGCGATCATGGTTGCCGGGGGCCTTCTGTCGGCATTGGGTATTATTCCCATCATCGCCCATTTTGGTGATGCCCTTCCGACCCCGCTCTTCCCGGAGACCGAGGTGACGATCAGCCAGATGAGCGCGGGTGATATCTGGAACAGGTACATTCGTTACATAGGCGCCGGCGCCGTGGCGTTCGCCGGTATCCTCACGGTTATCCGCTCCCTTCCGACTATGTACAGCAGCCTCGTGGACGGGCTGAAGGGCCTGACCGCTGAGGGACGCGCCGCTTCCGTTGACACGAAGCGGACCAGCAAGGACCTTTCCATAGCCGTGGTTATCGTCGGAGCCCTGATCGTGGTGCTGGTGGCAGCCTTCTCACCCCAGCTGCTCGGCCTTGGAACGGCGGCCCCCATCCGCATCCTCGGAGCGCTGATGGTCGCTATCTTCGCATTCATGTTCGTGACCGTTTCGTCGCGGATCGTCGGCATGGTGGGCGTCACCTCTAACCCGACGTCCGGGATGACCATCGTAACCCTGCTCGGAACGAGCCTGCTCTTCTATGCGCTGGGCTGGACGGACGACGCCGCCAAGGCCACGGTCCTCACCATAGGCACCATGGTCTGCGTGGCCGCCTCCATAGCGGGCGACATCTCTCAGGACCTCAAGTGCGGCTACATCATCGGGGCCACGCCGGCCAAGCAGCAGATGGTCGAGATCCTCGGCGTCTGTACGACCGCCTTTGCCGTCGCCGCTTCGGTCTACCTGCTCGGCAAGGGGCTCACCTTCGGATCGGCGGACCTTCCCGCGCCCCAGGCCACCCTCATGAAGACGGTCATCGAAGGCGTGCTCCAGGCCAACCTGCCCTGGGGCCTGGTCCTGGCTGGGGCGTCGCTCTCCCTGGTGGCCGCCCTTCTCGGCATACCATCGCTCCCCTTTGCAGTGGGCATCTATCTCCCGGTGTCGGCCATGACGCCGGTCTTCGTGGGAGGCTGCCTCCGCTCGCTGGTGGAGTGGCTGGCCGCAAGAAAGGGGGAGGATGTCGAGGCGCGTAAGGACAAAGGGATCCTGCTCGGCTCCGGGCTCATCGCAGGCGAGGGCCTCATGGGAGTCGGCGTGGCGGTCTACGCGTATTTCACCGGTCTCAAGCCGTCGGCCCTCGGGTCGATTCTGCCGGCCCCCTGGGATCAGATCGCAGCCTTGCTGGTTTTTGTGGCGCTTGGATGGTTCATTATAGCGATGACTCGCACGACCAAGGCGAAGGAAAGCTAGAGAGCCGCAAGCCAGAGGGTCAGGAAGAAGGACCGGAGGTTTCTCTGCCGAGCGCTTCGAGGAAGACGTCCACTAAGAGAGGATCGAACTGGGATCCCGCGCAGCGCTGTAGCTCTTGCAGCGCCTCGTTGCTCGAGAGGGCCTTGCGGTATGGGCGGTTCGAGATCATGGCATCGTAGGCATCGGCGATCATCACGATGCGGGCGGATAAGGGGATGGCCTCCCCGGCCAGCTCGTCCGGATATCCCTTTCCGTCGTATCGTTCGTGGTGGTTTCGGATGATCACCTTGATCATGGGGGAGATGTCGAGGGGACCCACCAACTGGGTCCCAAGATGGGGGTGGTTCTTCACCATCTTCAGCTCTTGATCGGTCAGATCTTCTTCCTTCTGAAGTATCTTTCTCTCGATGCCGATTTTTCCAATATCGTGGAGGAATGTGCCGATCTGAAGGTCGGTGAGCTCTTCCGTGCTCAGGTGGAGGTCCATGGCGATCAGGTTGGAGTAACGGGCAACGCGATCCGAGTGCTTGTGGGTGTAAGGATCGGCCCTTTCGATCGTGCGGGCGAGGACCTGGGCGAATTCGAGATATTTATTGACGTTTTTATCGTCCTCCTCGATCATGAGCCAGTCGAGAAGGGCCTGCATTCTATCCTCCATCGGCCTGTCGGAATCCTCGTTTTCGCTGAATTGCAGCCTCCCCTTGAGCCCCAGGTTCTCCAGACCCAGCATGACGGTCTTTATCATGAGGTTGTGCTTGCGCTGGCTCATCAGCTTTTTTATGGCCGTGTAGATCTCGGCCACGTCGAAGGGCTTCTCGATGAAGTCGCTGGCCCCGTACCGGATACACTTCTGAAGGTGTTCTTTTGTTCCGTAGGCTGAGAGGATTAGGACCTCCGTGTCCCGCCATCTCTTTTTTATCTCCCGGAGAACATCGGTCCCGTGTAGGCCCGGCATATGAAGGTCGAGCACCACGAGATCGTATTCCGTCTCCTGGAGCAGCTCCAGGGCCTGCATTCCGCTCTCTGCCGTATCGATCCGGTAGCCGTGGCGGAGCAGGAGCTCCAGGGAGTGACGAACCCCTTCATCGTCATCTACGACCAGGATATGAGGACGCTCATCGGATTTGGTAGCTTGGGTTGACATGGCTCCCCTTCTCCCGACGCTTGAGTCAAAAAGTCTCAAGCGAAAGATGGGTTACATTAAAAATAAAACGAAATATAACCACGGTTTTATTATCGGTTGCCTGAAGATTTTCTTTAGAAATCTTTTTCATCTCCTCCCTGCCCCATGGATGAACGTGGAGAGAGTTGTCTTATTGGTGAAAGTTTGATATATAATCTATTTTGTTCCAAAGAGAAAGGAGGTGAAGTCTGTGGGAAGCGTTGTGAAGAAGCGTCGCAAGAAGATGCGCAAGCACAAGCATAAAAAACTGATGGACAGGTATCGCCATAAGCGCAAGAAAAGGTAGCCTGCCATGATGAGGGTCTGTAGACGGATAGGTGCCATTTTCTTATAAAGATTCCGCGGTCTTCCATCAAACGAGCCTGGCAATGCCGATCTATGAGTATCGATGCAAAAAGTGCGGGCGGATCACCAGCTTTTTGGTGCTGTGCAATACGGACACACCCTCTTGCCAACATTGCGGCGGAGAGGAGCTCGATCGAGTTCTGTCCGGATTCCGGCTCGTCCAGTCAGAGGGAAGCCGGCTGAAGAATTTCAATACAAGGGAACAAAAAGGCGAGGATTATTATAGAGATCCAGGAAATATCGGGCTCTGGGCAAAGAAGAGGGCCCGGGAGCTCGGAGCCGACCTGGGCGAGACATTCGATGAAAAGGTCGAGAAGGCGCGCTCCGGAAAACTGGAGGACTTAAATTAGGGTTCGTCCGGCTGTATGCAACTTCTCAATAACATAGGGCGGGCCATGCCCGCCTACACTTAGCAGAAGTTCCTGAGCTAATTCCCCCAAAAACATAATAAAAAAGCAAGGTTAGA
>CAZFWM010000521.1:0-4028 GCA_964522545.1 uncultured Thermodesulfobacteriota bacterium
GATGTCCTTGCCGATGAGGTGCTCGACCACGGGCCAGTACGTAGTGAATTTATCGCCGTCGGGATAGCCGATGGCCGAGATGTAGTTGATCAGGGCATCGAACCATACGTAGGTGACGTGCGATTCGTCCCAAGGCAGCGGGATACCCCAGGAGATTCGCTCCCTCGGCCGGCTGATGGAAAGGTCGCCGATGGGGCTGCTCAGCAGTGAGAGGACTTCGTTGCGGTACCGTTCGGGGCGAATGAAATCCGGATTCGCCTGGATGTGCTCGACGAGCCAGGGTCTGTACTTCTCCATCTTGAAGAAGTAGTTCCCCTCCTTGCGTAGCTCGAAGGGGGCCGCGTGGTCCGGGCAGATCCCGTCCGACGCCTCGGTCTCCGTGTAGAAGCGCTCGCACCCGACGCAGTAGTTCCCTTCGTACTCGGCGAAGTAGATATCCCCGGCCTCGTGGACTTTGCTCAGGATCGCCGTTACCGCCTTGACGTGGCGTTCTTCCGTGGTCCGGATGAAGTCGTTGTTGGTGATGCCGAGCTCGGCCCAGGCGTCGCGAAAGGTTCGGCTCACCCGGTCGGTGAAACTCTGAGGATCGGTCCCGGCCGCCTCGGCGGCCCGGGCGATCTTTTCACCGTGCTCGTCGGTGCCGGTGAGAAAATAGGCGTCTTCCCCGTCGAGGCGGCGGAACCGGGCCAGCACATCGGCAATGACCGTGGTATAGGCATGGCCGATGTGGGGCTGGGCATTGACGTAATAGATCGGAGTGGTCACGTAATAGGGTTCGGACATCAAGGAATCCTCGGCTCGATAGGGCATCGTTAAAAAAAACAAGGACTGGAAGATCGGGACAAACCGTAGCAACTCCGACTAGTTGCGTCAAGACGCGCCGGTCGCTTTTGAAACGGCGATGATGATAATGTAGACGAATGAAAACCAGGACAATTCACCCGGCCTCGCCCGAGGTCCTCTGCCAGCCGGATCCCGGGAAGTCGTGCGGCGCCTGCTGCGGCCTCTACAATCACGGGGACAACAGCAGGCCGGCCTTGGTCGAGCGCCTGAGGAGGGCCACCGAGGCATTCCGGTCCGCTGGCGGGATCGAGGGGAATCTGGATGAGTACTCGCACGCAATGAGGCCCCTCATGAATGATGACAAGCTCTGCGAAGAGGTGTTCAACTGCGAGTTCCTCGGCTTCCTGGGCGGTCGGGAGCTGCGGGTCGGGTGCATGATCCATCCTGCGGAGAACCAGGGAATGGATCTTCGCGGCCGCTCCTTTTACGGCAAGGGCCTCTGTCAGGGCCACCTCTGCCCGAGCCACGAAAAGTTCTCACCCGGAGAGAAGCTGGCCGTGGTGACCGGTGTGTCGGACTGGTACCTGTACGGTCTTGTGATCTCGGACATAGACCTGGTCAAGGAATTCTTCCTTCAGGCCTCCTCTCGGTTCGGCGAGGCACCCGGGATCTCGATTCTGCTCATGCCCGGGGTCCGGCGTGCGCTCGCCGCCTTTTTCCGACTCAAGGAGGACTGGCCCTTCCGGGACCGCGGAGCCCCACGCCTCGGCAAGTACCTTTTCCTGGACGGCGGCTACGTCGAATCCGAAATCGATTACGAAGCCCTGGGCCTGCCCCGATCCCGCTTCCACCGGCTTCTGGTGAGCCTCGAGACCTGCTTGGGGGCTGCCGGGGAGCTTGCCGAGGCCGAGAGGATCGTGGAGAGGCATATAGAGGATTTCGTCTCGGCCTGCGCGTCCGGTTCGTTGGCCGTGGAATAAATGGTTGGTGTTGATCGTATTTCCATATGAGCGGAAAAATCCCCTATCATCGTTCATGGAAATCAGAGAGGAGAATGCTATGAAGAATTTAAAATTATCGTCTCTGTGGTCGATCGCGCTAACCATGACCGTCATGGTCTGGGCGGCGGTCGGGTGCCGCTCCGTGCCGCACGCCGCCGCGCCCGTGGACAGGCAGGTCCTGCCGGAGGAGCGGGTTCTGCGGTTCGAGAAGGGGACCGAGGGATTCAAGAGCTTCGCAGGCAGGCTGATGTCGGTCCAGGAGGCCGGCGTGGCCCGGGAAGGCATTGGGGCCTTACAGTTCGAGTATGAAGCCGAGCCGGACCGTCTGCTCTTCTTTTCCAAGGGGGACCTTTCGCTCGAAGGCATACGGTGCGTCAGCTTCTGGGTGCGCACGGACAGCCCTTCGCTCCTGGTGGTGGCCCTGGATGAGCTCGACGGCTCGTCGTACAGCTACATGGTCTCCACGAGGGCGGCGGAGTGGCACTATGTGAGTGCGGAGCTATCCGATTTCAAGCTCGGAGACGATTCCAGCGACGAGAACGACCGTCTCGATGTGGGCGAGGTTGGCTCCATCGCGGTAGGGGATCTCACCGTCCTGCTGTCCGAGCACTTTGCCGAGCACTTTCGCCTCGCCGGCTACGAGAAACAGGGCATCCACCGTCTCTGGCTCGATGAGATGATTTTTTCGCCCGGGCCGAAGACGAGCCGGCATGCCCCTTCGGGCAGGATCGTCCTCGATGATCTCGAAGGGGCCCTCGAGGGATGGGGGTGCTTCGAGCCGGGGCTGGGAGCGGTCTCCCACGTGCAGGGGGCCGGGGAGGCTCGCTCCGGCGCCGGGGCGATCGAGTTTCGGTACCGGTCCGAGCAGGGCCGTCTTGCGGCGGCCGCCCGGATCGGCCTCAACCTGCGGGGCCTCGGGACAATCGCCTTCCAGGTCCGGTCGGAGCGCGATGTCTGGCTGGCCGCGGGCCTGATGGAGCACGATGAGTCGAGCTACGTTCACCCCTTCCAGGTCGCAGGCGGGGAGTGGATCGAAAAGGAGATTCCTCTTGAGGCCTTCATCCTCAGCGAGGATTCGGCCGACGAGAACTGGCGACTCGATCCGGATCAGGTCTTCACCTTTTTCATTGCCGACATATCCTCCTTTGCCGGTGGCGCCGAGGGCCTGAACGCGATCCGGGTCGACGATCTGGCAGGACTGTTCACAGGGGAGACGGGAGAAATGCCTCAATGGACGGGCGCGGAAAGCATCGTCGAAGAGGATCTTCCGTCCATGCACGTCCCACTTGCCGGGGTCCACGACGACATCGTGGACATCCACTCGCTCAATCTCTATCACGGGCTCTACCTCTCGGCCGAACAGATACGGGAGATGATCGGTCTCCTCGAGCGGGTCCGCGCAGTCCTGGCCCGGCACGGCCAGGAGGTCAGCAGGCTTGCCGGCCTCTATGCGGATTCACTGGTCGAGCTGAGGCGTGTTCGCCTCGGGGAGGGGGCGATCCCGGCGGAGCTTCAGGATGAGATCGATAACGGCTCGAACCAGTTCCGCTACATCGAGATGAGAAAGAACAGCGAGATGAGGCGCCTGGCCGGAGAGGCGTTGGCCGTGCTCACGCCGAACCAGATCGACCGGATCGTGAATTACAACCCCTGCCTCATCCCCCCGCAGAGCGACACCGAGCCGGAGCGGATGGGGCAGGTCGCCGACTATGCCAAGGGCGTGGAATTGCTCGAATCCATTTATTCCAAGGACCGGGAGACCTTCGAGCGGGAGCGGGAAATTCTCGAAGGGCTCGCCCTCGGCGGCATAAGGCGCATCCGCGAGCTCGAGGGTAAGAAGTACGACGAGGAGGCCGAGCAGGCCCGGGTCGCCGGGCTCATCGACGAGTTCCGCTCCCTCGATCCCGCCATCTTCGAGGTCGAGAAGGAGAGGTATGCGAAGTCGATCTTCTACTTCGAGCATCCCTTCATTCCGCTGGAGCGGAAGGTCATAGAGAACCTGCTCAACCCGAACGTGATCCCTTATCTGGAGGATGAGCTGGAGCGGAAGGAGACGTAGAGAAACTGTCGGCCCAGGGGCGGGCCGCTCATGCAGCATGTAGGGACACGACATGCCGTGTCCCTTTTTTTTAGGGGTGCACGCTTCCGGCATGCGAAAACATACGTTGAGGAGATCGGACCTTTCGGATTAGCCCCAAAATAAGCGCAGTTTGACTCGGTTGTAGCTCACTCGAGAAACAAAAA
>CAZFWM010000522.1:0-2195 GCA_964522545.1 uncultured Thermodesulfobacteriota bacterium
CGCGCCTGAGCAGCATCTCCACCTACGAAGGGCTCCGGGCCATGGTGCACATCCTCGAGGATACCGGGGCGGCCGAGCCGGGGCTGGCGGTTCACACCCTCGACCCGGCCACGGGCGAGAGCCGCCTCTTCGACGACATCACCACCACGACGAAGGAGACGGCCGCGGACCTCATGATCGAGGCCATGATCGACGCCCTCGACTTCCTGGAGCAGGCCTTCGGGACCCCCCACATGGGGGCCTGGGCATGGGGCTCGGTCCACCGGACCTACTACTACCACACCCTCTTCGACCAGGCCGGCCTCACCCTGTTCAACCTCCCCTCGGCCCCGGCCGCGGACGGCTGCACCTCCTACCCCGCCCCCGGGGGGTACGACACGGTGAACCCGGGCGCCTACTGGGGTGTCAATGAGGAGCGCTTCGACTTCTACGACGGGCCGGTGGTGCGCTTCGTGACCCGGCTCGAGCCGGGCCGCGTCCACATGGAGAGCGTGCTGCCGGGGGGGCAGCGCGGGGTGTATAGCGTGCCGGCACGGATCGACGAGGCCGATCACTTCGGCGACCAGACCGGCCTCTGGCTCACGGGGCGCTACAAGCCGTTCCATTACTACCTGGAAGACGTGATCGACCACGCCGACCAGCGGTGGGTCTTCGGGCCTGTGGAATCAGGACTCTGATTCGTGGGGGTCGGGGCACGGCAGGCCGTGCCCCTACGGTGCGATTCAGGGCGTCACAAATACCGCACGCCCTGTTTGTCCAGGGCTCTCTGGACCTTCGAGATGTTGACCCGCCGGCAGGTCACGTTGTCCTTGACGGAAACGGCGGCGGCCGCGCCGGCTCCCTGGCCGGTCACCATGCAGCAGACCATCTGGCGCGTGGCGGCGTGGGAGAGCTTGTCCCCGGCCACGCACCGGCCGGCCACGAGCAGGTTGTCCACCTCTTGGGGTAGGATGATGCCGTAGGGCACGTGGAAGTACCTACCGGTGGAGGGCAGGCACAGGATGTTGTAGCCGTCCAGGAACTCGGGGCAGACGCCTATGGAGTCACTGAAGCGGGCCTCGCTTCTCACCTCGTGCTCGGTGATGTTGTAGGCGCCGACGATCTTTCTCGATTCCCTCGTGCCCAGTGACGTGGAGAAGTTTCTCAGCCTCGCCTTCTGGAAGCCCGGCGCGTATTTCTTCATCGCCTCGAAGGCCGCGATGGACCGCTTTCTGCCCTCCATTTCGGCCCGGGTCATATCCCACACGTCGGTCGAGTCCACGCCGGTCATGTGGACGGCGTTGATCGACAGGACCTCTCCGGCCTCGGTGAAGCCGCCCGGAAAGGCCCTGATGTCCCAGTCCTCGGGAATCTCCCCGGCCTTCTTCGCCAGCTCGAAGGGTTCAAAGCAATGGGTGCTGAACATCTTACCTTCGTCGGCGCAGGTCTCGTCGACCCAGTCTTCCATCTTGCCGCCCTTGAGAAGTGTGTAGGTCGCGAATTGAAGGAGATTGACATTGCTGCAGCTGAAGTTCGTGGTGACCTCCATGAGCTCCTTTTTCGAGTTCTTCCGAAAAGGCGCGCCCGCGAAGTTCGCGATATCGGCGTCCCCCGTGGCGTCGATGACGCGCTTGGCCAGGATCGCCTGCCTCCCGGATTTGCTCTCCGTGATGACCCCCTTGATGACGTTGCCCTCCATGATTGCGCCCACGGAGAGACAGTGAAGGACCGGGAGGACGTTCGACTCCAGCAGCAGAGCGTCCGCCACATGTTTGAAGAGCTCCGTGTCCAGGATCTGGTAGGTCGACTCCCCCTCTTCCATGAGGCCCATGATCTCCAGGATCTTTTCCAGCGGGGTGCCCGCCAGGATCCCGAAGATGTCGATGCTGGCACCCATCTCCTTGGCCCGCTCTTCGAACTCGGCGCAGATCCCTCCGGCGTCGATGGTGTCCGCATAGCGGTACCACCGGATGGACCCCATGGTCGCCTGGGTTATGACGCCCCCGAAAAAGCCGTATCGCTCCACGAGTATGGTGTCCACGCCCTCCCGGGCTGCCGCCAGCGCCGCGGCCAGGCCGGCCGGGCCGCCCCCCACGACCACGACGTCGGCCTCGGCCATCACGGGGATCGTTTGTGGGGGCTCTTCAACGGGGGCCGCCTTTGGTCCGAGATAATCTCCGTGACAGGAGACGGCCTCGCTCGGCTCGGCCGTCTCC
>CAZFWM010000522.1:2205-3937 GCA_964522545.1 uncultured Thermodesulfobacteriota bacterium
GGGGGGGTCCCCCCCGGGGGGCCCGTTTTGGCCCTATAAATTCCCGTTCCCCGCCCCGGCCCGCGCGGCGGGCGCCCGCCGACAGAGCAATGAAGCGCCTCCGTGTGATCTTCTTCATGGGAATCACCATTATCCTCCTACTGCATCGCACTTGGCTCCCCGTCCGGGTCTATCGTGAGGTCTCCTGCATTTTCCCGGTCAATCCAGAATGCGTCTCAATTTTTCCTGCAACAGCGCTAACTTGTAAGGCTTCTGGATGAAGCCGGTAAGTCCTTTGCTCTTGAAACGCAGAGTGGCCTCCTTCTCATTATAGCCGCTGGAGAGGATTACTTTGATATCCGCATTGAGGCGGCGCAACTCGGTGAAGGTTTGTGCGCCGTCCAGATGGGGCATGGTCAGATCGAGAAGAACGCAGACGATCTCGTCGGCGTGTTCGCGATACACCTTCAGCGCTTCGCGCCCGTCGGACGCCGTCAGGACGCGGAAGCCTATGCTCTCGAGCATGCGTCCGCCCACGGCGCAGACCGACTTTTCGTCGTCGGCGATCAGGACGGTCCCGGTTCCGCGCCAGTCACTCCCCACGACCTCGCCCTTCCCTCGGTCGGCGAAGCCTTCATCGGCCTGTTCATTTACAGGGAAGAGGACTCTGAAGGTCGTGCCCTTGTCGACCTCACTGTGGATCTTGAAGGCGCCCTTGTGGCCGCGCACGATGCCGAGGAGAGCAGACATTCCAAGGCCCCGCCCCGGGGCCTTGGTCGTAAAGAAGGGATCGAAGATCTTCTCGATGGTCTCGGAGTTCATGCCGCAGCCTGTATCGGCAACTTCGAGATAGACGTAAACGCCCTCGGGCAGCGGATCGCCCAGGCCTGCTCGCAGGACCTCATTGACGTCATCGAGATAGGCACGGTTGCAGTCCATCGCACCGGTGGACAGCGTGATGATGCCGCTATTGCCGCCGATGGCCTCCGAGGCGTTGATGACGAGATTCATGATGACCTGGCGGATCTGCGTCACATCGCCGTCAAATATGGGCAGGTCTTCGGCCAGGTTGTACTTGAGCACGGTCTTTTTGGAGATCGAGACCTCGATCAGGTTCACGATCTGCTCGACGAGCTCTCCGACGTCGATCGGTTCGATGACGAACTGGCCTTTGCCAGAGTAAGCGAGCATCTGTTTGACTAGTTCCGTGGCGCTCTTGGACGCCTTTTCGATATCTTCGAGGATTTCGCGCGCAGGAGACCCGGGCGAGAGGGAGGCCAGTGCCAGATCCGTGTTGCCCAGGATGGCCATCAACAGATTGTTGAAGTCGTGGGCGATGCCGCCGGCCAGCACGCCGAGGCTCTCCAGCTTTTGGGCCTGCTGCATCTGCCGTTCGAGGGTCCGCTTCTCCTCCTCCGCCTGCTTGCGCTCTGTGATATCCCGGGAGGAGCCGTAAATCCCGACAAGTGTGCCGGCCTCATCCCTGAGCGCTTTCACGCTGTTTTCCATCCAGACGGTGTGACCGTCGGCGTGATAATATTCTACCTCGACGGTAATATATCTATCCGGATCGACATCCTGTTCTGCTTCACGCTGAAGCTCCTCCTGAAGGGCCGCCACGCTACGTTGAAAGGAATCCGGCGTGACCATTTCTTCCAGAGTCTGCTGTTTCCGCTCTTCCGGCGTAAATCCGAGTGTCTTCTTGATGGAGGGGCTCACATAGGTGGTCCTGAAATCCAAATCGAGCGTCCAG
>CAZFWM010000523.1:0-3920 GCA_964522545.1 uncultured Thermodesulfobacteriota bacterium
CCAAGTAAAAGAAGGGGGCTTGACAAGCTTATGACAGCAATCCCCCGGGCTCAACCTGCCAGGGTGCTCAGTGGATTGCTTCGTCGCTGTCGCTCCTCGCAACGTCCCTCAATTAAGTCCGCCCGAAGGGCGATAAATTCAAAATCTGAAAAGCGAGGAGGGGATCATGAAGTTAAATTTTTCATCCATATGTTTTATTATGTTAGTTTTTCTTCATAGTCTTTCGACAGCCCTTTCTTCTGCAGCATATTCTCACCCACTTTTCGCCGAAAAAATTGACTACGGCGCAGGCGACGGACCCTTATCTGTAGCGATGGGGGACTTTGACGGAGACCTGGACCTTGACCTCGCCGTGGCGAACGTCTATGACGACACCGTCTCGATCCTCCTTGGCGCCGGCGATGGGACCTTCCAGCCGGCCGTTGATTACGGCGCAGGCGTAGCACCCAGTTTTGTAACGACCGGGGACTTTGACGGCGACCTGGACCTGGACCTCGCCGTGGCAAACGAAGCTAGCTATAACGTCTCGATCTTGATCAATGATCCATACGAATGTTGGGACGATGACGGCGATAGTTATGAAGATGAGGCATGTGGGGGTGACGACTGCGATGACACCGATCCGGATGTGAATCCTGGAGCAGAGGAGGTCTGCGGAAACGGGATTGACGATGATTGCGATGGGGCCGTGGACTATGATGACCAGGATTGCTTTGTTTTCTCCTTAGAGCTGGAGGCCCTCTACGGGTCGGGTTATATCAACCTGACCTACACCATAGGCGCGCCAGAGCCGCCCACGTGGGCGAACTACCTCGTTTTGATCACGCCGAGCGTGCAGGTCATCCCGCTCTGGACGGTTTCCCTGGAGGTCATGTATCCACCCATCGAAATACCGGTCGCCTTCCCCTTCCCGAGCCTGGGGTGGGTGGGGATCTGGACCGGCCTGTTCACGGCAGAAGGCCCCCAGGCGGTCGACCTGGCATGGGTCGATACCGGCGCACCGACCCGGTAGGGGAGTGTGGGGTTACCCGACCGGGGCAGATCTGAATATGGAGGAGGAGAATGGAACAGGTCATCCGCATTGTATTCACTGCCCTTATCATCTTCGCCTTTTCCGCTAATCTTTCCCTCGCCGCCACGATCCTCGTGCCATCCGAACAGTCAACCATCCAGGCCGGGATCGACGCGGCCATAGACGGTGATCTTGTCCTGGTAGAGCCCGGTACCTATGTGGAGAATATTGACTTCCTCGGTAAAGCGATAGTGCTCCAAAGCGAGTCAGGAGCCTATGTGACCGTTATCGACGGGAACCAGACAGGGTCCGTGGTGACTTTTATCAGCATGGAGACTGACGATGCCGTCATTGACGGATTCACGATTCGAAATGGGAGCACTTTCTATGGCGGCGGAATCACATGCGGCTTATCCTTTCCGATCATCACGAACTGCGTCATCTCGAACAACGACGCATCACAGGGCGGCGGGATTTACTGCGAGCTCGCTTCCCCGACGATCATGAATTGCGACATCTCGCATAACAGTGCCTCCGAGGGCGGCGGGATCACCATCAACTACTGCGGTGACCTGATGATCACAAACTGCACGATCTCGAACAACACCGCCTATTCCAACGGCGGCGGGATCGGATGCAGTTACTCCTCTCCTGCGATCACGAACTGTACGATATCCGGAAATATCGCCTCGGGTCTTTGGGGCGGGGGGATCTTGAATGTGTACTCCGGCACGACGATCACGAACTGTATCCTGTGGGGCGATTCCGCTCCCATGGGGCCGGAGATATTCGTGCTCGATCCTTCAGAGCCTGAAATGTCCGGGACCAAGGATTCTCTGCTGGTGGTCGAGCATTCCGATATAGAGGGAGGATGGCCGGGGGAGGGGAATATCGATTCCAATCCGCTTTTTGTCGGAGGAGGTGATTACCACCTGACGGCCGGATCTCCTTGTATCGATACCGGTACCGATGGGGGAGCCTATACGGATAAAGACGGAGAAGTGAGGCCTCTTGGAGCCGGTTTCGACATGGGAGCCGATGAGTACTCTGGGCCTCCTGATTGCCTTGATGGGGACATGGATGGATATAGCGACATGGCATGCGGCGGTTATGACTGCGACGACACCGACCCGGACGTGAACCCGGGGGCAGAGGAGATCTGCGACAACGGGATCGACGACGACTGCGACGGGCTCGCGGACAGCGAGGACACGGAATGTAAATTCACACTTTTACTGGAAGCTTCCTATGAGGAGGGGACTCTCAGCCTGACCTACACCATAGGCGCGCCCGAGCCGACCACATGGGCGGCCTACCTGATCCTGACCTACCCGGAGGTGCAGTTCGTTTCGCTCTGGGGAGTTTCACTGCCGGTCGTTGATCCTCCCATCGATTACCCGATGGCCTTTGCCCTGCCGCAGGTGGGATGGGTGGGAATCTGGACCGCCCTGTTGACAGAGGAGGGAGCCCAGGCGGCCGATTTTGCCTGGGTCGATACCGGCTGGCCGACGCAATAAAAAAGGACGAATTTATCCGGTTTGGTTTTTTATAGCTACAGGCTTGGAAGATATGCTCTTCAGGGTTCCACGTAATACCTTACAAATCGCTTCCTCAGTGGGGTCCGGAAAACCCTTCTCTTCACCAGAAATCGATCCAACTATCGGATTAAAAAAAAGACTTACCAACAGTTCCTGAAAAAAGCTGCCATCAACTTCAGACCATCGTAACACTTGGTTTTCTTTCGACACGCTATCTTTTCCCTGAGCCATCCATGCAATTGAGCCGTCTCCAAGGGAAATCAGGTAAGCTCTGAGGACGACGTGAGCCGTCGCTCTCCAGTACTCATACCTGTCGCCCACCATATCTTCTTCATCCCAGTTCTCTTGAAGTATCTCAACATTACAAACATTGACTAACAGTGCGAAATCTGCGTGCATTTCCCTCAAGACGACAAGAATCCTATTTCGCATTGCCTCCCGATTAAACGGTTTTTTCTCTGCTTCGTCCAACAGATACCAATACGGTTGCATTTCCTCAGCATTTGCTGACTTGGAGCACCGCATTAGCTGCACACTTACCTCGGAATCAGGAAATGATTCTCTTACGATATCGAGAACCGCGTTGCTGCACTCAGGGTAAAACCGCTCGTCATCGTCTACCAACATAGGCAACAAAATTATCTTGGAGCCGATAAGGCTCCCTCGGCTGAATCCGTCTTCGTGACGAATGGATTGGAGTTCAAAGGAAGGAGTACATGAGGCAATGCACAAGCATAGTATCAGCACAATAACCGTACGCATTTTAAAAGGCTTCTTCGAAGGGAAGATCCTCTTCTGTGAGGCGGGATTCTGCAAGGGCGACATCCTGAATATCCTTTAATTTCATGAAATAGCTCATCAAAGCGGCCCGGATGATTTCGACTTTTGTTGAACTCCTCTTTTTTGCTTCTCGTTCGATCAGTTCAACGAGAAAGTCATCGATACGAATTGATAAAGGTTTCATCGATAGGCCTCCTTCCTGGAAAGGATGGATAGAATTCGGATTTTCTTCTTCTTATCATCGATCGTATAAAGAACTCTATACTCAGATATCCGGATCCGATAAACGTCCTCTCTCCCTTTCAATTTCCTCACACCTTTTGGCCTGGGATTCTCTGATAGCTTCAGGATCTCTGTCCTGATTTTTTCTTTCTTCTTCTTTGGTATTTGTTGAGCTTCTTTGCTGGCAGATGGCTTGATGAATAATTGATATTTCATGATGAAAAATGTAACACATATGTATTAAATAATCAAGAGTCACGCCCAATATTACCGCCACCGGTTTACCATTTTTTGATGCATAGGAAATTATAAAATCGACAATTGAGCACCTTGAGGATGTTGCGAGCGAAGCGAAGTCAGCTATAGTA
>CAZFWM010000524.1:0-3901 GCA_964522545.1 uncultured Thermodesulfobacteriota bacterium
CTCGTAGTGTAATTCAACTCAGCTTTTGAGACATAAATTCAGAAACGGGGGGTGAAAAATAGCGAATCTGTGCGATATCTCCAAAACTTCGATATCCTTATTATGCCGCCCCTCGAATGTGACAGCTAACCAGCGAAGGATTGATATGCCTTTTCAAGGGTTCTCCTTCTTTCGATGATTCGGAAGTGCCATGTCATCTGAATAGAGTCCAAACCTAACGCAAATCTGTTGCCAGCTTGCTGACTATGCAGCCCGAGATGCACGTAAAGCTTGAATACGATGCATGGCATCATCGTCGAAGAAACGAGCACCACAAGACTGACACTTATAGTGACGCAGCCTCCTGACCGTTAGTCCGTCTTCAAGGCGGCACGTTTCTACTGTACGGGTCATCTGAATTTCTCCGCATTCGGGACAAGGGAGAGGCTCAGATATCGGTGCTCCTTTTTGATGAAATGAGGACATAGAATACGTCAACTCCTTCCTTCCTTAGAATTTTTCCTTTCGTGTAGATGTCGAGTCCGTCAAAGGTTAATCCTTTGATTACGTACATTCTTTCAGCTTTCTTCGTCTTCGGATTACGGGAACGCAGGACCTTATATATCGCCAGAGCATTAAGGATGGACTCTTAAACCAGCTCCGGTGTCAACGCATCTCTTGCCATCTCCAGCTCTGCCTTGTCGGTGAAGAGAATACGTCGTGAAATTACAAGGCGTTTTATTCGAACAAGAATGTCCATCACGTCCCTTCCCACATGTTAGGCTTGCTATTTGAACAGCTCCTTAGCTACGACTCTGAGCTTCTGCTGATCGTCATCATCCAGTCCCGAAATATCGACTTCGATACACTCGGTTTCCGACAAGACGATCGTCATGATGAGGCCCGAGAATATGATTTCCTCCGGACCGGGTGCCAAGTCGAGACCGAGGTCATCACACGTGATCTTCGGGCCAGGAGCATCATCGATCACATCATATTCCTTTGGGCCACGCTGGATGATGACCTCATGTTCAATATCGCCACCCACTCCGCATTGACACACGGAAAGAATCTTGTCATGGGTGTTCTCACACGTGCATATGTCGGCTATAAATTTCATTTTTCCCTCAAAACTAATATTGTGTATATTGATCCGCATAAAACTTTAAACACAGCTTCAACCTGTATCTTGAGTCGCCGCAAGGTCAACATATCTTGCCTCTGTACGCTCGCTTCGCTAACCATAAATATGGTTCGTACAGCTCCTATATATCAATCCTATCCCTTTTTTAGATCTGGATCAAGGTTTCATTCGAAAATCGTACTCTATTCGCACGTAGAAACTCAGTTGGGACTGTTAGCCGTCGGCTGGAGCGACTCAGCTGATGGCTTTTCTTCTTCTTCTTCAATCATCCACCTTGGAAGAGGAGAGCCCGTCGCTTCGGAATAGAGCACCTCAGGAGCGATATCTATCTCGTCTCCCCATGTCAGTACTCCCAGTTCCTCATTCACATTCGATTACTTTTTTTAATCAATGAAGTCAGGTCTAGTGAATTCATACGGTTTAAAACGGAAACATCGCACCGGCGTAAAGCTTTAAACCGTTGAAACCGCCACCACCGCCCTTGATGTTGGCGCCGGAAGTATGCAAAAGCCGTATACCACACATTATTCGTACATGATTGGCAACTCGTAGGGTGCCGCCGCAACCGCCCATCACCCGAAAATTATAGTACCGGTCGCCTGAAAATTTAACGGATTGCAGCTGGAATCCGCCGCCGAGGTCTAAATAAACAGACCACAGATCATCATTGATCCTTAAAAAATGCCAGCGAAATATGAGGTCCCCACCGGCGGCACCCCCATTATCATCAATCCCGGAGTGAATATATGCACCCAGCACATCAATGTTGACCGACATGTAATCCCTTAAAAAATAACCGTATCCAAAGTGAAGGGCATACATTTCTCCCTTACCATATATTTCTCCTATACCGTGATCTCCTATAGCAGCGGAAGCATAGGTCTGCCATTTTTGAGTTCCTCTAGTGAAGCCATTTCCCAGGCCCTCCAAAGATTTCTTTTTCTCTGGATTCTCGTCCAATTCAGTGGCTGAGGTGGGGAGGCATTTGCCCGCTGAAGTTAAATCCGATGCTTCAAGTTCGAAATGAACGAGGCAAAAAGCAATGATCATCAATGGGAGGATAAGGGATTTTGGACGCATATTTTAGTTTTTCATCCTGATCTGAAAAATCCCTGTGATTCAAGCGTGCTGAGAAAGACGTACAGAACGCCAAAATATGGCCAATGGCCCATTTTGGAAAAGGAGGTGGTCGATGAGATCATATTCAAAATCCCGAATCCGAGAGACCGTCTTCTCTTGGAGCTGATGGCCAGAGGCACGAAAGATCGTCCGAAAAGCTGTTAAGAGAGCTGGGATCAATCTAAGACCTCACGACCTCAGAAGGCATGCCGCGACCTACGCGTCGAGAGCCGGAACACCAATCGAGATAGTCAGCAAGGTCATTCTCAGACACGCGAATCTCTCCACTACCCAAACGGTAAGGCTTCGCAAGGGCCGGGAAATCTCAATAGAGATCCTTCAAGGCATACGCAAGGCATTTTCCAGCGTAGTCGCCATACAGAATGCCTTTTCTCGTAAGCCCCACCTCCGTCTTAGTTGACCAGACATACTCCTCTTCCCTAAGCCTGGCCTCCACTTGTGCAAGGCTGACATTCAGATCCACGCCGTGTTTCTTTTGGAAAGCGTCCTTGTTGATCTTCAGCAGTTTCATGCCGAGAAGTATGTCTTTCACCATCAAATCCACGCTGGACTGCTTGTATCCTCTGTTTATAGGCAACTCCCCATCACCTACTGCAGAATAGTAGTTCTCCAGACTATTCGTGTTCTGAAATGCTGTGCCGCGGAAGAACCCATAAGCGGATGGCCCGAACCCGTACAACTCATCGCCCCGCCATACGCTCGGCGAATGAGTGTGAACATACCTGCCATTCTTCGTAAAAGTGAAAAAACTCCAGGGAACATAGTCGGCCTCACCCAGTTTACTCAGAGCGTAGTCCATAAACTCCAGCTCTTCTTCATCTGAAGGAAGTCCTATTGTTCCTTTTCTAATTCCCTTGTCAAAGATCTCTGTATTTGGATATGCCTCCATCTTGTATATCGTTATGCTATGCACATTTGTCTTGATCGCAGTCTCTACTGAATGGGCCCAGGTCCCATCAGACTCTCCGGCCAAACCACTCAGCAGATCTATGTTGATCGCTACATCTCCTGCTGACAAGCCCCGCTCAATCGCCTTTTGCGCCTGCGCCGCTGTATTCCTTCTGCGGTTCATCTCCAGAATATCATCTGAGAAGGACTGTACACCAAGGCTGATACGGTCAACACCAATATCCTTCAGAATCCTGATTCTCTTCTCTGTCATGCTCAGCGGCTCGGCCTCCACGGTGAACTCCGGCCGCTCCACGATCATATTGTTCTCGAGGGACTTCTTGATATCTCTGAAATTGGATTCACTCAGGAGGGTCGGCGTTCCGCCGCCGATGTATATGGACTTCGCCGCCCTGCTCTTGAAGTTGAGCTTCTTCCCCGCTATGTCGATCTCACGGCATAGCGCATTGACAAATGCATCTCTCTCGCTCCGTGATTTCAGCTGTTCTTTCTTGTAGTAACAAAACGCACATTCATTGTTACAGAAGGGAATGTGTATGTATATATTGATCGCAGGTTCATTCACCAGGTCATCGACATGCGCTCTCTTCCAGTACCTGAACGGCGGATAGCTCGCAATGAAATCTCTGCGTGATGGAATTATTTCTCTTTCTGCCATTGTTAAGGTGATCCTTGACCCCCCGTTTCTGAATTTATGTCTCAAAAGCTGAGTTGAATTACACTACGAGA
>CAZFWM010000525.1:0-3880 GCA_964522545.1 uncultured Thermodesulfobacteriota bacterium
GACCCACTACATACAAGATGTTGTACCATGCTGAGTCAACCGGATAGGCAGTAGGTCACTTTCCAAGTACAAGATTGTCGTTTTTAATCGGCGCAGGCGTCCGATCCTTTGTACTGATATACCTGGATGGCAGCAGATGAGGAGATCTGGAGCTCGCTGCTGGCCGGGAAAACATCCGCACCCTGGTAATACTTCTGGATCACAATTACGGCGGTTGAGTTGGAGACCGTAAAAGAGGCGTCATAGGTGCCCGAATGCGAGCAGGCGCAGCCGGGCGCGGCCCCACTCGTTATGTCGTATGTAACTGTAGGACCAGGGAACCCGAGGCCGAGGATCAGCCAGGCATCACCTTCCAGACATGCATCTGTTCCCTTGACATCGACGGCGGCCCCATTCTGGCCCCATACGATATAACCGTTGGTGTCGGTAGCGGTCTGAAAATGGGGGAAGAAATCGAGGGATCCATCCAAATCGCCTCCGCAGCACGTAGGCACATTCTGCGCGTAGGCCATGCTCGTCATAGCCACCATCAGGGCAGCCATAAAAAGAATTTTTTTCATCTCCAGCCTCCTTATTATTTATGTGGATAGGGGAAAACGACCATTTCGCCGGATCAAATCCATGAAAATCCCGGTCGAGGATTATCCCGTCCGGGGGCTATCCTTGCACCCAGGGTTCGAGTACGAGCTTGTCTTTCGGATTGGCTGCGATGGAAACGATCTGTATATTTCAATATAATGAAATGGATCTTTTCTGTCAAACGAAATACATAGTTGTAAAAGGGTGATGTGAAAAATAAGCCACGTCTGTTTCTCGCCGAGTTTCTTGACAAGCGTGGGAGGATTTCAGTAGAGTTGATCGTTCTTTTCATACGCAAGATTTTTGATTTGACTGTATATGACAAAGTAACGGAGACAAGAGGAGGAACGTACTATGTATAGCGACATGAACGAACTGAAAGAGGCCGCGGGTGGGATCGTCGGTGTACTGGATGAAGGAAGGGTGGAGATCCTGGACGAGGGTAAGGTCCGGGGCGATTTTATGGACGGCCTTGTTCGGACCGCCGTCTTTGCCGAGGCCGAGGCCCGGGATGCGGCCCGCTGGCTCATCCGGCGCATCGCCGTGGCCCTCGGCTCGGTGCCGAGCTCCATACAATCGCTCTACGAGGCAATGGGAAAGGAAGAGGTCGAGGGGTTCACGGTCCCGGCCATCAACATCCGCGGGATGACCTACGATGTGGCGAGGGCCGTGTTCCGGGCCGCCGGCAAAGGCCGGGTTGGCCCCGTCCTCTTCGAGATCGCCCGCTCCGAGATCGGCTACACCATGCAGCGGCCCGCCGAGTACACGGCCGTGGTCCTGGCGGCGGCCGTGCGTGAGTCCTTCACCGGTCCCATTTTTCTCCAGGGTGATCACTATCAGGTCAATCTGAAGAAGTACCAGGCCGACGCGGACAAAGAGGTCGACACCGTGAAGGACCTCATCCGTGAATCGATCGATGCCGGCTTCTACAACATCGACATCGACACATCCACCCTCGTGGACCTGGACAAGCCCACCATCAAGGAGCAGCAAGAGCTCAACTACAGCATCGCGGCCGATCTCACGGCCCTCATACGGGAGCTGGAGCCCGAGGGGATCACCATCTCCGTGGGCGGCGAGATCGGGGAGGTGGGTGGAAAGAACAGTACTGTCGAAGAGCTCGAGGGCTTCATGGACAATTACGTGGCCACCCTCAAGGAGGGGCTCACGGGGATCAGCAAGATCAGCGTGCAGACCGGGACCGCCCACGGCGGGGTCGTCCTGCCCGATGGATCGATCGCCGATGTCAATATCGACTTCGACACCTTGGAGAAGCTCTCCGATGCGGCCCGGATAAAGTACGGCATGTCCGGGGCGGTGCAGCACGGAGCCTCCACGCTGCCCGACGAGGCATTCGACAGGTTCCCCCAGGTCAAGACGGCCGAGATTCACCTGGCCACGGGCTTCCAGAACATCATCTACGAAAGCGAAAATTTTCCCGGGGACCTGAGGACCCGGATCTACGACTGGCTCCGCACCGAGTGCGCCGGAGAAAAGAAGGAGGGCCAGACCGACGAGCAGTTCATCTACAAGACCCGGAAGAAAGGCTTCGGCCCCTTCAAAAAGGAGATCTGGGATATCCCCGAGGGGATCCTCACATCGATCAGTAATGCCCTGGAGGGGAAGTTCGACTTCCTGTTCAATAAGCTGAGCGCCAAAGACACGGTGGAGGATGTTCAGCGCTGTGTCAAGCTGGTAGACGTAGTGATCCCACCGCCGCAAGGCTTGCTGTAAAAGACAACACTTGGTCGCGCTAAGAGGCTATTCTCGGACAGCCTCCTGGGGCCGGCTCCATGCGAGGCGGCGCCCGGTGCGGGCAATGAAAGGAGAGAATCATGGCAGATGTCGAAGGATTCAAGGAAGCAAGAGACGTGAAGGCCGATGCGGCTTCCCCGGACGCCGGCGGAATCGTGCCGATCAAAGGGGCCGACAACCTGGACTGGGGACTGAAGAACCGCCTGTCCCGGATCATCAATCCCAAGACCGGCAGGACCCTGATGCTGGCCGTGGACCACGGCTATTTCCTCGGCCCCACATCGGGCCTCGAACAGATAGACAAGACGATCATCCCGTTGCTCCCCTATGCGGACAGCCTCATGCTCACCCGGGGCATCCTGCGGACCAGTGTTCCGGCCTACGCATCGATCCCGATCGTGCTGAGGGTGTCCGGCGGGAGCAGCATACTGAAGGAGCTCTCCAACGAGGCGATCACCGTGGAGATCGACGAGGCCATACGGCTCAACGTGGCCGCCATCGCCCTGTCGATATTCGTCGGTGGCGAGTATGAAAAGGAGACCCTCACATCTCTGGCCAAGCTGGTGGATATGGGCACCAAGTACGGGATTCCGGTGCTGGCCGTGACCGCCGTGGGCAAGGATATGGGCCGGGACTCACGCTACCTGGGCCTGGCCACCCGGATCGCGGGGGAGATGGGCGCCCATTTCGTGAAGACCTATTTCTGCGACGGCTTCGAGAAGGTCACCGGCAACTCCCCGGTGCCCGTGGTGATCGCCGGCGGCAAGAAGATCGGGGAGATCGAGGCCCTCACGATGGCCTACAACGCCATACAGCAGGGCGCCGTCGGGGTCGACATGGGGAGGAACATCTTCCAGGCCGATGCGCCCAAGGCCATGATCAAGGCCGTTCGGTCCGTGGTCCACGAGGGCGCCACCCCGGAGCAGGCCTTCGACATGTACAATTCGCTGAAAGGGTAGGGGGGATAGCGTTTTGCGCCCTTGCCGGTCAAGGTCGGGGCGCGATGTTAACAGTAGGGGCGACCGGCCGGTCGCCCCACCATGGGCTTGTGGTTCCGAGACAGAGGTCACGGAGGAACAAATTTCCTCAGGCCTCAAGCCTCAAGCCAAGAGGGGGCTGCCTGACAGCGCGAAGGGGCCCGGGGCCGGTTTCCCGGGCCCTTTTTTTCAGTATTAGGAGAACCAAACCATGCGTGTTGCCATGTACTACACCAACAGGGATGTCCGGCTCGAAGAGCTGCCGAAGCCGAAGATCGGCCCGGGCGAGGTCCTGATGCGGATAAGGGCGAGCGGGCTCTGCGGGAGCGACGTGATGGAGTGGTACCGCCGCCACAAGGCCCCCCTGGTCCTGGGGCACGAGGTGGCCGGCGAGATCGCGGAGAAGGGCGAAGGGGTGGCGAAGTATGCCGTGGGGGACCGGGTCGTCGCCGCCCACCATGTCCCGTGCAACACCTGCCGCTACTGCCTGAGCGGGCATCACACCGTCTGCGACACCCTGCGCTCCACCACCTTCGACCCGGGCGCTTTCGCCGAGTACGTCCGGCTCC
>CAZFWM010000526.1:0-1295 GCA_964522545.1 uncultured Thermodesulfobacteriota bacterium
ACGACACCGACCCTGACGTTTATCCAGGTGCCGAGGAGATCTGCGACAACGGGATTGACGATGACTGTGATGGTCTTGTCGACGCCAATGATCCCGACTGCTTTCCGGATTTTACACTTGAAATGGACGCATCTTACGCGGCGGGCACACTCAGCATGAACTTTACTATAGGTAGGACCTCGATTTGGTATACAACGTGGGGGACCTACTTGATCTTACTAAATCCGACAGTACAGGTCATTCCACTATGGGATATTCCGCTGCCATACATACATCCTGCTATCGACATACCGATTTCCGTCCCCTTCCCGAGCATGGGCTGGATAGGGCTTTACTCTGGCCTATTTGCACTGATGGGTGCCCAAGTCATGGATCTTGAATGGGTTGATACCGGTTTGCCGGACCAATAGGAAGAGATGATCCCTTTGTGCGGTAATTCAAGGCCCCCGTTGCTTTGGTGATGGGGGCTTTCTGCAATGTCCGCATGTTATGTCTCAGCAAGCCTATCTGGGGTAATGATTTCTATTATCTATACGCACCTCTGATCATTGCCAAATAGTCAAGGTTTTACGTTGATATATCAGATGGCGCGGCGCAACAAATCGTTTGCTGGAACGCGTGAAATATGAAAAGCTAGAGGAGTGACAGGATTAACCATCCATCACGTTGCGAAGCATCTGTTGACCGCCTTCAATGTCAGTTTGACTTCAATGGGAGGGCTTGCTAAGAGAGTTTCAAATGAGTCCACAAAGGAACCCCAGATATCAAAAAGGCGGCTCCTATCCCCTCGGGCCGCCTTTTCCTTTCGGGGGGCTTTGCTTGTAAGTGGCAATAAATCAAAGGGTTTTCTCCACTCCCAGGCGGTTTTCCTTCTACCGGTTTTTCTGTTATTTTATGTCCGATCCTTTCGGAAAAGACGCAAACCATGACGAAATCTTCGTGGAATCTTCAATGATCCAAGCCGAATCGCGAGGGCCGAAGACGTTTCTCTTCTGCCTGACCGTGCTGCTCCTCCTGTGCGGGTGTCATGGCAGTGACGACCGAATCGTAGAGCCGGCACAGGAACTGCCGGACTACTTCCTCGATCGACCCGGCCTGACCGACTGGTCCCTCTGGGCGAGCGTCTACGATCACGGCGCCCCGGTAAAGCATCGGAAGCTCGGCGGGTTCGGCGCCGGGAACGGGCACACTTTCTCCATGCTTGCCACATCCGTTCCCTTCACGACGATGCACAACTTGACGGGCCCCCACTACCAGAAGCACTGGAAGTTTTTCTCCGACAAGACCTTCACACT
>CAZFWM010000526.1:1395-3854 GCA_964522545.1 uncultured Thermodesulfobacteriota bacterium
CTCTCGCTCTCCGTCGAGACCACCGTCGGCGAGGCCTCGGAGGGGTTGATCACCGAGATCATCGGCGATGATCTGCGCATCCTGGCCGCTGGCTTCGCCGGGTCCACCGGCCCAGTAGAAGCCGACGGGAGACGCCTTGTCCTCGACATCGGCACCATCGCCCCGGGAGAGCAGGCTGCGGCCGAGTTCCTCTTCGCCTTTGCCCGCTGCGGGGAGGACCCGAAGGCGATCTTCGACGCAGCGGCCGGCCTCGATCCCGACGAAATGCTGGAGGCGACGCTAGCCTGGTGGAAGGACTTCACCGGCGACGGCGCCGCCGTCGTCACGAGCGACGACCGCTTCAACGACCTGATCGAGGGGCTCTCAGTCACCATCGCCGCACAACAGGCCGCGACGGGCGGGACGGCGCAGATGAGTGAATACTCCGGCACATGGTTGCGGGACATCATGGGCCCGGCCCGGTTCTATCCCCTCGTCGGCAGGAACGGCGATTACAGGCGGATGCTCGACTACTACTGGCTCGCGGCCCTCGACAAGGGGAACATCGCCAACTCCATGGACATCGACATCGAGCTCGAGTCGCTCCCGCCCGAGCCGGACTGGGAGAGTCTGCCGACCTTTTCGGGACGGGAGAGCGCCGAGAGCCCGAGCTATCTGGTCCTGCACTACAAGGCCTGGCTCGACGCCACAAGCGACTGGACACCGGTGGAGGAACGGTACGGCATGCTCCGCCATGCACTCATCCATCAGGACATCCGCGACAACTGCCTGCTGCCCTTCTCCGATGATGAGACCTTCCGGATCGCCATGGCCGCGAGCTTCGGCCACTCCCTCTTCAACGAGTACCAGAAGACGCACCTGTCGGCGAACTCCTCCTTCCTCTTTGTAGCGGCCGCCGAGTTCATGATCGGCGTGGCGGAGCATATGGGTTTCGCCGGGCATGCCGAAGAATACGCGCAGATGGCGCAGGGCGTGCGCGACTGCACAGAGGAGCACTACTGGCTCGAGGATCTCGGGTTCTATGCGCCGCTGATCGACATCGACACCCTCGAGCCGGTGGCCCGCCCCTTCGAGGACGTGAACACGAAGCCGATCTGGACCGGCTACCTCGACCCCGACGATCCGCAGGCGCAGGCGAACGTCCTGAATACCCTCGACGCCCTCGACTCCGAGGGAGGCCTCTTCTATTCGCCTGTGCATCCGGCCTACAATCTCCTTGCGAGGCTGCTCGCCTTCGAGAAGGGGGTGGTCACCGGGATGACCTACGGCTACCAGCTCGACAACCTGGCCGCCATGGACCACCCCATGGCCGAGGCAACCTTCCTCATGTACCGTGATTTTTTTCACGATACCGGCAATGTGAGCGAGGGCCAGGTGGTGGACGACTTCGGCCGCGTTTCCTATCTCTACGAGCCCTTTGGCTACCTCTGCGACCTGACGGCACGGTACCGAACCTGGGAGGGGGGGATCAATGGCGCGGCCATGATACGATACCTCTTCGGCCTCGAGCTCGACGCCCGTAGCGGCCGCGTGGCGATCGCACCGCACCTGCCGGCCGGATGGGACTTTTCGCGCATGGAGGGCGCCCGCCTCGGGGAGGCGAAATTCGACATAGCCGTGGAGGACGACGGTCTCGTGAGACGGGTGCGTGTCGAAAACGCCACGCGTGCTATCAGGGTCGACGCGGTCGTCTCCGTGGAGGGAGGGATCGCGGGGATCACCGTCAACGGGAAGGCGGCGGAACCGGAGATCGAGACACGATGGGGCCGCGTTCGGGCGCATCTGCCCGGCCTCGGCGTAGACGTCGGCACGCCGCTCATCATAGAAATCACGAGATCTTTCGCGTTATAGGCCGAAGTTCAGATTCGCCTTGGGATTTTTACTGAACAGACTTTTTTGGTGAGACCCATGTAGGTTTTGAATGCTTCGCTTTTTTTCTGGAGACAAGCGATAAAAAGAGCGCGGATCAGCTCTTTTTCGATCACTCCGTCGGTAAGACCGTAGTAGAGGCGGTCGCCCAGGATGTAGCCCAGAAAATGAGCGGCTGCGTTGAACGCCGCCTGATCCCCAAGGGCATAGGCCGTTTTGAGCCAACCCTTTCGATTCATATCCGATCGCTCCCACGAGATGTGCTCTAGTGCAAATTTGGCTGCCAGGGCCTCGGCATCCGGATCTCCTGTTTTACGTCCTTTGGCCACAATGGATCGGAGACGACCGGCGTGATCGGCCTTCCGCTTGGGATTTACGAGTTTCGAACCGAAAAAAGCGCAGGCCTCGTTCAGTACTCGACAGTCAGAAGTTTTCTTAAGCTGCGTCATTCAGAAGTGTATCTTTTTCAATAGGCTTTGTCAACCTTCTTTTGCTTGCGAAGAATTATTTGGGTTATCCAGTCTTTTCCGAAAATCATTGGTAACGTTCAAAAGGTGAGGCACAGGAGGTTTTGCAAAAAACACGATCTC
>CAZFWM010000527.1:0-3829 GCA_964522545.1 uncultured Thermodesulfobacteriota bacterium
CCCGGCGGGGGGGGAGTCGGGCGCTGCGTGGGAGCCGGGCGCGACGGGGGATCAGGGAGAGAAGTGGGTTCAGGGAGAGAAAGGGATCACGGAGAGAATGAGATGACTGAGCCCCGGGCCATCCTGGTGGTCTCAGGCCTGACCGCCCACTACGGCGAGAGGCTGATCCTGGAGAATGTGAGCTTCACGGTCCGGCAGGGCGAGATCATGGTGATCCTCGGATCGAGCGGGTGCGGCAAGACCACCCTGCTGAAGAGCATCATCGGGCTCCACCGGCCGACCCGTGGATCGGTCCGGCTCCTGGGCCTCGAGATGACGGAGAGCGACGAGGAGGAGATGGCCGGGCTCCTGGTGCGGGTCGGAGTGAGCTTCCAGTTCGGGGGGCTCTTCAACTCCATGACCGTGGGGGAGAACATCGCCCTCCCACTCCGGGAGCGCGGGGGGATCGATGAAGATACGATCGCGGAGCTGGTGAACATGAAGCTGGCCCTGGTCGGGCTGGCCGAGTTCCGCGACCTGATGCCGTCGGAGCTCTCGGGGGGCATGAGGAAGCGGGCCGGCTTTGCCAGGGCCCTGGCCCTGGACCCGGAGATCGTCTTCTTCGACGAGCCGTCGGCCGGGCTCGACCCGATCATGGCGGCGGGCCTGGATCAGCTCATCCTCGATCTGCAGCGTCTGCTCGGCATCACGGTGGTCATCGTCACCCACGAGCTCGCCTCCATCAAGACCGTGGCGGACCGGGCCCTGATGCTCGACCGCGGCCGCGTGATCTTTCTAGGGACCCGGGACGAGGCCATGTCGGCCGAGCACCCGCGGGTTCGCCAGTTCTTCGACCGGCGGCCCGACGCGGCGATCGCCGGAAGAGGGGCGGGCAACGGAGCAACGTAGGGGCGATCGGCGGTCGCCCCCCGCCCTGGTGGCCCGTATCGCCGGCCTCTGGCCGGTCGGGTAGGGGCACGGCATGCCGAGCCCGGCCGCCGAGACGGCGGCGTTACGTATTCCGGCGCGGGCGGGATGAATCGCGCCCGCGCCTATAATAGGAGATATCCTTGGCAACACAGCAACAAAAGGTAAAGGTCGGCGTGTTCCTCGTCATGTGCCTGGTGCTCCTGGCCGCGGTCATCATCATCGTCTCAGGCTCGAAGCACGAGGCCTCCGACACCTACTTCGTCGAGTTCAACGAATCGATCACCGGCCTTTCGCCGAGCTCGAGCGTCTGCTACCGCGGGGTGCCGGTCGGCCGTGTCGACGACATCATCGTCGCCCGTACAGGGGTCATCCGGGCCAAGGTGTCGATCCTGCGTGACAAGGTGAGAATCTTCAAGGGGATCGAGGCGCAGATCAAGCCGCAGGGGATCACGGGCCTGAGCTTTATCGATATGTCGGGAGGGGATCGGGACAGGGGATTCCTGCCGCCCGGATCGAAGATCCCGACAACCCAGTCGCTCATCGCGAACGTGGCCAACCAGCTCCCCATGATCTTCGCCGACATTCGCTCGACCCTCGGGAAGATCAACGCCGCCCTCGGCGAAGAGGGGATGGTCCCGGAGCTCGCGTCCGACCTGCACCAGCTGATGGGCTCGGCCCGGGAGACCCTCGCGTCGGCCACGCTGCGCATCGACGAGGTGAGCGCGAGCGCCACCGGGACCCTGGACGAGGCGAGGAATCTGTTCGGGACCGTGAACAGCAAGGTCGAGCCCCTGGACCTCGGCGCGATCGAGGGGGACATCAAGCAGACCCTCGGCAACATCCGGTCCATCTCCGACAGGCTCGAGACCACGGCCGAGGAGATCAACCGCACCGTGCCTGAGTTCCGCCAGGGCATATTCAACATAGAGTACGAGCTGCTCCGGACGATCCGCGAGCTCCAGCAGACCCTGCGTTCCTTCCAGCGCCTGGTCGACTACCTCGAGCGGGACCCCTCCTCGCTCTTTCGGGGCAAGAGACTCCGCGGACGGGCCGTGGACCCGGCGGAAAAGGATTAGGGAGGACGAAAAAGATGAAACACCGATACCGGATCATGGCCATCCCCGTGGCGGCGGCAATTGCCACGGCTTGCCTGACCTTCACAGAGCCGGTCGGGGTTCGCTACTATCTGATCAAGCCGAAGCCCGTAGAGGAGAGGTCTGAAAAGCAGTTCCCCTTCGCCCTGGGGGTCCGCCCCTTCTCGGCGCCGATACGGTACCAGGACCAGATCTTCTACCGCGTATCCGATGTGGAGGTCGGCTACTACGACTACCACCGCTGGGTGGAGCCGCCGTCGGACATGATCGCCGGGACCCTCGCGGACGCCCTGAAGGCGGCGGGGCTGTTCCACCGGGTCGAAAGCGTCGAGAACGCGGGCCCCTCGGACCTGGTCCTCGAGGGAGATCTCATCGGGTTCGACGAGGTCGAATCACAAGGGGGGCGGAGCGCCTACTGCGAGATCTCCCTGCGCATCCACAGGACCGGGATGGGGACCCCCCTCTGGACCGGAAGCTTCAAGACTGCCGTGCCGGTCCATGAGCAGGGCGTGAGCTCCTTTGCCCGGGCCATGAGCAAAGCCGTGGCCGAGCTCACCCGCCAGGTCATAGCCTCACTGGAGGAGGCCGACTTCAGCGATCCGGATTCAGGGGGAAACATAAACAGATGAGATATTGACAACCAGGGAAATCAAAGATATCTTATATCGGTTACGCAAATTCCCCAGTAGCTCAGCTGGCAGAGCGGGTGGCTGTTAACCACTAGGTCGGCGGTTCGAATCCGTCCTGGGGAGCCAGATATCAAAAAGGCCGTCTTTCTCCGGAGAGGCGGCCTTTTTCTTTAGGTGATTCTCGTTCTTCTGAATAAGGGGACACCATACCTATTTATTGACTTCCATCCGATCTTTCGCAATACTTGATCTATGACTCGAATCGCACGTGTCATTGCTGTAGGATTCCCGCACCACATCACCCAACGGGGCAACCGCCGTCTGCCCACATTTTTCTGCGACCAGGACTACCACGAATACATGGGCCTTATGAGCGAATGGCTAACCAAGCGCGACGTGGCTGTTTGGGCATATTGCCTGATGCCCAACCATGTGCACCTGATCGCTGTGCCCAAAACCGCCGACGGGCTGCGGCGCGGCATAGGCGAAGCCCACCGCCGGTACACCTGCATGATCAACTTTCGAGAGGGCTGGCGTGGACATCTATGGCAGGGTCGTTTTGCTTCTTTTCCTTTGGATGACAACTACTTACTGGCCACCGCGCGTTACATAGAACGAAACCCCGTAGCCGCTGGACTGGTCGAAAATCCATGGGATTATCCGTGGAGCAGCGCTATGGCTCACGTCAAGAGAAAGGATAATATTCTGGTACACGTAAAGCCGTTGCTCGATATCGTGGGCGATTGGCAGGATTTTATCAGCCAGGAGAGCACGAAGGAGATGATCAAGATCTTTGGACTGCACGAACGTACCGGGCGCCCCATGGGGGACGAACCGTTTCTCGCTAAACTGGAGCGAATGACCGGGCGCGAATTGAAATTGAAGAATCCTGGTAGGAAAAGAACAACGATGAAAGGGAAATGAGGGGCTAAATAGGTATGGTGTCCCCCGATTTTCCGTGCTGACCGTGCCCAAGGGAATCGATAAGCCGTATTTCGACAGGAGTGGCGTCATCTGGCTCAAGTGCGGCGCAGATAAGCGTCGGGTGAACTCGAAAGAGGAACTGCGGTGGCTGTTTCAGATGACCGACCAGTTTCACGCCGACGAACTGCCCACAAAGGCCGGGATCGAGGCGCTGGATAAGCTGCGTTTTCGAGACTTCCTGCAGGATGTTTACAAGCAGGACTATCCAGAATC
>CAZFWM010000528.1:0-3783 GCA_964522545.1 uncultured Thermodesulfobacteriota bacterium
ACCAGAAATAAAAGAGAAAACAGGATTTGTTACGTACAGCCGCTATGAACGTTACCTCTGCCCTCCTTCAATAACAATCAAACTTTCATTTTCAAATCTGCTTTCGAGCTTAAGGGGTGTAGCCGTCCGATAGGGTCTTCATGAATTCGACGAGGTCTTTCTCTTCGTCTTCGGTCAGCTTGAGGTTTCCCAGCTCTTCTTTGTTCAGGTTCGCGACCACTTCCGGACCCGGCCAGGGAATGCCTTTCCATCCGGCCCCTTTCACGTCTCTTGTGTTGTAAAAATGCGTGATTTCTTCGAGGCTCTTGAAGTAGCCGTTGTGTCCGTAGGCCTTCACGAAGTCCTCTGACTTTCGCAGGTCCACGTTGCGCAGGGTGGGCACTTTGTGCTTGCCGTAATTGGCTGCGGCAAACATGGAGTACTGGGGTACGCTCTTGAGAAATCCACCGAGACCCGGGTCGATCCAATTCGGTCCGTAGGGGTTGAACTCGGCCGGTGTTTTGTAAAAGGGAAGCTCCGGGTTCTTCGGAATGCCCAGGTTGTCATAGGAAAAGTCGGTAAAGAGGGGCGGTTCCCCGTTGGACCCGGGCTTGTTGGGGTGGCAGTCGGCGCACTTGCCTTTTTCCTCGAATAGTTTGAGACCCCGTTTCTCCTGGGCCGTCAGTTTTGCCTTGCCCTTCAGGTAATAGTCGTATTTCGAAGTGAAGGCATTGACCTCGGTCGAGTTCTCGAATGCGGCGATTGCGAGGCCGATGATGCCGTATGTCATTTCGATGTCGTCAGATGAACAGATATCCTTGATTCGCCAGACTTTGGATATGGTTTCTTTGAACGTCGATGCGTAGTTCGATTTGCACACGTTGTCGACCAGCTCTTTTGCATCGGCGAGGTTATGCTCGAGGGGATTGAGGAAGGGGCCCTGCGCCTGGTCGGCCGCCGCGTTCCCCAGCTTCCAGGCCGTGGCCCGGCCGTCCCAGAAGTTGCCGCCCATGAAGAGGACCTCGCCGTCCTCGATCTCTGTGTGAAAAGGGGGGGCTACGGTCGCATAGGCGGCGCTGGGGGGCTTCCTGTTTCCGAAGCGAGTCTCTATGGCGCCCGGGTACACGGAGCCGGCCTTGTTGATCTTTGATTCAGGTCCGGTCCAACCGGCCTCGGGGGCATGGCAGGTGGCACACGACTGACCGGCCGGGGAGGAGAGGTTCTCGTCGAAGTAGAGGAGCTTCCCGAGCTGCTGTAGGTCTTTGTTGTCCAGGAGGTGGTCCAGGTCCGTTGCCCCGGCCGGGCCGAGGACCAGGATCAGGGCTGTTGAGATGGCGATGCATGTAAGGAGGGTCTTCTTTTTCATTTTTCTTCTCCTGTTCATCGTCATCCCCGCGAAAGCGGGGGATGGGTTCCCGCTTTCGCGGGAACGACGGGGTGTTGTGGGAATGCCGCGGAATTAAGAGTAAAAAGTCAGCGCGAAGGATATTAAGTGATCATTATGTATGTCTCAGATTCCTTTTGAATTCAAGCCAGGAGAGAGAATTGACCTTCGATGAGCGCGGGTTGAATTACAATTTGATCATGACCTTCATGCACTGATCGCCGTACTCTTCGATGGCCCGGTAGGCGCCGGGGTACTCGGCAAAGGGGAATGAATGGGTGATGAGCTCTCTGAGCCGGACCGCCTCCCGATCGGCAAGCCTTACGGCCTCCTCGTAGTCGGTTCGCTGATACATCAAGGTTCCGCATACTGTGATTTCACGGTCCTGGATCAGGGCCAGGTCCATGGGGACTTTTTCTTCGAATACCGCTACGACAACGATCCTGCCCCCTTTTCTTACAAGGTCGACCGAATCCCGGATCGCAGCGGGGCTGCCCGAGCACTCGAAGATGACGTCCGGGCCTTCCGGACCGAAGCACTCCTGCAGGGCCTCCCGGAGGGGGACCTGTTGAGGATTGAAGATGTGCTGAAGACCGACGCGCTCTGCGAGCTCGATACGGAAAGGGCTCTTTTCCGTGATCGCAACCGTCCCGGCTCCGCCGGCGGAGACGACCTGGGCCACGAGATTTCCTATGGGCCCGGCTCCCGTGACGAGGACTCTGGCCCCCGAGATGTCGCCTCCCTGCCCGAGCGCGTGGACGGCGACCGCCAGGGGCTCGATCATGGCCCCGGCGTCGAGATCCATCCCGGCAGGGAGAACCAGGGCGTTGTCTTGGCTCAGAGTGATGAGCTCCCGGGCCGCGCCATCCGTCTGAAAACCCATGACCGCGAGATCGTTGCATATGTGGTAGTCTCCCCTCCTGCATGGGGGGCAGAGGCCGCACACGACCTGGGGAATCAGTGTGATCCGGTCACCCCGCTTCGCCCACTGCACGTCCTTGCCTGTCTCGATGACCTCCCCGGATACTTCGTGCCCCTGAACGACCGGATAGGATGTAAAGGGATGGGTGCCGTGAAAGACGTGAATGTCCGAGCCGCAGATGCCGATCCGCTTTGTCCGGACGAGTATTTCATGGTCCAGGGGGATCGGTTCGGGCACGTCCCGGAGCTCGAGCCTTCCCGGAGCGGTCATCACCATTTCTTGCATGGGGCCTCCTTTATTTAACTCGATTGCATAGGAAATCCAAATTTTTCCGTTGAAGAATTTTAACGCAGAGGCGCAGAGACGCAGAGGGAAGAGAATTCAGGGTGAAAGAGAAAAAAGTCATGGATGTTGCGAGCGAAGCGAAGCAATCCCCCGGGCTCAACCTGCCAGGGTGCTCAGTGGATTGCTTCGTCGCTGTCGCTCCTCGCAACGTCCCTCAATTGAGCCTTATTGAATCAAATGAAAAAAATCCTCTGCGTCTCTGCGTTAAAAATTCTGAGAGCAAAAGTCCGTCCATCGTGATTTAGGGCAACGGAGGAAACGAGGGGCGCCCCCGTATGAGCCGGGGAAGACCTCGAACCAGGGTCACAAGACCGCGAGTCGCCTTTCGCAGATCTCTCCGGTACTCCGGGTAGAGACCGAAGCGGCCGGCAAACCGATTCAGGAGCTCCTTCGGCTCTATTTGCGAGATGGCCTCGAGGGTCGAGATCTGCGGCCAGATCACGATCCCCCCTCGATGGACTTCATCCAGAAAACCCTCGGCCGCGATGAGGAAAGGATCTTCACCCTGCTTGCTCAGGATCGTCGTCTTGATCCTTTGCACGGCCGGCCCGGAGAGAAAGATCGCCGTGTCGATGAGGCCGTACCGTTCTTCAAGGCGCTCGACCGTGGATTGCAGGTGGAGGCGGTCCGGAGAGGTAGGGGCCTCGGCCGGCAAATCCCTGGAGATCGTCTCTACAATTAGCCCATTGTCCGCGGATTGCTTGATCAGCAGGGCCACGGAGATGCGTTCTGCCCGGCCGATGAGCAGGAGGGCGTTGCGCTCATGGCCATGGTCGCCCCCCTCTTGGAGAAGAGAGGGCAGGAGGAGGACATCCGGATTTTCAGAGAGGTAGTCGAGACCTCGAAGGACCAGCCTCAGGGAAGATCGAAGAGTGAGATATGGGTTCCGCGCGCCCTCCCTGGCGAGGTGGATCAGCACGCTTTTTTTTCCGGAAAGTCTCACCCGCATACCTTTAAAAGCCCGTACAGAGGGAATGGGGGGATCGATATCCGGAGCGAGCCTGCTTCCGGTTTGGCCGTTCCTTCCGTCTTCAGTCCTTCGGGTGTTTGAAAGTTATAAGAATAGCCTCCTGAGTGCCCTGAGGTCATTGCGAGCGTAGCGAAGTCAGCTATAGTAAAGTAAGGTGGGGATGCCTCAGAATGGGAAAAACTC
>CAZFWM010000529.1:0-3766 GCA_964522545.1 uncultured Thermodesulfobacteriota bacterium
ACGAGACGCTCAGTCCAAAGCACGATCTCTGCTCGATTCGATCCGATCCGGCAACCGTGCTGATATTATAAATTACCGCTACTATTCTATGATGTTGTCAGGGTCGTCAGCGCGCGTCATGATCCGTGACTGGATCGAAGGACAGTTCGGCCAACTGGCTGCGAGTATTGATGCATGGTTCAACGATTTAGCCATCACCCGCCGCGATGGAGCCCGACTCGCCCCACGCCCAAAGTTTCTTGCCGTGCTCGGTGGCCTTGTGCGCGAATTGAAGAACGTGTCCCCCCCCGTTGAAACGAAAATGTGGCGCGTGGCTGTGCGTAACGAACTGATTCCCAAATTCGCGATGGGCCAGACACTTTCCCGCGTTAAAGTAGATATCATCCAGGACGAACCGATTAACCATGCCCGCATGGGACTATTAAAAGCATATCACGTAAGGAAAGGAGATGAGAATATGCAACCTTATCTGAATGAAGAGCACCCCAACTCGGCGTATCACTGCGGGCGGTTGATGGCGGTTTATGCCGACCTGCAACATGCAGCGCTCGGTGATGTAGGTGCCGGCGTGGTCCAGCGATACTATGCCGCCGCCAGTGCCACGCCTTCATTGATCCTTGGACGACTCAGCCGTGGCAGCCAGTTCCATCTCAATAAACTGGAGGGTGGACTGGCACATTGGTATGAGCAACGGCTCGCTTCCATTTGGGGACGCATCAAAGATGAACCGCCCAAGGTGCTGACTCTCGAAGAACAAAGCCTCTTTGCCCTTGGTTACTATCAGCAGAAGGCGGCCCGCAAGACTACCACCAAAAACGAATCAAAAGGAGAGTGACAATGACCACCCCAATCACCAATCGTTACGAGTTCCTGTTTCTGTTCGACTGTGAGAACGGCAATCCCAACGGCGATCCCGATGCGGGCAACGCCCCGCGCATGGATCCGCAGGATATGCGGGGCCTTGTCTCTGATGTCGCTATCAAGCGCCGTATCCGCAACTATATCCAGTTTGCGCGCGGCAATGAGTCTCCTTACTCGATTTTTATCGAGCATGCGACAAACTTGAATCGGCCTATTGCCAAAGCGCACGAAGAGACAGGCGGTCTTCCTGATGAAAAAAAAGGCGCAGGAAAGGAAAAAGTTGAGGGGGCCAAGCAATGGATATGCCTCAACTTTTACGATGTGCGCACGTTTGGCGCTGTTATGAGCACTGGAGCTAATGCTGGACAAGTACGCGGTCCGGTGCATATCGCTTTTTCGCTGTCGGTGGACCCGATTCTGCCTCTTGATGCTTCGATAACACGCATGGCCGTTGCCGAAAACATAAAGGGTGCCAAATCAAGTGCTGAATACCAGAAATGGGAAGACGAACAACCCGAAGATAAACTCCGCACTATGGGCCGCAAGTCGCTTATTCCTTACGGCCTCTATGTCGGCAAGGGTTTCATAAGCGCCAATCTGGCCGATCCGGCGCATGGCGGCACGGGTTTTTCCGAAAATGACCTGAAATTGCTATTCGAAGCGATTCTCAACATGTACGAACATGACCGTTCCAGCAGTAAAGGGATTATGACAGTTCACCCTGAATACACATTCGTCTTCAAACATGTCGGTACGGACACGAACGATGAGCAGCGTGGCCGCCAGGCCAAACTCGGTTGCGCGCCGGCACATAAGCTTTTTGATCTCGTGGAAAGCAAGATTCCACATGTCGAAGCACCTCGGTCGATCAAAGATTATGGTGCACTACCAACAGCGGAATCAATCAGGAGTGACCTTCCGTCCGGCGTTGAAGTATATCGAATGGATGAAGTGCCTGGATAAGAAAAGTAAACGTAAAGGGCGGAGAGCTGTGCTGATTGCGAAAGGTGGAACAAGAGGAGTGAATACCTTCCTAGGCCTAGGGAACGTAGACGTAACAAGGATCAAACGCGACGGGTCCACAAGCCTTACTGGATTAACGTCGACAATCCTTTCAAAAAAAGGATCCACGTTTGCCGACCGCTTAACGATCTATGGGAAACAGAGAATTGACACTGTTTGTCAGTAATGTGAGGCAACACAAGTCGTTACAGAATACGCAATCGGAGCAGAAATAGATGAACTACACCGAATCCGACCTCATCCCCCTCTCCGCCCTGCAGCACTACATGTACTGCCCACGACAGTGCGCTCTGATCCACATCGAGCAGGTCTGGGAGGAGAACGTGTTCACGGCCGAGGGCCGGATCCTACATGACCGGGTGGATTCAGGGGGCGCGGAGAAGCGAGGGGACTTGAAGCGGGCCTTCGGGCTCCCGATCCGGTCGCTGCGGCTGGGCCTCTCGGGCAAGGCCGACGTGGTGGAGTTTCACAGGCAGGAGGACGGGTCGTGGCGGCCGTACCCGGTGGAGCACAAGCGGGGGCGCCGGAAGAGGGAGGACTGGGACCGTGTGCAGCTCTGCGCCCAGGCCCTGTGCCTGGAGGAGATGCTCGGCGGCCCGGTGCCCGAGGGCGCGATCTTCTATGGAAAGGAGCAGCGGCGCGAGGTCGTGGCGATCGGCGAAGCATTGCGTCTCGAAACCGAGGGGGTTGCGGCGACTGTGCATCGGATGCTGGCCGGAACGCGCACCCCGCCTCCTGAATACGCCAACAAGTGCAAGAGCTGTTCGCTGGCCTCCACCTGTCTTCCGCGGGGCCTCGGAGGTCCGGGCAATCGCGTAGACAGCTATCTCGAGAAAGCGCTGGAAGAGCCATGAAGAAACATCTGAACACCCTTTTCATCACCACCCAGGGAACGTACCTCGCAAAGGACGGCGAATGCGTCCTCGTCCGGGTGGAGCAGGCCGACAAGGCGCGCATCCCCATCCACACACTTGGGGGGATTGTGTGCTTCGGCAATGTTTCGGCGAGTCCCTTCCTCCTCGGCCACTGCGCTGAACACGGAGTGAGCGTCTCGTTTCTGAAGGAGAACGGGCGGTTCCTGGCCCGCGTTCAGGGACCGGTATCGGGCAACGTGCTTCTCAGACGCGAGCAATACCGGTGGGCCGACGACCCGAGGCGAAGCACGAAAATGGCCAAGTACGTGCTCACCGGAAAACTCGCGAACTCCCGGAACGTCCTTCTGCGGGCCGCACGGGACCATGGGGATGACGGAAGAGGAGAAGGCTTGCACACGGCCGCCCGACGGATGGCCGACTGCCTCCGGCGGCTCCGGCGGCCGGGTCTCTCGCTTGACAAGGTTCGGGGCATAGAGGGCGAGGCCGGTGCCGTCTATTTCGGTGCCTTCGACTCCCTGATCACATCGGATGAAGAGTCGTTTCGATTCAGAGGCCGGAACCGCAGGCCGCCTCTCGACCCGGCAAACTGCCTGCTCTCGTTCCTCTACACCCTCCTCGTACATGACATTCGTTCAGCCATCGAGTGTGTCGGCCTCGATCCTGCGGTCGGGTTCCTGCACCGCGACCGGCCGGGCAGACCCGGGCTCGCGCTGGACATCCTGGAGGAATTCCGGGCCGTCATGGCGGACCGATTGACCCTTTCACTCATCAACCTGGGGCAGGTGAAGCCCCGAGGGTTCAAGAAGCTCGAGTCCGGTGCTGTGCTAATGGAAGACGACACCAGAAAGGAGGTGATCCTGGCCTATCAGAAGAGAAAGCAGGATGTCGTGGAGCATCCGTTCCTGAAGGAGAAGATGCCGGTGGGTCTCCTCTGGCATACCCAGGCCCTGTTGCTAGCCCCAAAATAAGCGCAGTTTGACTCGGTTGTAGCTCACTCGAGAAACAAA
>CAZFWM010000530.1:0-3764 GCA_964522545.1 uncultured Thermodesulfobacteriota bacterium
ACTCTTCATGTCCAGGCCGGCGCAGAACCCCTTGGCCCGGCCGCCGTCCAGGACGATCACCCGGGTCTCGCGGTCCGAATACCGCTCGGCCCAGAAGGCTTCGAGCTCCTCGAGCATCCGCTCGTCCACGGCGTTGTAACTGTCGGGGCGGTTCAGGGTGAGAAAGCCGATTTCCTGCTCGACGCGATACGTGATTGTCTCCATTCGATTCCTCCATGGTGTAGCGCCGGCATCCTGCCGGCTTCTTATGCTCTTATCTTGCCTCGAAGCCTACTCATACGATATAATCATGTAAACACCAACCTCGGCAAGGAGGAGAGCATGATCTCCCTGAATCGTTCCCGGAAGTTCTGGATCACCGCCCTGACGGCAGGGCTGGCGGCGGTCGCCTTGGCCGGCTGTCCCCTCCCTGAGGAGTGTCTTCAATGCAGCTCCTTCGAGACGGTGGGCTTGGTCTCCACCGGTGAGATTCTGGAATGCTCCGGCCTGGTGGCCAGCCAGACCAACCCCGGAATTCTTTGGGTCCACAACGACTCGGGGAACACGGCCAGGCTCTTCGCTTTGACCGAGGATGGGAGCCTGCGCGGGACCTATGCGATTCAGGGGGCCGTCGCATACGACTGGGAGGACCTGGCGTGGGGGCCCTGTTCCGTCCTCGGGTGGGCGGACTGTCTCTATATCGGCGACATCGGCGACAATGCCCACGCCCGGGAGCGGGTGCAGATATACCGCATCGAGGAGCCTATCGTTCCCCTGGAAGGGCCGCTGGTCACGGAGACCCTCTATGGGGTCGAACGATTCGATTGCGAATACCCGGACGTTCCCCATGACGCCGAGACCCTGCTCGTGGACCCCGAGGAGGGGATCCCCTACATCGCGACCAAGGGGGAGGAGGGAAGAACGGCCGTCTACCGCTTCCCGGCCGCTCCCGACCCTTACGCCATAGCCATCCTGGAGTTGGTCACGGACCTTCCCACCCGCTCCTGGCTCACGGCCGGCGACGTCGCACCCGACGCCTCCCGGGTGATACTGCGCAATTACCTCACGGCCTTCGACTACCCCCGGTCCGTGGGCGAATCCTTCGAGCAGATGTTCCTCAAACCCCCGTGCTTCCTGCCCATCGCCCTGGAGCTGCAGGGCGAGGCACTGGCCATCGGGCCCTCGAGTACGGAGGTCTACACCATCCCCGAAGGGGCGTGGGCTCCGATCCACTACGCCGACTGCGTCCTTCCATAGGGCGGCCCGCGGCCGCCATTACATCCCCACTCCGTTAGAATGGCGGGCATGGCCCGCCCTATTGACTTAAAAGGTCCGAAGTAATGAATCTCACACAAAGCCACGAAGCCACAAAGAATAAAAAAAACCTTCGTGTCTTTGTGTGAGGAAAAAATAATTGCAGCCCGGCCACGTTAGGATTTCCCCTCTACTCGAACACAGCGATGGCGATGCCCTCGGTCTCGGACTTCCAGTTCCGCACGGCCATGGTGCGCCCGTTGAAGGCGATCGGTATGGCGCGCGGGCTTTCCGTGTGGACAAGCAGGTCGAAGCCCTGAAAGAAGGAGAGCACATCGAAGACCCCGCCGGCGGCCTGCCCGTCGGTCCGGCAGTTGGAGTTGGTGTCGAAGTAGAAGATGGCGAGGGCGGTCTTTTCAGCCGGACAGATCTCTTCGGCGGAGATCTCGTACCCGTCCACGAAGAGGGTGTCGCGGCCGGCAATGGTGGCACGGTTCATGTTCAGGGTGGCCAGCAGTGTGTAGTCATCGCTGTAGGGCATCAGGGCCAGAGCGAAGCCCGGCATGCTCAGGGGTGAGGGAAACATACGGAAATAGACCAGGTTGCAGGAGCGAGGAAGGGGCTCACGATAATAGTGGATCGGCCTCCAGAAGGGGCTGTTGTTGATCACCTCGAACTCGTAGTGCTGCCCCGGCTCGGCCTCGAAGGGCCCCCAGTAGCCCTCCGCATCGGAGAGAAACGTGGCCGCCGGGAAGGGCTGGAGCCGCTCGCCGGTGGCCGGATCGAAAGGATAGACGCGCATCTCGTGAAACGAGGCCGGCTGGTTCTCGGCAAGGGTGACCATACGGCCCGAGAGGGTGACCTCGCCGGTCGGCTCCATCTCCGTCGTCCGGGGCTCTACGCCGTCGTTGAAGAAGCGGTAGAGGTGGGCGAATGTCTCGTGCGAAGTGGCGATCTCCAGGTGGTCGTGGCCGGATAGCCGGACGTTCTCGGCGCCAACGATCTCGTTGGTTCCGACCAGCGCATCGTATTCAGAGGATATCGTGATCGTGGGGACCCCGCCCGGCGGCGCATCGGCGCTCAGCCCGGCCAGGTTGGCATAGTGGGCGACCTTGGCCGCATGGGCCGGATCCGAGAGATAGGCAAAGGAGAGCCCCGTCCCCATGGAGTGTCCCAGGAGGTCGATCCGGCAGGCCCCGGACTCGGCCAGCACCCGGTCGATGAAGGCCTCCAGCCGTTCGAGCTCATCCGAAAACGAGTCGAAGCCGAGGGTGTTCCAGTCGAAGGCGTAGATTCTATCGAGGTCGTACCCGTTCGCTGCGAAACGCATCGACTGGTTGGCAAAGGCGTCGCCCACTTCGAACGCACCATGGAGAAAGACGATCGGTGTTACGGTTGGATCACAGACTGGCGACACACTATCATCAAGATCGTCGTAGCCGGTGTGGCAGGCAAGGCCGCCGATCGATAGCAACAGGAGAGGACCGACCAGCAGCCAGGGCGACCGAGATCTCTTCATTTATAGACTCCTTTCTGGTTTCCCGGGTTCCTCAGATAAAATATTGCATACGGTCAACCCGGACGAAATCACCCGGGCCTCGATCCTCGCGCTATCGCGGCCGGAAGCTCCTCCAGCGCCTCGGTCTCCACTTCCGTGAATCCGGCCTGGAGACACAGATCCTTCAGCTGCTGTTCGGCAAGTCCCTGCCCGGCCACAACATGCATGAAGTATTCGATGACCAGAGGCCTTGCCGGGGGGAGGACCCACCGCCAGTGGCGCACAAAATTACGAACCGCCCTCCTCGAGCAGGACCGATCCGCTTCCATGATAAAGAGACTGCCTCCCGGTTTCAGAACGCGAAAAAGTTCCGACACCCCCTTGGCTTGATCTGGCCAGTGCTTGATGGAGGCCAGAGACAGGGCCAGGTCGAACGACTCCGATTTGAATGGAAGGGAAAGGGCATCCCCCTCCTGGAAGGAGAGGTTGGGCAAGCCGCCGAATTCCCGTTTCGCTGCGGCTATCATCCGATCCGAGAGGTCAACTCCAACCAATTCGAAATCCGGATATCGACGCGCGACCAGCCCCGTCACGTGACCCGGCCCGCAACCCACGTCGAGCAGACGCCTTCCCGGCTTGATCAGATCTTGAGGCAGATAGTCTTCGATGTTTTCCTCGTAGAGCTCTCTCAAGGCCGGCACTACTACGATGTTGTAGATCCGGGTGACAAAGTCGCCCCACGGGCCCTGCATGTGAAAGGGATTCATTTTCATTGAGCCTCCCCATGTAAGGGCACGGCATGCCGCGCCCCTACCTTAGCTATACTCGGCCAGGTAGTGTTCGATGTACTCCCGCACTGCCTCGGAGGGACGGAAGATGCCGAAGTGACCTTCGCACAGCACATCCGCTCCGAGGTCCCGGAGGCGTCGCAGGGAGTCCAGAAAGGCCGGGCGGTCGGATCCGAAGGCGGGCAGAAGCGGACCGTGCACATCCTGGCCGAAGAGCACACGAACCTCGCCGCCGCCGTAAAGCA
>CAZFWM010000531.1:0-3759 GCA_964522545.1 uncultured Thermodesulfobacteriota bacterium
AGGCGGAGTGGGAGTATGCATGCCGGGCCGGGACGAGGACGAGATTCTACACGGGGAACAGCGATTCGGATCTGGCCCGAGCAGGATGGTATGATTGAAATTCTGGGAATAGATCTCATCCAGTAGGGCAAAAGAAGCCAAATGCCTGGGGCCTGTACGATATGTACGGCAACGTGAGGGAGTGGTGCTGGGACTGGTACGGTGATTACCTGGGAGGGACTGTGACCGACCCGGCCGGTCCCTCAAAGGGCCCCGCACCGGGTGATACGAGGCGGCGGCCATAACAATTTTGCCCGCCGCTGCCGGTCCGCTTATAGACACGAGACCTCTTCCGCTAGCAGTAACTACGGCCTCGGTTTCCGCCTCTTCAGGTCAAAATAACCATCTGGAATCTTACTATCTCTCAATTCGCATATGCTTCACGATTACATGAGATGCACACACGGACGCCATCGCGCAATTGAGAACGTGACGCAATAAGCTATTCAAAATTTAGTGTGCGTATATAAGAGCACTGGTCATATATATCGCCCAGGCCGATGGGGGGTCACCCGGGGGTGCGCTGAGAGGCGCGGCGCGTCTCGTTTCGTTTGTGAGGCGCGTTCGCCTTCGGTCCTATCCTCTTCATCCTTCCGTGAAGTCGCACACTGCTTGCACACTGTCCCGCTTGCCGGACAGCTCACCGGTCCGCTTGCCGGAGTGCTCACCGGATATCAAGGTGACACTTAGAAAAGCGAATCAGGATTGCCTTGTCCCTATTCCTTAATTGATCTTTCCTGAAGTGACTTAACTTCGAGCGCGGGCATTCGTGAACCATATTTCGTGTATGGCGCGCTTCACAGGAAGGTGGAAAGGGGCGAGATCGTAAAAAGATATTCAGCCTTCACCGGGTTCATTTTCATGCTATCTATGAGGAATAGTGTGGGGAACTCCATTTTCAGAAACACGAAAGGGGCTAACCATATCGGCTAACCCCTTGAAATCATTTGGCGGGAGCGACGGGGCTCGAACCCGCGACCTCTGGCTTGACAGGCCAGTGTGCTAAACCAACTGCACCACGCCCCCTTATTTGTGTTTCTAATTTGCGGATCTGATTATTATAGAATCTCCCAGCTAGTAGTGAATTTGTAGCGTAACGACCTTTTTTGGTGGGTTACGCTTCGCTAACCCACCCTACTGCTATCGCCTCTCTCTGATGGTGGGCGGAACAGGGCTTGAACCTGCGACCTTCGGCTTGTAAGGCCGACGCTCTTCCAGCTGAGCTATCCGCCCCTTTCGGTGCTGACCTTCCGGCTGTTTTCGCTGGAATTTCCTGTACCGCTTATCTCTTTTTCTTTTTCCAAAGAAATTAACACTCTATCAGCTGATTTCTCCTTTGTCAACGATCTTTTCCCGAAGTCTTCCGACTATCAGCTCACCATTACGGGCGCACGGTCCTCCTCTATGTAAGGCTCCGAACGATCGGCCTGTTCCTTTTTCTCTCCATTGCCCCCTTTGTCCGGCCCCGGGTCCAGCTCACCAGCGGACTTCCCATCCTTGGGCTTGAGGAGCACACTCCCGAGGACCTCGTCCATGTGGTCCACCAGGACGAGAGACACACTCTTCAGAATTCGCGGCGGTATCTCCTTGATGTCCTTCTCGTTCTCCTTTGGGATGAGCACGGTCTCGATGTTGCCCCGGTGGGCGGCGAGGATCTTCTCCTTGAGCCCGCCGATCGGCAGGATGCGGCCCCGGAGCGTGATCTCTCCGGTCATGGCGATGTCGGACCGCACCGGTCTCCGGGTCAGGGCCGATGCGATCGAGGTGGCAATGGTTATCCCGGCCGATGGCCCGTCCTTGGGGATCGCCCCTTCCGGCACGTGGACGTGGATGTCGACCTTCTGGTAGAAATCCTTGCGGAGCCCGAGGTCCGAGGCCCGGGAGCGCACATAGCTGAGGGCCGCTTTCGCGCTCTCCTGCATAACGTCTCCGAGCTTCCCGGTGATAATGAGTTCCCCCTTGCCCGGCATCACGGTCACCTCGGTTACCAGGAGCTCTCCGCCCATCTCGGTCCAGGCCAACCCGGTGGTCAGCCCCACCCGGTCCTTCTCCTCGGCCTTCCCGTACCGGAACTTCGGCACGCCAAGGTATTTTTCGATGCTGTTCGCCGTGACCTGGATCTTCTTTTCCCTGTCCTCCTTGCGCATCTTGACGATCTCTCGGGCGGCCTTCCGGCAGATCGAGGCGATCTCGCGCTCGAGGTTCCGAACCCCGGCCTCCTTGGTGTAACGCCGGATGATGGTGAGCAGGGCGTTGTCGGAAAATCGTATATTCTCGTCCGCCAGCCCGTTCGCTTCGAGCTGCTTCTTGATGAGGAAATGGCGGGCGATCTCGAGCTTGTCGACCTCGGTGTAGCCTTCAATCCTCATGATCTCCATCCGGTCCTGCAGCGGCCGCGGGATCGGATAGAGGGTGTTGGCCGTGGTGATGAACATGACCTTGGAGAGATCGTAGTCCAGATCGAGGTAGTGGTCGTTGAAGGCGTGGTTCTGCTCCGGGTCGAGCACCTCCAGCAGGGCCGCCGAGGGGTCCCCGCGGAAGTCGGTGCTCATCTTGTCGACCTCGTCGAGCATGAAGACCGGGTTGTTCGAGCCTGCCTTCTTCATGGACTGGATGATCTTGCCCGGCAGTGCGCCGATGTAGGTGCGCCGGTGTCCCCGGATCTCCGCCTCGTCGCGCACGCCCCCTAGGGAGAGACGGACGAACTCGCGGCTCGTGGCCCGGGCGATCGACTTGCCCAGAGATGTCTTGCCCACCCCGGGCGGGCCTATGAGACAGAGGATCGGCCCCTTCATCTTCTTGACCAGGGTCTGGACCGCGAGGTACTCGACGATGCGCTCTTTGACCTTGTGGAGGCCGTAGTGGTCCTCGTCCAGGATCTTCTCGGCCTCGTCGATGTCGAGCTTATCATCCGTACACTCGTCCCACGGTAGAGAAAGAATCCAGTCGATGTAGTTCCTCACCACCGTGGCCTCGGCCGACATGGGAGACATAAGCTTGAGCTTCTTGATCTCTTTTTTTATCTTCTCGGTGGCCTCCTTGGACATCTTCTTCTTCTTGAGCAGCTCCTCGATCTCCTCGATCTCGCTCCGGAACTCGTCCTTCTCGCCGAGCTCTTTCTGGATGGCCCGCATCTGTTCATTCAGGTAATATTCCTTCTGGGTCTTCTCCATCTGCTTCTTGACGCGGCCGCGGATCTTCTTCTCCACCTGGAGAATGTCGATCTCTGTCTTCAGGAGCCCGAATAGCTTTTCCAGACGCTCGGAGATGTCGAGGGTTTCGAGGATCATCTGATTGTCGGAGAGCTTCAAGTTGAGGTGGGCGACGATCGTATCGGCGAGCCGGCTCGGGTCCTCGATCGATGAAACCGACGCAACGATCTCGCTGGGAATCCGCTTGTTCAGTTTCACATAAGTCTCGAAGGCCCGATTGAGGCTGCGCACCAGGGCTTGGATCTCCATGGAGTCATCGGGGTTCTCGAAGAGCTCCTCCACGCTGACGAGGAAAAACTCTTCTTCTTGCAGGTAATCCAAAATCCTGGCCCGGTGCTTGCCCTCCACCAGCACTTTCACCGTCCCGTCCGGGAGCCGCAGCAGCTGAATGATCGTGCCGACCGTGCCGACCGTGAAGATGTCATCCTGGGCGGGCGTCTGGATCTTGGCGTCCTTCAGGGCCACAAGGAAAATAATGTTTTACTGGTTCATAGGCTACTCGAGCGCC
>CAZFWM010000532.1:0-3684 GCA_964522545.1 uncultured Thermodesulfobacteriota bacterium
TTTTCTTTTTTTTAACAAGTACTCTCCGGTCTATCTACGCTTGATTGAGGCCTAGGCACGTTCGATAAGCCGGCGAGGAGTAAAAACCCGAAGACTGCGATCCCCATGAGGATCCAGAAGAAGGTTGCCCACGAATCCCGTCTCAGTCGAAGCTCGGTGCCGAGAGTGAGGTTTCTGCCGGATTGGATCACGAAAGTCCCGCTTTGCCATTTGCCGTTCAGGCGGACACGATGTCCAGGGTATACGCGCCCAACTTGGAACTCGCCCACTTGGCGAGCATTCATGAGGTGGTTAGGGGCTTGGATGATGTGGTGATAAACATGCACTGGTTCATCGCGATGGAGCAACCGCGAAACGATGTTAAATATAAATATCTCATCGTACCAAGAACGCCCTCCCCCCCCCCGCGGAATCCAAAACCCAATATCCCGAAGGCGATCCTAAACGCGACCTTGAACATCCAAAGCATAATTAGCAAGGGAGCGAATACCATAATCCCAAGTAGACCCGATGCGAACTTCCAGAAGGATAGAGGTGCGGGTTCCTGATGAGGCCCCGCTGTTTGATGGACGATCCCCTCGATAGTCGGTCCCCCTCGTATTTGCCTTGGGGGCCGCGCCGGGGCCCTCACCACGGCACGCCTCGCCCTTGCTGGCGTGGCCCTCGCCCTAGCAGGCCGCAACGGTGGGGGGCGATGCCCGCAGATCGGACATCTTGTCCCCTCAAAGCGATATCTGCATACCCTGCAAGTCGGCATAGTCCTCCCCGGTTATTCGGATTTCTCTCTCCTCCCTTCTAGTGAATATTACATTCAGGGGGAAACTGAACTTACAAATCCATTGGATTGTTCCGAAAACATGCACGGAAAATAGTCAGGGCCGCGGTGTTCGCCTCCTCCTGACGACACGTCTCTTTGCGGGGCGCTGGATAATCCTGTGCCTCCTTGTGTGCAGGGAGTCGTGATCGTTCCAACGGGTAAGCAAGTCTGAGATGTATCCCTCTCGCCACAACCACCATACTAGACCGCCCAAAAGCAGTATCAGAAGGATTTGAGGAGAGCTCGCTAGGATATGGAAGAAAAGAATCAGGACAGCGCTTGCTACAATCGTTTTCGGCCAATCTATAAAGAATCCCTGTCGTCTCACGGCCAATCACCTCTCTGAAATGGGAAATCTGTGCTTAGACGGGTAGCCCCCCACTGGGCCTCACCCACAATCGTCTACACTCTCGATTATAAATCCATCGTAACTGGGATAGAGAAACTGGGATACCTCTGCGCGATCAGAGCATAGACCGCAGTCCGCATGACCTCTGATGCGACTCCACTTTACCTGCCACGGCCGCTCGAGGCTGAGCGTTTTAGCCCCGCCAGATTCTTCGATGGTAGTGACGTACGGCCCCCCTAACCGGACGTATTGCGCGCCCCGACGCAGGTGCTCTTGGGTGATTCTGCTGGCCTTAGTTTTTACTGGCGAGTCCATCATGATGGCGTGAAGAAAAAGGGTGACACCTGTGTACACTTTATGATTGATCATGTGACTCAATGCCGGTTCGCCCGCATAGCGCCCGGGTTCGTCCGTGCTGTAATCGTACTCGGTGTGACCGCACTCTCCTTTCCTAGGAGGATGCAGGTCCTCATAACAGGCATAACGAACTGAATCTCCCGCAGGGCGGGGAGACGTAGGAAGCCGAAAGAAGACCTCTCCTTCGATAGCATTGTTGTAGCACCCTAGACTGAAGAATAGGGCACATGTATCGATTGCTACGGCTTGGGCAAGTGTCTGCGCACCATAGCTATCCGTCAACGCCAGGACTGCGTCTGGGTGATACGAATCGAGGAACTCCTTGAGGGGTTCCCGGTCGCCGGAGAGAAGATCCTCCTGTAATGGGATGAAGTTGCAGTCCGGATTGACCTTCTTGATATGCTCGGCCATCGCGATGGCCTTGTTCCACCCGATGAAGTCTTTCTTCAGCAGATGGCGAAGACAATTATGTATTTCCAGGCGGTCTGGGTCTGAAGCCGCGATGGATCCCAGACCTGCCTCCGCTAGGGCTCCGACGAACACGGAGCCCACAGATCCTAGACCGAAGACAAGGATCTTTCGGGAACGCAGAAAATCCTGTGTCTGGGGATTGATAGGGCTGCGTTTATAGAATTCCGCGTTGGTGTATACTGTTAACGGCAGGCTCGTCTGTTCTCTGTCTATTACCACGATGGTGCCGTTTATTCTGTGAAACAGGAAAGGCATAGAAAGATCTTCTACATCGACTCTTCCAATCGGGGCGTGAACGAGCGCCTGATCGTGGCCGTTGTCAAGCGAAACGATAGTGCTTGTGCTGCACTTTGGATCGTAGGTCCCGCGGACTATAGTCCCAGGTGGGGCTATAAGCATCTCATCGAGCAACTTATCTGAAATAGTGATCATAATTCACTCCCGACATCAATTCTCTCTGAGGTTCACACAGAATATATGCCCACAAGATACTTCCTCTTACAATTTCTTGCTAAGCGAACGATCTTCTATTTAGCTTTTTTCGAGGTGCCTTCTGGCTGCTCTCTCATGCGATTTTCGTGGCCAGATATCTCTTCTATGTCCGTGGGATGATATTCTTTAATCTCTCCTTCTGCTTTCGACAAGAAGGCCTGCCCTATCACCCCGGACCAAAACTTCAATGTGGAGAAATCGTTTTTATAACAGTCTTTCGGAATTTCATCGATACAGTCGATGAGTCTTTTCGCTAGAGCAAACCAATCTATGTATTGAATAAAAGCGATTTCTTCATCAAGTATCTCACCTCGATTGTTCACGATTGAGGGAAGGCGATTCTCCGGGATTCTCATAGTGAATGTAGTCTCATGGATGTCGTTCAAAAGCGCCTGAACGTCTAATATGTTCGCGTAGTTGATAGGCTCCTCTTTCGCACTGGGGCGACGGATGATTCTCGGTGGACCCTTTGGCCATGTCCCACCAATTTCAACGACAAAATTCACTCCAGATTTATGCTCGAGAAGAATAGCCCAACCATCTCGTACTGATCTCCGTTGAGCAAGTCGTACCTCCCAATCATAACCGATCTCGGAACGGATTGTGTCCATGATATCGGGTTTTGGAAGATCCGGCATTGCTACAGGTGCACTTTTCCAAGCCTTAAGAACTCGTTCCGAGTCGTCTGAGATCAATTGCACTCTTGCCCGAGACACTTCGCTCGCTGTCACCAGGAAGCCTATGACCTTACGAGTGGATCCTGAGTCGCTAATTAACAAGACCGGCATCTGGGATCCATCAGCATAGGGTTTGCTGGCGTTCGGATTGGATAGGATGTTCTGAAAACCGCCGATGTCGGTTCCCGAGAGAGTGCTCATGCCTCCAAATTGGTGGCAGTGTGTTATGCTCAAGCGTACCTTTCCCTTGTATCTCTCCTGAACCTCCTTGAGTTGTCGGGCAACTCCTTCGCCACAGGAAATCACATTGAACTTAGAGCGTGTCTGAAACCTATCTTCTAAAGGCACAAAATCCACAAAGATAGAGGACTCGGCGATCGTATAGCCTGGAACCACGTATTCATCGTCATCCTTCGAAATGTGTGCATAGGCATTAAGTAGCTTGTCATTAGCTCTTTTGGTTACGTACTTGTGAGTACCGATTTTGAACACCGATAATGGTTATGCAACCAATCGTAACC
>CAZFWM010000533.1:0-3684 GCA_964522545.1 uncultured Thermodesulfobacteriota bacterium
GGAGAGGGAGTGGGAGTGGACGAGCTTATCTTTATCCGCCATCGGACCAACGATCAACAATACATGAACATCTACGATATACCGACAGCAGTAGGGGGCGACATCAACCCGCTGCTAGCATCGGATCTCTGGATCGGCCTAGTGGGATTCGACTCTGAGATCACCCATATAGGAGCGGTTCCAGAATTTGAATCGGACTAGTGATGAGAGCGACTGAGATGGGGCGATCGATGCCGATCCCGAGTAAGTGGGAGGGTACTCCTTAAACGCGTGATTAAAAAACTTATTCGGATGCTCCGACTGACTTTCCCAGGCCCCCGCCGATTCCCCGGCGGGGGCCTTTTCATGTCCAGCGATTCATCCCCTCACACATAGCAGGGCACTCTCAGGTCCAGGGTGATCTCGAGGTCCCTCGACTGCTTCAGAAGTTTCAGTGCCTTGAGGTAGAGGGCGTTCCTCCCCTTCCAGCGGCGGTTCAGGTTTCTGGCGTAAAGAGAGATCCCCGCGATGTCGAACCTCCCTCGGAGCAGGCTGCCGAGCACCCTCCCCTGTGAGTAGAACCTGGCGTGGGCCTTCATCTGCGCCTTCTGGAGCTGCTCTGGGCTCATGGTGGGGTGCCTGAACACCACATGGTGGGCGTCGTACAGGGACCAGTCCCGGAACAGGATCCTCCCCTCGCGCTCCATCTCGTCAAAGGTCCTGGACCCGGGCAGCGGGGTGAGGATCAGGGCCTGGAGAGAGCTGAGGCCCGCGGACCTGGCAAATCGGACGGTCTCTCTTGCGGTCTTCGGGGTGTCGGTATCGAGGCCCAGGATGAACATGCCGTGCACGGAGACGCCGTGGTCGCGGAAGACACGGAGCCCGCGGCCCAACTCTTCCACGGTCTGGCGCTTGTCGATCTGCTCAAGCCCGGCCGAGCTCACGGACTCGATCCCGATGTAGACGATCTCGCAGTTCGTGTCCCGCATGAGCCCCATGAGCTCCCGATCCCTCGCCGCGTCGATCCGGAGCTGGGTGGACCAGATGAATCGGGTGCCGGCGGCCTTCATGGCCCGGAGCAGCTCCTTTGCCCGTCTCGGGTTCGCCGCGAAGTTATCGTCATAGAAGAATATGTGGACGTCCCTTTGGTTGTACTGCAGGAGCTCGCTCATGACATCGTCGGTGCCACGATAGCGCATGGTGCGGCCGAACATGCCGGTCACGGAACAGAAGGAGCAGTCAAAGGGGCAGCCGCGGGAGAGCTGCACCGGAACGATCCGCTTCCCGCCTATGCCGCAGGAGTCATGGAATCCGTGGACGAGCCCGAAGTCGGGGTGCGGATTCCCGGTGATGTCCACGACGCGCCCATCCTCGGGGCCCCGGACGATCGTCTCCCCGACCAACCGCACGAGATTGTGCACCGTCTCGACGGGACGCTTTCCATCGAGATGCTCCAGCAGCTCCGGGAAGGTGTACTCCGCCTCCCGGGTGAGCACGAAGTCGGCGTGTCGGGCCGCCTCCTCGGGCAGATAGGTGGGGTGCGGTCCACCGATCACCACCCTGCCCCCCGACTCTCGGACCTTGTCGGCCATGGCGTAGGCCCGCGGAGCGGTCGATGTGATGGTGGATATGCCCACCAGGTCGGCGCTGTGCACGTCCTCCCAGTCGATGTCCGAGAGCTCCTCCACGTACACGGTTGCATCGTGCCCGTTCTGCTCGGCGATGGTTGCGAGCAGCACCGAGCCGAGGCGCGGCAGCCCGAAGCGGGAGAATATGTGCAGGTTCGGCGACTTGGGTTCGATGAATATGATCTTCATTTTGATCCTTTCTCCTTCTCTGATCCCTTCTCTTTCTTGGGGCTTGCTTTCTTGTCCTTGCGGCCCGCTGCCTTCCGGCTCTTGCCCGCGGAGCTGCCGGCCTTTTCGGCTTTTTTACCGCCCTTGCGCTTCTGCTTTTGCTTCTGCACTTTTGCGGTCATGCTCGTGAGCTCCCTCTGCTTTTGCTTCAGCAGGCTGCGCCACCGCTCTATACCCTTCTCGAAGAGATCCATTTTTTCTTTGAGCTGGGTCACCTGTTCCTTCATGACGCGGGCCTTCTCCACGATCACATCGGGAGTAAAATCGCCGGGGCTCTTCTTGACGGCCAGAAAATCGCGGAACAGGTCGGCCACGACCTTGATCTCGTCCAGAGAGTAGCCGAAGAGCTGCAGGTCCTGGATGAGCCGGCACAGCTTCACATAGACCTCGCTGTACATCCGATAGCCGCCGGGGGAGTAGACCTCCGGCTCGATGATGCCCTTCTCCTCCCAGTGCTTGATGGTGCGGGCGTTGGACCCGATCCGCTTGGCCAACTCCCCCACGGTCAGCAGAGGCTTGCCCTGGGCGGATCGCACGGCCCCCTTCCGGGGAAGTCCCACCTTGCGCCGGATCCGGATGACCTCCTCCACGGAGTATCCGATCTCCAGCAGCTTGACGATGGCCTCGGCCGCCTCCTCCCCCTGTTCATCGAAATAGGGGGTCTCGCCGTCGACCCGCCCTGCGGGCCGGAGCACCTGCGCCTTGATGAACGCGTCAAGGGCGTCGCCCGACAGCCCGACCTTGTCCAGAAACTCGCTCTTGTCATAGATTCGCTCGACCATATTCAACCTCCACGCAGACGTATATGCTGAACTCATCATGAACCTATACGTAAAGGTATATCTTTTGAATTGCCTTGTCAAGAGGGTGGATGAAAATTTATTTCGCGGTCCTCAAGAGGAAGTTTGTACGGAAGGAGTGCGGGGGGGGGGAGCTGCCTCGGAGCGACCGGATCAGGGTTCTCTCTACTCTGTCTCGTTTCCGATCTTCAGGGGCTCGAAGGCTTTCTGCAGCCGTTCCGATGGGACGCCCGCCACCTCTCCCTGAAGGTCGGCTCCGGTCCAGGCAGCGACCATGGCACTTCGAAGCTGTCGAATCCGATCCTTCTTTGCGTCGTCCTCCTCCCCCTCCAGAAGGACATCCTTCAGGTCCCAGGCCGCGGCCGACAGCGACCGAATCTGGGGGCCGAACCGACGGAAAGCCATATAAAGGGAGATCGCGGAGGGTACGATCTTCACTCGTTTCTCCTTAGAGACTTCGGTCACCATGTTCATGATGACGAAGTGCTCCGCATGATAGAGGAGGCCCGTCGTGAAGGCCGTGTCGGATTCCAATCCCAAGGGACCCGCCAGGTTTTGACAGAGGTGCCCCAGAGCCAGGGAGACGTCCGTGAGCCATCCGACTTCCGTATTGAAAATCCCTCCCTGCAATACCTTGCCTTCCAGGTTGGAAACGACGACCAGGCCCCGGATATGGTTCAATCCCAACAGGGTGATCGCATGGCGCACGCTCTTGGTGGGCGTGAGCAATGCATAGTATGCCGAATTGGCGATCTGGAGTATCTTCACGCTGAGGGCCGGATCCGTCGTGAGAACTCTTGCGAAGTCATCGATCGAGCTGTTCGGGTCTGAGAGAAGACGCGAGATCTCGAGGGCGGCCTTTGGCAGCACCGGAATCTCCAGGCGAGATTCCCGAAGTCTCGTCAAGATCCCCGACAGGAAGAGCCGGTCATCGGACGGCAGGTCCTGGAGATCTAATACTTCGCCGCCCTGTACCAGAGACACCATGAAATCGTGGGATTTCGGGGCGGGCTCTTCCTCTTCGGCATGTTCAGGCTGATCAGGCTCTA
>CAZFWM010000534.1:0-3652 GCA_964522545.1 uncultured Thermodesulfobacteriota bacterium
GTCCGGCACACACAGGGCTACATACCAGCTCGAAGGGCCGCGGGGCACCTTCGGCAATCCCTTCTGGGTGGAGATCACGGTCCAGTCCACCACAACCACGGTCACCGTGGACGACGGCGACTCCGGATTCGTCAAGTACGGCCCATCCGAGTACTGGCACAGGGAGTGGATCGGCTACGGCGGAGACATGTACTGGACCTATGTCAACGGTACCGTCGTCTCCAACTAAGTCCGGTGGAATCCGTCGCTGCCGGGGTCGGGCAACTACAGGGTGAAGGTCTTCGTCCCCCACGATCACGCAACCACGACATCTGCCAAGTACACAGTCCGGGCCAACGGTAGCACCTACACGGCCACGGTGAACCAGTCCATCTACTATGATCAGTGGGTCACACTGGGGACCTACTACTTCAGCGACTCCGGCAGCGAGTACGTGGAGCTCACGGACGCCACCGGCGAGTCGGGAAGCACCTACAGAAAAATCGGCTTCGATGCCGTGGGGTGGGAGAGACAGTAAACCCAGTTTTCTGTTGACCCAATCCAGACGTTTTGGTAGCATTTTCGAGTTCCATCGGATAACAAATCACCTATCTATTAAAGTAGCAGGGAATCCGAATATGACTCGTGTCCAACCGCTCTTCTCTTTTGTCCTGAGCGTGTTAGGAGTCCTGATCGTGACAAACAACATTTACGCAAGCCCGGGCGGTCTGGACAAGCTGCTGCCGGAAACGATGAACGGCTGGAAGGCCAGCCTGCCTGACGGCGAATACACGTTTGACACTCTGTTCGATCTTATCGATGGCGGCGCTGAAGTCTATCGCTCGCTTAATGTGCGCAAGGTATTGGACCGCACGTATGCCAAGGAGGATGCAGCTGATATTATCGTCGATCTGTTCGACATGGGTTCCTCCCAAGACGCCTTTGGGGCGTTTCACCACGACATAAGAGAGGATGCGGACGTGAGCGTCGGGCAGGAATCCGATTACCTGGGAAGCTCTCTTTTCTTTTGGAAAGACCGTTATTACGTCTCCGTGGTCGCCCTCGAGGAGACAGCCCAAACAAAGGAAGTCGTATTGGCTCTTGGCAAGGCCATTGCCGAGAAAATTCCTCGAATCGGCAGCGAGCCGGACATTTTGAAGCTCTTACCGAGCAAAGGCCTTCAAAGAGAGCAGATTTATTATTTTCACGATTTAGAAAGTTTCAAGCGCCGCTATCTTATCGGCGAGGTGAACCCCCTGCACCTGACCAAAGAAACCGAGGGGCTGCTCGCTCGTTACCGCGTGACCGATGTCACGGCTGCGGATCATGAACAACGCTTTGCAGTGTTTCTCCTTGTGGCCTACCCCTCAAGGCCAGCGGCCATGGCAGCGCAGCAGGATTTTTCCGCTGCCTATCTGAACAAGGCAAAAGCCGGTGCCATCGTGCAGCTATCAAACAAGCGCTGGGCCGGCTACTGCAGGACAGACGCCATTCTATTTACTGTTCTCGAAGCCCCGGACAGGGCGACGGCAAAACGCTTGCTCGATTCGGTCGCCCCTAAAAGATGAGGCACTGAGAGGAGCCTTACATGAAGGATAAGGACAAAAAAAAAAGAGGCCTGACACGACGTGACTTCTTGAGCGGGACGGCGGGCGCGGTCCTGGTCGGTGCCGCGGGTCTTTCCGTCGCTTGCAATCGGCTCCTACCGGCCGCGGACAATGCGCTGGAGCAAGAGAGCGAGCGGGGCGAAGCCGCTCAGCCGAAGCGTTCCTCCGTGGTGCTGGTGCGCGATCCAGACGTCCTTGGTGCCGGGCGCAAACCCGATCCCGCGATCCTGGCTCGGATGCTAGATGATGCCGTGGCCGAGCTCCTGGGTAAGCCGGCCGACATTGCGTGGAAAGAGCTGATTCGCTCCGATGACGTGGTAGGCATCAAGAGTAATGTATGGCAATTCTTGCCAACACCCAAAGAGCTCGAGGCCGCCATTCAGAAGCGCCTGCGCCAGCTAGGAGTAACAGAGGACCGCATGTCCGTAGACGACCGCGGTGTGCGCTCCGATCCGGTCTTCGAGAAAGCCACGGCGCTAATCAATGTCCGACCACTCCGTACGCACCACTGGAGCGGCGTGGGAACTTGTATCAAAAACTATATTGTCTTCTCTGCGGTCCCTTTCAGCTGGCATGTCGACTCCTGCGCCAACCTCGGCGGCTTGTGGGAACTTCCGGAGGTCAAGGGCAAAACACGTCTCAACATCCTGGTCATGCTCACACCTCTATTCCATGGCAAGGGCCCGCACCACTTTCAGGCCAAGTACACTTGGCCTTACAATGGCCTGATCGTGGGCACGGATCCCGTCGCTGTCGACGCCACGGGCGTGCGCATCCTCGAAGCAAAGCGCAAGGAGTATTTTGGCAAGAACGAGCCCCTCGGCGTACCCCCCAAACACATTCGAGTCGCTGAAACAAAATATAACCTGGGCGTTTCCGACCCGAATCGCATCGACGTAAAGAAGATCGGTTGGATGGACGAGCTCCTTATTTAAAAAAAAATTGAGAAAAAGGGAAAGGCTGGAGAGATGGGGCGATTAAGCGATTTCATGAACATGGTCAAGGAAAGGCGCATAGGCTTCTTGATGGATGAGGTCATGGCCGGCCAACATGAGTTCGAGCCGGGCATGGGGCCGGAGGGGGAATTCCCCATCGAGTTCCACAGCACCTGGGGACCGAAGCATATCGGCCCATGGATGAATCCCCGGAGCAAGACTTTTTTGACCCAGGATATGAAGGGCACGATCACCGTGGGAGGATTGTGTGAAAACGTCCCATGCAAGGGTACGCTGGAGCTGAGTTACCTTACGGACCACAGGCTTCGCTACACCTGGGATTTCTCCGTGAATGGCATCGACTACCATTTCGTCGGAGACAAAGTGAATATCAAGCCGTGGAACCTGCCGGTATCCCACACCACCATGTTCGGAACACTGGTGGAGACGAAGTCGCGAAAGCTCATATCGCGCTCGGAGCTGCACTTCCGTTTCAGAACGGCCCCGGCTTTCATGCTTAGCTGGCGCCTCGCCTGAGCCGGCTATGTGTAGCAATCTGCGAACATAACTGCGTCGAACATGTGACACACAGGTTCTTTGTCTTTATTCTTGACCTGAATGTGGGCTTGGATTACGCTTTGTCTACTTCGTGATCTCAGGAAAGGAGAGGATTACAGGTCGCTTGTGGATGGCAAGCGGGCCCTGCTTCTGGTTACCTGTGACGGGCCGATTGAAAACAATGCGGATCTTGTTCAGGAACTCTTTGCCAGGCTGTGTAGCTATGGCAAATGCGAGATGACCGGAAACTATATTGTTCCTTTCTGCAGTGCGCCGGATACGATTGATACCACCGGAATGGATACAGCAGAGAAAATGGCAGCGGATATTTTAGGACTGTAAAAGCCTGCTAACGATCTAGCCCTCTTCCGCGATTTCGCGCGGAAGAGGTGGCTCTTTCGGGGCAATCTAAACGTAGGGGCACGGCATGCCGTGCCCGCCCAATGTAGGGGCGGACACACATGGGTCCGCCCTTCCGGGCGCGATGAATCGCGCCCCTACTATAAATCGCGCGTTCTTACTACTACAGCGACATTTCAGCTATAGACTTTTAGAATGACCTCATGTATCATG
>CAZFWM010000535.1:0-3640 GCA_964522545.1 uncultured Thermodesulfobacteriota bacterium
GACAGAAACAAGTCAAATATTGGATTTCCTATTGAATGAACTTATCCCGGCTTCGACGGGGACTTTTCTCGGCCAATTCACCGTCGTTCCCGCGAAAGCGGGAACCCATTGTTGTGCTCATTTTCTGGATGCCCGCTTCCGCGGGCATGACGGTGCGTGGGGTAAACTGGATTTCCTGCGATCCGGTTACCGACCGTTGCTCTCCTCGACAAACGGGACGAGGAGGTCGAGAAAGTCGGTCTGAATCACGTCGGCCCCGACATTCACGAACGGACTGAACCCTTTCTCCAGAATGCTCCAGACCTCCCCTACGTCCGAAGATGAAAGGGGATCAAAGAATCCCGGCAGGATCGGGATCACTCCCTCTGGAAAGATCCGAACGGCAATCAGGCCCGCCCACTGCAGCAGATCCACCCGCCCGAGCTCGAGCATGACCAGGGAGCGGATCAGGATGTCCGGCTCGCTGAGGGTGTTGACAAATAGCTTGGCCCCCCGGGCGTGAATCCGGTCCACCATGAAAGGCGTGACCTCCCAGAATCCGATCTCTAGGAGCACGGCCCCGAGGTCGACGAAAGCATCAATCTCGGCGATGCTGTTCGGGTTGCCCATCAGGACCGTGCCGGGCACGGAGGCGAGCTCCTCGGCCTGGGCGAGCGAGCGCGCCGCGATGTAGACCTGGTCCTGGCGGCCCATGTCCCGGATGATCCCGGCCAGAGCCTGCCGGTCGCCTGTTTTGAAATCGACGTAGATGATGGCACGCCCGTCGATGAAATCCACCGCCTCGGCAAAGGTGGGGATGGTCAGGTCGTCGGGAACCGGAAGGCCGGGATCGTAGCGGACCTCGAACTGATCGAACGTACCGAGGACGAGCTCTTCGCTCTTGATCCGCAGCTCTTTGAGCTCCTTCAGGGTGAGGTCCTCCACATAGCCGAGGCCGTCCGTTGTGCGTTCCACCGTGGAATCGTGCATGACCACGAACTCCCCGTTCGCGGACTGGCGTACGTCGACCTCGATCACGTCCGCCCCGTTGTGAATCGCGTACTCAAAGGCGAGGAGCGTGTTCTCCGGAAGGAAATGGGTCACCCCACGGTGGGCACAGACCAGGATGTCCCCGCACGCAGGGTCGCCGATGCACTCGGAGATCGTGTGACTGGAGCCGGTCGCCCCTTCGGACGATGATCCTCCATTGCAGCCGGGACCGGCCAGAGCAAGAATCAGCAGGACAAGTAACGTCACACCTATGTGCGTGTACTTCGTCAAACATCGAACCGACATGATTCCCTCCTCATTAAACCCTTTTTCGCAGAAAAAGGCGATGAATCCGTAACAATCCACCGGTGGATTGTTACGGATTCAACCACTGCTCGAACCATTCATAATTGGTCTTCCACCAGAGCTCGGCATTCTTCGGCTTGAGCACGAAGTGCCCTTCGTCCGGGTAATAGAGGAGTTTGGAGGGGACGTCTTGGCGCTGGAGAGCCGTGAAGGTCTGAAATGCCTGGCTCACGGGGACACGGAAGTCGAGCTCCCCGTGGATGACGAGCATGGGGGTCGAAAAATTGCCGGCGAAGCGGTGGGGCGACCACTTCTCATAGAGATTCTCACCGGTCTCCGATTTCCACGGCGTTCCCTTGAACTCCCACTCGGGGAACCAGAGCTCCTCTGTGGAGCCGTACTTGCTGGTGAGCTCGAACACGCCGTCGTGGTTGACCAGGCACCGGAACTTCTTGCCGAGATCGTGGCCCGCGATCCAGTTGATCATGTAGCCGCCGTACGAGGCCCCGGATGCCGCCACGCGTTCGCGGTCGATGTACGGGAAGGTCTCCAGCAGATAGTCGAGGCCCTTCACCAGGTCCACGTAAGGGGTTCCGCCCCAGTCTCCGCTGATCCGGTCCGTGAAGTCCTGGCCGTAGCCCACGCTCCCGTGGAAGTTGATCATGGCCACCACGTAGCCGGGTGCCGCGAACATCTGGGCGTTCCATCGATAGTGAAACTCGTCCTCCCACGCCCCCTGGGGGCCGCCGTGCACGAGGAAGATCAGGGGGTAGGTCTTTTCCGGGTCGAAGCCGGGCGGCTTGAGCAAAAAGCCGTGGACCTGGTCCCCTTCGGCCCCCACGAAAAAGAAGTCTTCGCCGCCCTTCATCTCCAGCTCGCTCAGGAGCTCTCCGTTCACATCGGTGAGGCGGGTGACCTTTTTTCCGTTGGTCCTGGCGGTGAAGATCTCGGCCGGTGCGTTCAGGCGCTCCCGTACGAATACCAGGGTACGGCCGTCCGGTGAGACTCCGATCTTCTTGTTCACCCCCTCTGTAACGAGACGTTTCACCTTCCCGTTCTTCACCTTGATCGAAAAGATGGGAATGCGTCCTTCCTTGGGAGCCGTGAAATAGATGGTCTTCCCGTCCGGATCCCAGACGATGTCCCCAATCGAAAGATCCTCCCTCTCTTCGGTGAGCACTGTACGCTTCCCGCTCGATCGCTCAAAAAGGACCAGGCGGTGCCGGTCGGACTCGAACCCGGGCCTCTCCATGGCCCGGTAGGCTATGAACCGACCGTCGGGGGAATAGTGGGGCTGGTTGTCATTGGCCTTGTTTTCCGTGATCCTTCGGGGCTCACCGCCCACGACCGGCACGATGAAGAGATCGTTGTTCGTGCTCGCCGCTACCATGGGATCGGTGTTCATCACGAAGCAGACCTCGAATCCGTCAGGTGAGAAGGCAATATCGTGGCTGCTCCCGAGCGAGATCGGGGGCACGTCGCGATCGCCGGGTGTGAGATCGCGCGCATCGCTCCCGGCAGCGGAGATGACGAAGAGGTGGCTCCGCTTTCCGTCGCGCCAGTGGTTCCAGTGGCGGTAGAGGAGACGGTCGATCAAGCGGGCCTTGATCGGGCTGGATTCTCTCTCCTCCTCGCGCTCACTGTTGCACGCCTCGTCCGCGCAGTCCGGGTATACATCCGAAGTGAAGGCTATCCACTCTCCGTCCGGGGACCATACGGGAGCAGAGGCTCCGGTGGCGATATCCGTCAGCTGCACGGCCTCCCCGCCGGTTGTCGGAATAAGGTGGACCTGGGCCGAGCCTGTGCGAGTCGAGACAAAGGCGATGGTCGTGCTGTCGGGTGACCAGCACGGCTGCGCATCCATCCCCTCTCCCGTCGTGAGCCTCACCGGCTCTCCCCCTTTGATCGGAGCGAGCCAGATGTCACTGTTGGATGAATTCTTCTCCTTGTCATACCATTTGACCACATAGGCCACGGCTCTTCCGTCCGGCGAGATCCGGGGCGAGGTCACCCGGCCGAAGCCGAACAGATCATCGAAGGTGATCGGACGGCCAGTTGCAGAGACCGCCGATTCTCCGGCGCTCAGGGCACCGGGTACGATACCAAGGAGAAATACTGATACTAAGACAAGAAGAGCGGTCTTTCTCATGATTCACCTCCAGGAGTTATAGAAATTTCCTACGTGGATATTCCTCTCCGCCCGCATGCCGGAGCGTGCGCGACCAGGAATTCAATAAATACCGCTTCTGGTCTCATGAGGTCAATGCAAGGGAGGCATTTTGTGAATCAGAGAAGTACGGAAAACCCTAACGTTGCATAAAACGCAGAGCGGAAACGCGTCAGAGTGCGTCAGATGTGGCCGCGC
>CAZFWM010000536.1:0-3620 GCA_964522545.1 uncultured Thermodesulfobacteriota bacterium
TATTGGCATATTCATTGCCAATGAATCAATACAGGTGTCTAAAAGAGGCCTTAACATAGCAAAATGAGGAGAGTCGAAATATGAAGATTCTGAGCAGAAAGATAGATCCTTCCCTCTATCATGTCTTCGTTCATGTAAACGGACACGGTCCGCACCACATCAGGATTCAGGCCTATAATCTCGACCAGGAGAAAAAATTCATAGGTATGGAGTTCAATCGGATCGAAACAAGGAGACGCCTGAACGAACCGGAGCCATTTTATCCGGCTGATTATAGTGCGACATTTCAGGACCAGTTGAGGGAATCCAATAAAGCACTGGCTATAGCCGAAGAAGAGAGAGCGGAGGAGCTGGATATTATTCGAAATCTGTTGAGAGAGGCTTATGGAGAAGAGGCAGACATCACTATCGAGAGAATTGGTGCAAATCGATAAACACTGGGCGCACTGGAAATTCGATTTCTGATCCTGCATCATTGAGCTCCCCTCCCTGACCAATCCACACAGTTTTTCCTTGTTTTGACTTCGAGATTTTAGTATCCTTTTCATATTCCTGCTGACACAGGGATTAATCCCGAATGAGGAGGTGCCCTCTGTGATGAGGAAGATAATTACAATTGGATTGTTTTCCCTGATGACTCTACCGGCCGCTCCGTCTGTTCTGCTCGGCCAGAGCGGAACGGCATTTCGAATTCAGCCTGCAGAGCTTGTCTATTTGGGGGCCTTCCGGCTTCCCAACGGCGTCGATCCGGCAAGCTGGGCCTGGGGCGGGGATGCCATGACCTACTACCCGGACGGCGACCCGGACGGCCCGGCCGACGGATTTCCCGGCTCGATCTTCGGGACCGGCCATGCCTGGGAGGAGATGGTGTCGGAGATCAGCGTCCCCGTGCCTGTCATCTCCGGCGCAAAGGACCTGAACGACCTGAATACCGCCGGACGGCTGCAGGGCTTCCAAGACGTAAAGGCCGGCCTCTTCGACGGACTCCAGGAGATCATCCGGGTGGGGATGGAGTATCTTCCCCGGCAGGGCTCGCAGACGACGGACAAGCTACATTTCGGGTGGGGACAGCACTTCCAGGAGCCGGGCTCGCCCTCCTTCACCCCGTCCCACATGTGGTGCGAGCTGGACCTGTCCGATCCGCAGACGGCAGGAGCCTGGTACATCGGCCATCACTCCCTCTACAGCGTCAATGACTACCTCTTCGAGATTCCCGCCGAGTGGGCGGCGGCTCATACGCCCGGGATGCTGCTTGCGACCGGGAGGTACCGGGACGGCGGCTGGTCGGGGCAGGGGCCGTCTTTGTATGCCTACGGCCCGTGGATGGACGGGGTACCCCCCGCGCCCGGCACGCACCTGGGATCCACGGTCCTGCTCCATTACGACGACTCCTACATTCCGGGCGGCCATACCATGATCGACTATCAGCACTCGGACGAGTGGACCGGCGGGGCGTGGCTGACGGCAGGCGATCGGTCGGCCGTGATCTTCGTCGGCACGAAGGGGTTCGGCGATTGCTGGTACGGGTACCCCGACGATCCGGACAATCCCGATTACGGTCGGGGGTGGTGGTCCACGAGCTTCCAGGGCCAGATCATCTTCTACGACACAGAAGAGCTGGCCGCCGTGGCGGACGGGACCATGGAGCCCCACGAGCCCCAGCCGTACGCCACGCTGAACATCGACGAGCACTTGTACCACCTCGTGATGAGCCAGCAGAAGCATCACGTGAACGCGGCCAGCTTCGATCGTGCGGGCAAGCTGCTCTATGTCTTCGAGCCCTTGACCGACGGAGACAAGCCGATCGTCCATGCGTGGAGGGTCGGATGCGGCGATGAGGACGGCGATGGATATGCGGACGAGGCGTGCGGAGGAGACGACTGCGACGACGCCGATCCCGGCGTGAATCCGGGCGCCGCCGAGATCTGCGCCGGCGGGGCGGACGAGGATTGCGACGGCCTGGCGGACCTAGAGGATCCGGATTGCGCTGCTGTGGAATTTGCGTGTGAGCTGGTCGGCTTTTACTATGCAGGCGTGCTGAGCCTGACCTTCACTCTCGGCACGTCGGAAGAAGCCGAATGGGCGACCACCCTTATCCTTACCTACCCCGGCTTTGCTGTCGTCCCGCTCTGGACGCTTTCGCTGCCCGCGATCGATCCGCCCGTTGAAGTCCCGGTCACCATTCCGTTCCCGGCCTTGAGGTGGATCGGGCTCTACACCGGCCTCTACACGGCCGGGGAGCTGCGCGACTCCGATATGGAGTGGTTATACACCGGCTCAAATTAGAATATTTCATTGAGACACCTACGCGGCTTGCGTAGATGTGGTGCGAACGTCAACCACGTTAGGGTTACCCCAGCCGGCGCGGCTCGGCGTTCTCGAGCAGATCGCTCAGTATGTGCGCAGGGCGCTCGAACCGCGTGAGCAGGATCATGGCCGCGATGATGTAGAGCTTGTGCTCCGCCTCGTGGTAAGTGACCTTGCGGTAACGGTCGAACACGCTGGACGCCACTTCGCCGGCCTCGCAGTTGACGCCCGTGATGTCGGCCGGGAGACAGTGCATGTACAAGGCCTTCCCGTCGCGAGTCAGTGCCATGAGCTCTTCCGTGCATTCCCAATTCCGGTAGCGGTCGTTGTTCGCGATGCACTCCTTTTCCAGCTCGTCGAGCTTCCCGGCCTCGCCGGCCCGCAGCCAGGCGGTGCGCTTTTCCATGACCTTATAAGGGGCCCAGCTCTTGGGGTAGACGATGTCGGCCCCTCGGAAGGCGTCGTCCATGCTGTGGGTGACCTTGAAGGAGCCGCCGGAATTGGCGGCGAATCGCGACGCAATGTCCAGGGTCTCCGGGATGAGGTCGTATCCCTCGGGGTAGGCCAGCACCACCTCCATGCCATAGCGTGTCATAAGGTTGATGATGCCCTGGGGCACGGACAGCGGCTTTCCATATGACGGGGAGTAGGCCCAGGTCATGGCGAGCTTCTTCGATCGGAGGTCCTCCAGGGATCCGAAGGTCTTCTGAAGGTGGAGGAGGTCGGCGAGCGACTGGGTGGGGTGATCCTGGTCGCACTGCAGATTGATCACGGCCGGACGCTGGGGCAACACGCCCTCCTTGAAGCCGGTCTCCACGGCCGCCGCCACTTCGGCCATGTACCTGTGTCCTTCGCCGAGAAACAGGTCGTCCCGGATCCCGATGACTTCTGTTAAAAAGGAGATCATATTGGCCGTTTCGCGCACGGTCTCGCCGTGGGCGACCTGGGATTTGCTCTCATCGAGGTCTTGAGCGGAGAGGCCTAAAAGGCTCGAAGCGCTCGCAAAGGAGAAGCGTGTGCGAGTCGATTTGTCCCTGAAGTTCGAGATGGCGAGCCCCCCGTTGAACATGCGGGTAGAGATGTTGGCCCGGTAAAGAGCCTCGAGGGCCTCGGCCGCCAACAGCACGGCGTCCAGCTCTGCCTGGGAGCGCTCCCAGGTGAGGAGGAAATCCTTCTTGTACAGTTTGGTCTCCAGGTCGTCGAGACGGTCGATGATGGGCTGGATCAGTTCAATTGTCATTGGAGCCTCCTTATTGGCATAGTTGAACTAAGGCCGCTTCGCGGCAGTTGACCTTTCGAAATCTATCCCATTC
>CAZFWM010000537.1:0-3618 GCA_964522545.1 uncultured Thermodesulfobacteriota bacterium
GTGAATACATGCAAGGTGTTGATGTTCCGCGCTGCCGTTTGCCGGGCCGACAGCATCAGATCACGACCTGATCGAAGAGTCGTTTCCACTCATCCGACATATTTATTTCTCCCACGGGATTTCCGGGAAGTTTTCTCGGGTTTGGTAGAGAGTTTCTGCCTTTTTACCCCAACGACTCCTCAATATCAACTCAAAATACCTTTCAAAACGGGCGGGCCGGGATAACTTTTCCCGACGAGAACGGCATCGAGTGGTTCCTGGGCCAGGCCCGCGCTACAAGGGCTTTCGAAGATCGTAGTCGGCTATCTTTTTTCGAAGTGTTGTGGGTGAGATTCGGAGGAGCTTGGATGTGCGGGTGATATTCCAATCGGATGCCAGCAGGGCCTTTTCGATGTGTTCTTTCTCCGCTTGTTCGAGGGGAACGATCTCGGAGACTGCAGGGGCCTTGGTCTTTGCGGTTCCGAGGGAGAATTCGAGCTCATCTGCGGTCAACACGGTCCCCCTTGCAAGGGCTACTGCCCGTGTCAGCACGTTCTCCAGCTCCCGTACATTGCCGGGCCAATCATAGCTCGTCAGGCGGCGCATCGCCTCTTCTTCGATGGCCTCGATTCGCCGGTGGAGCTTGCGGCCGATCCGGTCCATGAGATGGCGTACGAGTAGAGGGATGTCCCGGCGCCGTTGGCGCAGAGGGGGAAGGGCGATCCGCGAGACGGCCAGGCGATAAAAGAGGTCCTGACGGAACCGACCCTCTCCGATCATGGCTTCGAGATCGAGGTTCGTTGCGGCTACCACCCTGGCCTTGAAGGGGATGCCCTCAAGGCCGCCCACGCGTTCGAAGACCTGCTCCTGGATGACCCGCAGGATCTTGGCCTGAATGTCGAGGGGCATATCGCCGATCTCATCGAAGAAGACCGTACCTTCGTCGGCAAATTCCAGCTTGCCGATCTTGCGGGCGTCGGCCCCTGTGAAGGCCCCTTTTTCGTGACCGAAAAGCTCGCTCTCCGCGAGGGTGGGAACCAGGGCCGAGCAGTTGATCGCCACAAAAGGCTTGCCGGGCGTCGTGGACTCGTGAAGGGCCCGGGCTACCAGCTCCTTGCCGGTGCCGCTCTCTCCCTCGATCAGCACGGTGACACGGCTCATGGAAAGCAGACCGATCTGTTTGACTACTTCCACGATCTTCTTGTCGGCGCCCACGATTTCATTGGGTCTTTGGGTTCGGCCGAAATCGCCGACGTCCGAATCCGGCTCCAGTAATACTCTGGACTGCTTCTCTTTGCGGACGGCCTTGAAACGCTCCACTTTTTCGATCGCAAGGAGCACATCGTCGAGCTCGAAGGGCTTTCTCACATAGTCAAAGGCACCGGAGCGCATCGCTTCGATGGTGGCCTTCATGTCCTGCTGGCCGGTGATCATCACCACGGGAGAGGCGTGGTGCACTTCCTGCAGACTGTGAAGAACGTCCAATCCGCTCCGATCCGGGAGCTTGAGGTCCAGCAGCACCAGATCCGGCGTCCCTTCGGCGAGTGTGGTGAGCCCATCCGAGGCGGTATGGGCGACCCTTGCTTCATGACCCTGAGCTTCGAGTTGGATCTGCAATGAGCGGCACAGGGCCCTGTCATCGTCAATGATAAAAATCGAGCTCATGCAGGCGGCCCTCCCTTTGGCATGATCATGGTGAACATGGCGCCCCCCTCTGATCGGTTTTCCGCCGAAACCTCTCCGCCATGGTAATCGACGATCTTTTTTACATTGGCGAGGCCGAGGCCGGTTCCGCCATCGCGCGTCGTGAAGAAGGGTTGGAAGAGCTGGTCCATGTGGGCATCCGAGATGCCCCGGCCCTCGTCACTCACTGAGACGACGATCCTGTTCGAATCGTTGGGTGCGATCTTCAGTTCAATGAGAACTCTCCCTCCCTGTGAAGACGCCTGGACGGCATTGGCCACCAGGTTGGTCAGGGCACGCCGAACCTGCTCGGGATCCGCCATGGCCCTGGTTTGCCCGAGATCGTCCTCTATGTCTACTGAGACGCCCCTCTCCGTTACATCCTTGCCGACGACCCTAGAAACTTCTCCGGCGATATCACCAAGACGGATCGCGGCCAGGTTCAGCTGGAGCGGCTTTCCATAGCCGAGAAGGTCCGAGAGCATGGTTTCAAGGCGCAGGACCTGGTTGAAGGCGATGTCCGCAAGCTCGGAGTGCGCATCATCCCCTTCGACCCTCCTGCGCAATGCCTGCAGGTTCATCTTCACGGAGGAGAGGGGATTGCGCATCTCGTGGACGATGCTGGAGCTGAGCTCTCCCACGGCCGCCAGGGAGGCCGCATGCATGAGCCTCCGATGGCTGGCGGCCAGCTCATCGAGCATCGCATTGAAGGCCCTTCCCACTTCCCGGGCCTCTGTGCCCTCCAGGCGGCCCAGGCGGACTTCGTGCTGGCCTTTGGCGATCCGGCCGGACACGGCCGCCAGTTGCCTCAAAGGCTTGGAGAGCCTTCCCGCGCCCCTCCCGGCGAGAACCAGTACGATGACAAGTGTGACGGCCCCGGTGGTCAGGGCCCGCTTGCGAAGTCTCCCGAGCCAGGCAAACGCCTCCTCTTGATCGACTTCGGCCACGACGATCCAGCTCAGATCCGGGATCGCGGTCGAGGCGCCGAGGACCTTGATCCCCTCTTGATCGGCATAATCAAAAACCTTCGGGGATCCGGCTGAGAGGATTTCGGGCGGCAGATGGCTCTTCCTGCCTGACGGGTCGAAATAATCCGTCCCTGTCTTCAGGCAGCGCCCCTCCGAAGAAAGCAAAAGGACCTTGCCCGTATCCCCGAGACCGGAACGGTCGCTGAGGATGGGATCGAGCGTGGGGGAGAGCTCCAGGTTGGCCACAACGTATCCGACCTTGTCGCCTCCTGAGTTCAGGATGGGATGGCCCACATGAAGGTCCAGGCCGCCGCCCTCGTGCGGATTGGCGGGGGTGAGCACAATCCCGTCTGTGCCTTGCAGCTTTGAAATGAAATCGGACGGGAATAGGTCTTGATCGTGGCGGCGGATGCTTGTCGTCCGTATGAGACGTTTCCAGTTTAAATCGTATGCATCGATCGTCTCATAGGAAGGGCTGCTTTTGCGCACATGGTCCAGGAGGCTGAAGAATTCCCCCTCCTGATCGGTAGCCGCTCCAGAGAACGGCCCGACGCAGTCTTTTTGCACACAGGGGGCCGAGGCCAGAAATTGGAAGTCCTCTTGGATCTCGCGCAGCCATGTTTCGATCCCGGTCTTCCTCGCCTCCAGCACGGACCGCAAGTGCTTTTCCTGGGACTCCACGATCGCCTGCCGGGCACAGTGGTAGCCCTGATAGGCCATGATGACGAGCGGTCCCAGCGCCACAAGGGACATCCACAAGAGGATACGCCAGCCCAGAGTTCTGAAACGCTTCGGTGGCATTCGAATGTCCCTGTTGGAAGACTTTATGAATTATCGCCCTTCGGGCGAGCCAATGAGCTCAATTGCTCCTGGGGTTGACACCCCAGGCTACATGACCTGACCCCTTCGGGGTCAATTGGATTTCCTATTGAATGAACTTATCGCCCTCCGGGCGGACTTTTTCTCTCAGATTTTTTAACGCAGAGTC
>CAZFWM010000538.1:0-3616 GCA_964522545.1 uncultured Thermodesulfobacteriota bacterium
CGCTCGCAACATCCTCAAGGTGCTCAATTGTCGATCTTATAATTTCCTATGCATCGAGTCGGCAAGTTCTACATTGTCGGCACCAACAGGAGAGGAGGCACAGAATGAGGCTCTTTTCAACAAGGAGGAGTATCACACTTCTCGCAGTCGCCGCCGTGACGATCTGGGCAAGTGCCGGTATGGCTAAAGCATTTGCCGCAGACTGGCCCCAGTTGAAATTCGATGCCCAGCGCACCAGCTATAATCCAAACGAGAAAATGATCGGTCCCACCACGGTCGGGGATCTTGAGGTCTTATGGACAAACTCGGTCTCCAGCACAATTAGAGGGTGCGTATCCGTCGCGAACGATATTGTCTATTACGGTCTCTATGGTGAAGAGTTCCGGGCGGTCGACGCAGACACAGGTTCGAGGCTCTGGACGAATGGTCTATCAGGAAAGCACGCAGGCCAATCGGTCTTTGATGGCGTGGCGTATGTGACTTCGATCAAGAAGGTGTACGCCTTTGACGCATTGACCGGTGGCACGCTCTGGACCTGGGACGTCGGGTCCTCAGATGTAGGTTCACCATTGGTCGCCGATGGTGTGCTTTATGTGAATGCGGCAGGTTCTCTGCACGCACTGGATACCGCGACGGGCGATGAGATATGGAGCATCTCCCCGGGCGGAGGGGTAGCTGTAGACGATGGGATCGTATACGTATGCAATTCCGATCTTGCTTCCCTGCGTACGATCGATCCGGAAAACGGTGACCTCCTTTGGACTGGAATCACAGGCGAAGGCAGCTTGGCGGGGCCAGTTGTGGCCAACGGCCTGGTCTATATCCACTCAAACGTTGGATACCTGTATGCGTTCGACGCGAGCGGCTGCGCAGAGGAGATTTGCTCCCCTCTCTGGGGGGGAGAGACACCATTGGTCGATGACCATCAGAACCCGGCGGTGGCGGATGGGAAGCTATATATGGGCTCAAATGGCACGTTCTACGCATTTGATGCGAACGGCTGCGAAGGATCTGAATGTTCTCCTCTTTGGGTTACCGAGACGTCATGCTCGTCCTTTGACCACCCGCCATCAGTGGCAAACGGCGTAGTGTACACGACGTGCGGTAATAGTTATCTCTACGCCTTCGACGCTTCGACCGGCGATATTTTATGGCAGTACTACACGGCGGGCACTGGTTATCCCATGCGCTCGCAGCCAACTATAGTTAACGGTCGACTTTATCACGCCGCCACGTTCGACTTCCGGTTATACGCCTTCTATCTGGATTGTGTGGATATGGATGGCGACGGCTATGCCGATGAAGCTTGCGGGGGAACGGACTGCGACGACAGCGATCCTGAAGTGAATCCGGGGGTCGACGAGGTCTGCGACGAGATCGATTGGAATTGCAGTGGGGACCCCTTTGACAAGGACGCCGACGGCGACGGGCACTTCGACGATGATCCGGTCTGCATGGGAGAAGACTGTGACGACTCCGATCCGGACACATATCCGGGCGCCGAGGAAATCTGCGACGGCAAGGACAACAACTGTGACGACTTAGTCCCTGTCGACGAGCGGATAGACGAAGATCTGGACGGATGGCTCTTCTGTGCGGACTGCGACGATAGAGCCCCTGATGTAAATCCGGGTGTCGGCGAGGTCTGTGACAACGAAATCGACGACGACTGTGACGGCCTGATCGACTGCGAGGATTCCGACTGTTTGGATGTCATTTCGGAAGATTGCACAGACGGCTTTGACAACGACTGTGACGGCATCGTCGATTTTGATGACCCGGACTGTGAATTTACACTCGAAGTGGATGCATCGTACTGGGCGGGCGAACTCAGCCTGGACGTTACCATCGGCACTCCTGTGCCGGCCTCGTGGGTGAATTACCTGATTCTGACGTACCCGGAAACTCAAGTCATTCCACTCTGGACAATGCCGCTGCCGGTCATTGCTCCCCCTATTTCCTTCCCGTGTTCCTTCCCCTTCCCGGGCGGCCTGTCTTGGATAGGAATTTGGACGGGTCTGTTTACGGAAGGGGATGCACAAGCGGTCTATTACGAACAGGCCTATACAGGCTGGCCGAGTCCCTAAGCAAGACAGAGCATGCAAATCACGCAAAGAGAGGCAGCCCTATAAACAGAATCAAAGGAGGAAAAAACATGAAGACAGTCATCTCAACCGTATCAGCTGTAATTTTCATCTCGATCCTTTCCTCTTCACCGGCCCTCACCGCTACGATCCATGTTCCGGCGGATCAGTCCACGATCCAGGCTGGGATAGTGGCTGCCGTTGACGGCGACCTCGTCTTGGTCGCGCCGGGAACCTATTTTGAGAACATCGACTTCATCGGAAAGGCGATCACGGTCCGGAGCGAGGCGAGGGATGATGTGACGATTGTAGACGGCGGACAGGCAGGTACAGTCGTGACTTTCATAAGCGGAGAGATGGAGGAGTCGATCATCGATGGATTTACGATCCAAAACGGAAGTGGAACCATTATTTCCTCGTATAGTTACGGTGGAGGCCTTTACTGCTCTTCCTCTTCCCCGACGATCGCGAACTGCACGATAACGGAAAACAGCTCTGAACGATACGGCGGCGGCATTTACTGTGATGAGTCGTCTCCGAAGATTATGGATTGTACGATCTCAAGAAACAACACGTTCTCTGAAGGTATGCAGGACTATCAGGGCGGCGGGATCTATTGTTTTCACTCCTTCCCGACGATTACAGGCTGTACAATAACGGAAAATAGTACCTTCTCCGGTGGCGGGATTTCATCCGATTATGGCTCCCCGTGGATAACAAACTGCATAATCTCGCAAAATATTGCTGCAGTTGGTGGTGGGATCCGCTTTATGGAAGGTTACTCAAATATCGAAAACTGCGAAATCAGTGGGAACGTGGCTTTGCAAGATAGCGGTTATGGAATGGGTGGAGGTATCTATTTAACGGCCAATGGCTTGGATCACCTTGTTGAAATCACTAATTGCGCAATCTCTGGGAATAGCGCTGCTAGTGGAGGCGGGATATACATGTGGGCTAATAATATAGTGATATCAAACTGTACCCTTTCTGGGAACAGTTCATATTCTGGTGGTGGAGTCCACGATAGAGGTTGTACCTTTGCAATTATTAAAAACTGCATATTCATAAATAACAACGCTACGGGTTTCGGTACACTTGGCGGCGGGTTACGTATACAAGGCGGAACTATTGATACTAGCATGACGATAGTGAATTGTACGTTTGCTGGAAATTACGCTCATAATGGAGGCGGAATCTACTCGGGGCACAACGGTGATTTTAACATTGTAAATACAATCTTGTGGGGAAACTCTGCTAATGGCAATGGTCCAGAGATAAACCTATATGATTCCACCAATTCCTCTGTACGGTATAGCGATATCCAAGGCGGACTGGCTGAAATATGGATCTATGGAACGACTAGTCTAGACTGGGGGGCAGGGAATATCGATTCGAATCCACTCTTTGTCGGCGGAGGTGACTATCAACTAACCATCGGGTCTCTGTGCATTGACGCTGGAGACCCCGATCCTGCTTATAATGACTTGAACTTCCCACCGTCTATGGGAACTGAAAGAAACGATATGGGGGCT
>CAZFWM010000539.1:0-3597 GCA_964522545.1 uncultured Thermodesulfobacteriota bacterium
CCGTCCTCATTGAAGTCCCCGGTTGCCACATCCTCGGGCTCAGTGCCGACGCCGTAATCTCTGGCCTCCTGGAAGGATCCGTCCCCCCTGCCGAGGAGAATCGAGACGTAGTCGCCACCGTTATTCGCGAAGGCGAGGTCGAGGTGTCCGTCCTCGTCAAAGTCCTCTATGGCCAAATCACTTAGGTGATCGTAATAGTATTCGCAAACTATGTATTGTACATAGCCCTGAAATGTACCATCTCCGTTCCCGAGGAGAATCGAAACACTGCGAGAGATCGCGGTGGCGATGTCCTGACGTCCGTCCTCGTCAAAGTCCCCTGTGGCCACAGCTACGGGGCCGCCGCCGACGTCGTAATTTATGGCCTCCTGGAATGACCCATCCCCGTGGCCGAGGAGGATCGAAACATCGTGGCTGAAGACGTTCGCCACGGCGAGGTCCTGATGGCCGTCCCCATTGAAGTCCCCGGTTGCAACATCCTCCGGCCCGTCGTGGGCTTCATAGTCCACCCTGGCATAGAAGAGGAACTGGGCCAGGACTTCACCGGCAGGGAGAAGTGACATTCCCGCCAGGAGACAGAACGTTATAAAGAGGCCAGCCTTTTTCATCGTCCACACCTCCGTCTCTCAATGAATCGGTTTCCCTATCCGTCCCACATAACCATGAAGGGCCGGACGGCCTCCCGCATCCAAGCCCCCCTAGTCGCCTGAAGGCGCTGCAGTTAGTGTCTGTCCAGAAATAGCCAATATTGTCGGCGAGTCATTCCGAACGCAGTGAGGAATCTTGTATTTGTATTCAGTTGGCAACATCAGATTCCTCGGCTGTCGCCTCGGAATGACATTTTCGGACAGGAACCAGTTGGATCGCAGCCCAGCAACCAAGCATTTATTATTATAACTATACACCTGATGAAAAGCCATAATCCGGAAATTCGCTCGCCCGGGCGGAAGGCATTCAAGCGAACATCAGACGGGATTTTTGGGGACCCGCCTTGGCGTAGGGGAACGCCCCCGAAGGGGCGAATCGACATGTCTGAGGCTCCGGATTCTTCATGAAGAATCCGGGCCGAGTTGTCGATTCGAGTGGACCGTAGCCAAAGACGGGTCAAAAATAACGTCTAGTGAGTGGAATGCCTTCCGCCCGGGTGAGCGATTTACGTGCGGCTCATGCGGCCCACGAGGTCCGAGAGGTTGTCCGAGATCTTTTTGTGCGATAGATTCTCGGCCAGTAGGCGGGCGTTCTCCCGGATGACCTCGCGGCGATGATCCAGGTCGGTGAGGAGCCGGTAGGCGCCCTCTATGAACTCCTCGGTCATCTCCCCGTCCCGGGTCGAAGGGATCTGGAAGCCGTAGATGGCGATGTCGGTGTCATAGATGGGGTACCGATTCACAACGGGCGGGACGCCGAGGCTGAGAAGCTCGAGGAGGTTGTTGCCGAAACCTTCCACGTCGCTGAAGTAGGTCCCCAGCCCGCCGTAGTTTGCTACGATCCCCGGAACCTCGGCGAAGTCGTAGTATTTCACGCCGTCTCTGATCTCCCGCTTCGACAGGATCCGGTCCTCTCCCCAGATCAGGTGCACGTCCAGGTCGGGCCGCTCGGTGCGTTTTGAGTTCAGATGGTCGGTCAGGTCCTTTACGTCGTCGCTGAGCTCGTCCCCCGTGGGGCCCGAGATGAGGAGGAAGACGACCTTTTCCTGCCCCTCCCGCTTCATCTTGTCCGCCATGGCAAAGGCGAAGTCGATGGCGTGGTCGATTCGCTTGCGCGGCACCACCCGGGTGTGCTGCAGCAGGATCAGGGCCTCCGAAAAATCCTTGCCTTTTTCCTTCAGGATGCCGGTGATCCCCATGGCGTCCATGAAGTCCCGGTTGTACTCGTCCATTTTGGGAGAGAAGTATTTTTCATCCGGGTCTTTGATCCAGTCTCCGGGGATGTCGCACGTGTTCGGCACAACGACGTGCGCCCGATCCAGGCGGTCCACCACGGCCGGGTCCGCATCGCGCAGCTTTTCGAAGTAGGGCCGGGCGATCTCCCACTGCCCACGATTGATGAAGACCAGGCCGTCCGGGTGGGGACCGGGGAGCCCTTCGAGCAGATAGCGCCCGATCAGGGCGTTGGGGTGGTAGAAACGCTCCCTCTCCAGGTGGGAGTCATGCCACCAGATGACGTATTTGGGGGGCTTCCGGCCTGCCTTCCTGCACTCCTCGTACCAGCGGTGCAGCGCCACCGAGTAGACAAAGTTTACCGGATGGCCCGTGTTGTGCGCGATGAGCAGATCCGGGCGGCTCTCCTCAAAGAAACGGGCGAGGGCGTTCTTTGCGTCCGCCACCCTCCCCTCGATCCTCTCTCCCAGGTCCCCTGGGGCCGGCTCCTCGAAGTGTTCGAGGAGGTAGTTGTTCGTCCCGTCCTTGTGCCAGAGGGAGTCATCGACGAAAACATTTTGATAGCGGTCCCCTTCGTATACGCCGCAGGCGAAGGAGAAGTTCTCCATGGGCACGCCGAGGTGCTCGTGAAGTGAGTCGATGACCTGGTTTATGACGATCGAGACTCCGTCATTGCAGCAGAGCAGAGTGTGAAGCGTGGCGATCCGACAATCTTTGAGATCCATATTCATTTTGCAGTCCCCTCTATTCGTCTATTTCTTGTCAAGGAAAAAATCGATCAGAAGCCGGTTTGCCCGGTCGCTCTCCTCGATGAAGAAGCAGTGCCCTGAGCCGGGAAATGTTTCCAGGTGCGCGCCAGGAATGTTCTGGGCCAGGATATTCGAATTCTCAGGGGGCACGAGGAGATCCTCGCTCCCCGTTATGATCAGGGTGGGCGCCTTTACTTCTGCCAAGCGCTCGTAGGTGTTGTGTCCCATGATGGCCCAGAATTGGTTCCGGAAGTCCTTTCGACTCTGGCGCTTCTGGACGAACCGGTCGACAATGGCCTGGATGGTCTCGGAGTTGTCCCGGATATACCGGGAGGTGAACATGATCGAGATGATCTGACGGGCGATCTCCTCCAGCGTCTTTCCCCGGGTCAGGGTCAGTTTTCCGACGGCCTCGGGCGTGGGCATGATGAAGCCGTGTCCGCCGCAGTGCGTACATCCCAGTACCATCTTGTCGACCCGCTCCGCATAATTGAGACAGACCTCCTGGGCGATCATCCCCCCCATGGAGACCCCGACCAGGTGGGCCGTCTCGATATCGAGAGCGTCCATGAGACCGATCGTGTCGTCCGCCAGATCTCGGATCGAATACCTCTCATCGGGCTTGTCCGTGCCGCCGGTGCCCCTGTTGTCGAACACGATGACCTGCAGGTGCTCCGAAAGGGTCGGGATCTGGTGCTCCCACCATTTCATGTCGCCTGCGAGTCCCATGATCATGACGACCGGCCGGCCCTGGCCGAAAATTTCGTAATGCACCTTCAGGCCATTCACCGTGCAAAAAGGCATCACTTGCTCACTTTCATTTCGTCGTAATCGATTCCGATCATACTACAGTTTTCTCCGGGAAAAAGCCAGTCCGGCAGGGGGGACAGCTCTGGGGGTTCTTGACACATCGAACCAGGGTTCCGGCAAAGTCGCATAACTTGCTGTCCTGATTGATTTTTGAAAAA
>CAZFWM010000540.1:0-3569 GCA_964522545.1 uncultured Thermodesulfobacteriota bacterium
AATGCTGCTCCGCGTTCTCCTAAAGCAATATTATCTGTTATCGAGCAATTATTTATTGAAAAAGGGGACGTGTGGCATCTGATTCCGCCGCCAGCATCGCTTGCAATGTTTCCTGAGATCGTACAATTCGTGATCGTTGAGGGAGGGTCCGGACAGTTTCCCAAAGAAATACCGCCTCCATCCTGAGCTTTGTTTTCCGAAATTGTGCAGTTATCGATCGACACAATAGATTCGATACACCAAAGCCCACCTCCATTATTACCAATTCTATTTTTTGTGATCGTAGAGTTCGTGACGAATATGGAGGATCTCTTACAACAGACTCCGCCTCCGCTTCCATTGACACCTCCTCCGGATTCGGGGGGATAGAAAGCACTATTTTCGGTAATTGTACAGTTGTCGATCGTCAGTGAAGAAGCGTTTGAGCCATAGATTCCTCCGCCTACTGGACATTCTGCGATGAGGATATTATCACTAATTGTACAGTTGATGATCGTTGCCGATGAATAGTTGCAGAATATTCCGCCTCCCTTTTTACAGCCATCCTCTGGAAAGTATGTTCCGCTACCATTCTTTATCGCAAATCCATCTATGATAACTTCTTCATTGCAATCTATGGTCACCACTGAGCCGTTTTGATTTCCATCGATCACCGTGAAATCAGCGCCTTCTTCGCTTTGAAGAGTGATATTCTTGCAAAGAAAGTCGATGTTCTCTACGTAAGTACCGGAATCTACCAGGACGAGATCACCGTCCACGGCTGTGTCGATCCCTGCCTGGATGGTCGGCTGATCGGCAGGGACATAGATTGTGGCTGTGAGTGCGGGAAGTGGGAGAAGCGTGGAAGCCAGAAAAGTAATGAATATTGTCGGCAGGATCGGCTTCATACCTGTCTCCAATCGTTGAAGGTTAAGCCGAACAGAGGGATATGAGTAAATTATTTATACCATTTTTTTAACTCAAAATCGAACGAAACCTCCAAACTGAGTATTCCTTACCAAGATCGCCATTCGTACAGACTTGGCCGGCCCTGAACATATCAACATGATACCTGAATATCGGACATATTCCAATATAAAATTTCATTTCTTCTCATAGGATCATCTCTCCTCTAAAATCCTAGCAGAAGATGGCCTTTGAACGTTCGTTTTTATAAACAGGTTTATGGTGAGCAGGAGAGAGAAAAGAGCAAAAAAAGGCCCCACCGGAAAACCAGTGGGGCGACTATTTATGGATGGGCCCACGAGATAGATAGATTGCAGAAAGCGTTTTTAATCTTGCCGCATGATTTTCAACGATTTGAGGTTGTTCAGAGTTTCTCTTTGACGGTGGCCCAGACTTCTTCCATCTCCAGGGGCTCGAAGCGGTCTTTTCCGAACTCCCGCAGGCAGAGCTCGTAAACCGCCCTGTTGAATGGGGCCTCGACACCGTGCTCCTCGGCGAGCGCGAGAAGATAGCCGTTGATCGACTCCAGCTCCGAATCCGATCCCCCTCGCTGGATGATGTCCTGGGCCATGCTGCTCAACACCATCTTCTTCACGTTCTTTTCGAAGATCCCCTTCGTGATGATTCGCGGGACCCTGGCGCCGACCCAGATGAGCTTCCACGACGGCATACCGCCGAGCTTCGATTCCCGGTGTCCCGCCGCCCGGATCACCCGCACGCCCTCCCAGGTGAGATTGGTGAGCAGCTTCTGAAAGAGCGCCCTGTCGGAGAGCTCCCGGTATTTGTAGCCGATCAACGTCGTGAGCGAGTTCGTGAGGTTGAGCACGAGCTTGCAGTGGGCTGCGTCCTGGAGGTGATCGGTAACGTGGGTTTCGACGCCGAGGTTGAAAACTTGCGCGATCGCCTTCATCTCCATCTGGAGCCCGTTGTCGAGGGTGCCGAGATAGAGCGGCCCCTTCTTCTGGTACCCGATCGTGCAGAGCTCGTCCATCCAGGCGTTGTAGCTCACGATACAGTAGATCACCTTCGAGAAGTACTTCGGCAGGATCGTCTGGTTGACGACTCCGTTCTGCATGCCCACGATGACCGGGCCGTCGCCGACCTTGTCCCGAATCAGGCCGGCCACCGCCTCGAGGCTGTAGTTCTTCACGCCGATGACGATCACGTCCGCGTCGCGGGCCTCGTCGAGGTCATCGATGACTTTTACAGCCACCGTCTCCCTTTGGTCCGGATCGTCGCCGTGATAGAGGGTGACCCCTTTCAATCGCAATGTTTCGGCCACCTCCCCCTGGTCGAGGAAGTGGACGTTGTCGTACCGGGAGGCGATCCATCCGCCCACGGAGCCCCCGATCACGCCGGAGCCGAAAAAAACGATATTCAGATTTTCTGTTTTCATTCCCTATCTCCTACATGGCCGGTGAAGGATAGCGGCGCAGCTGTGCCTCAGAATCGGATCGTCGACTTGAAGTCCGGGTTCGGAAGGTCGAAGCAGCTCGACATCTCCTTCGCGAACCGGAACTGAAATGGGTGTTCCTCGATCTCGAGCGCCTTGAGAACCCGGCCCGATGGCGTGTCGCCGATCTTCAGGTACTGTCGGTCGGCCGCGGCCCCCTTTTTAAAGAGGAGGTTCATATGTTTGATCACGTTGAAGGTCGCCTTGAAGTTCGTCTCGCTCTGGAGGAGCTCGTCCCCCAGGCGCGTGTAGAGGTTGGAGGTGACGTCGAACTCCGTGGGAGTACCGTCCATGGGGACGCGAAGCTCGAAATAGGGTTCGCCCGTCTCCTCGTGCGCGATGGTGACGCAGTCGCGTCCGCCTTCGTGGATGTCGATCTCCTGGACAACCTTCGGGAGCCCCCAAATCTTCAGGCCCCGGAGCTGGTTCTCCAGCGATGTGACCGGCATGGAGAAGACGTAGTAGCCGAACTTGCTGAATTTGTTCACGACCATGGGGAGCACCGGGATGTTGACGGCCGGATCGACCATCACCGGGATCGTCATGGCGACCTCGTTGTAGGGCGCGACGCCGAGGACGTTTCGGTAGATGTAGCAGGAGAAAGCGACCAGCGAGCGGCCCTTCGTCATCTTCACCGGCTTGATCTTCGGGTGGAGCATCATCGCCTCCGCTCGCTCGTAGGAGCAGAGGAAGATCGCCTGAGCGCAAGTCACATCGCCGTAGAGCGTCGGGAAGAGGTAGTTCTTCGATATCTTGTCGTCGAGCTTGAGCGGCTGCGGCGCATGGCGGAGCTCGAAGCGCTCGAAGAAGTCGTTCCGGAACTGGTCCGCGTTGTCGAGCAACGTGTCGTCATACGCATGGGTCGTTTTCATCTCGATCCCTTACCTTTCGTTCTCGATTGAATTCCCTTGGTCACCAAAGAGTGCCTCCAGACGCATGGCGGTGGAGGCTGCGGTTCCTGAAAACTCATAGTTCTTGAAATCCTTGATCATTTTCCTCTTTCGGTCCAAACGCGTCAAGGCATGATTTCCTTACCAGGAGATTGGACCCGAGCCATGAAAACCTTCCTGATTTCCATTTTCTCTCTTGTTTCATCATGTAAAAATAATCAACCACTGTTATTACTACAGCGACATTTCAGCTATAGACTTTTAGAATGACCTCATGTATC
>CAZFWM010000541.1:0-3568 GCA_964522545.1 uncultured Thermodesulfobacteriota bacterium
TCTCGTAGTGTAATTCAACTCAGCTTTTGAGACATAAATTCAGAAACGGGGGGCGGCTCAGCGCTAGGCGTTGCAGAGCGGGTCATGAAGTTATACCTGACGAGAGATAGTGTGGCAGCTGGTGATGATGTCGATGCGCCGCACGTCATGGAGATGGAGGGGCCGACAACCGAGGATGTTGGGGCAGCTATCGCGGCTGTTCTGGCCGCCGGCTATCTCCCCCGCATCTTTGAAGGCAATGCGTCCTGGAGCGTGACGTCCAATAGGATTATTGCAGTTGTTGCCCAGCAGTGGCCGGAACCAAAGCTTTTGCACGGCCATGACTCTTCATACAAGGGCTTGGACATTAGAGACGGCAAGCTGCGGCTTCACTTTAATTATCACCAGCAGGAGGATCCGGATACCGTTGTGGAGATCCTGCGAAGAATTCGGTTAAATGCAATCTGACAATGCCATGCAGCGGATCGCGTCCGATTGGCTCGGTGGGGTATTCCGTTCGGATATGGTCTCTATGTCAGGCGCTATATGGGTCGAGTTTCAAGAAAATGGAGAGTCCGGTTCCACCCGGACCGCAGACGGCGTGGAAGCCGTCCCTCCAGATAACACAGTCGTGGCAAGGATGGAGCTGATCGCTGACAGCTTACGGCTCAGTCGCGTCAGGAGAATGTATTGAAAAAGGTCTGTTCTTTCATTTTCCTCTGTGTCCTCTCAGCCGGCATCGCTTTCGGGCCCGGCGGCCCCCCTCCGGCACACGCCGCCGAGGGAAGCCTGCTGGAGGGCTCGTTCTACAGCGTGAGCCTCTCACGACAGATGCCCTACCGGATCTTCCTGCCGCCGGGCTGCTTCGATTCTCGCACTGCCGACGCAGGCTATCCGGTCCTCTATCTCCTTCACGGCCACGAGGAGGAGGAGAACTACCTGGCCCACACCCACTGGACCGAACGCACCGAGGTCGCCGCGATCGCCAACGCTTACGAGATGATCATCGTCTTTCCCGAGGGGCTCCGCTCGTGGTACTCGAACTACCACGATAGCACGCCCGGGACGAATCGATTCGAGGACTACATGGTCCGGGACCTCATCGGCCACATGGACGAGACCTATCGGACCCGGCCCGAGCGCGAGAGTCGGGCCATCGCCGGAAACTCCATGGGCGGGCACGGCGCCATGAAGCTTGCGGCCCGCCGGCCGGATCTCTTCTGTGCCGCCGCGAGCCTGAGCGGAATATTCGATCTCTCCCTGGCCGGGGTGGCCTCCCACCTAGAGCCGATATTCCCGAACAACATGCTGACCGTCTTCGGCCCCCACCCGGACAACCTCATCTATTACCAGGGAAACAGCGCCGTCTCGCTCGCCGCCAACTTCGCGGCCCCCGGCGGGGCCGACGAAACAAGCCACATGCGCCTCCACTTCAATGCGGGGCTCCTCGACCACTACCTGGCTCCGCTCTGGGCCATCGAGTACGCCCGGGTCCTCGACGGGCTCGGCATCCCATACGACGCCGCGATCTACGGGGGGGACTGGGAGACGGCCGGTCACAACTGGACCTACTGGGGCAATCACATCGGCGAGGTGCTCGACTTCGTCTCCGCCGTCTTTGCCTCCCCTCCCGACCGGCCCGGGCGGTGGCGGTACCGTACGATCGAATCCTCCTTCGAGGTCTGGGGGTGGGCGTTCCATGCCTCGCGCCCGGCCTTCCGGGCGTGGATCGAGCTGACTGACGCAGGACTGGAAGGCTTTGACCTGATGGACGAAGGGACCACCCGGACCCTCTCTGTGGAGGCGCCGTCCCTTTATGAGCCCGGCGCTGAATACCAAATCGTTGCGGAGGATTCCGGTGGCCGTATCCTCTCGGAGATTCGAGAAACAGCGGATGAGAGCGGCGCTCTTCGGTTCTCACTGGATCTTGGTGGGAGGAACCGGGATTCCGGCTCTGGAGAGAACGGGACTGCGACCGTTCACGTCGAGATATTCGAAGGCTGGGAGTCGGCTTCGGGAGAGGGGCACTGCGGGGGCTGCGCCCACATATCCCACCGCATCGGGAACCGAGGCATGAGTGCCACCGCCCAGATCGCCGCGGATCTCACGCTATTTCTTCTTCCCATTGGAGCGCTCATCATCTTGCTTAAGCGGAATCAGTGAGGACTTCTCGCTCTCTGGGCGGACTTTTGCTCTCAGAATTTTTAACACAAAGTCGCAGAGGACTGTTAATCGACGGAATCAAAGAGACTCAATTGAGGGACGTTGCGAGGAGCGCCAGCGACGAAGCAATCCCCCGAGCCCATTTGCATGCGGAGCCCGGGGGATTGCTTCGCTTCGCTCGCAACATGCATAACTTTTTCCGTATCCCCCTGGATTCTCTTCCCTCTGCGCCTCTGCGTCTCTGCGTTAAAATCCTTAAGCGGAAGAAATTGGATATCCTACGCAACCAGCAGGCCAACAATATACTGACGGCGCCTCATGTTATTTTCCTCACAGGCCGTGTCGCAGCTTGAATTCGACGAACACCCTTATGACGGTGTCCCACCATTCTCCGCCTGTCGCCGATCGGGGGCCTTCTGATTGCAGGCCCCGCCTATTTATGAACAGCGGCCGATCGAGCTTGATGCATCTGTAGGCGTACCATATTCGAAGGTAGTAATCGAAGTCCTCGCCGGTACGGAATCATCGCACTCCTGATAATACGAATCATGGCCGGGGCTGACCGGCGTTATGACGGCACACTTCATTTCAGTCCTTCGGGTTCAGGCTGGCTCGATACAATGCAAAAAGTATCACGAGCCCTGGAAAAACAAATTGGAATTATCTGCACCCAGATATTATTGCGCCCAATCTTTCTTCAAATTTTTTTATTTATGCGGGGATGTTTGGGAATTTTTAATCGTATATGTAAATAGGATAGAACTCAAAACGGATTTGATAAAGTAATGCTTTTCAAGAGAAAGAGTGGTAGGACATGAAGAATTTAATCTCTATCGGTTGCGTAGCTTTTTTCCTGATCCTCACCTTGAGTGCACATCAAATCCTGGCCGCCACGATCTACGTCCCCACGGATTACGCCACTATCCAGGCCGGGATCGAGGCGGCCGTCGACGCCGACGTCGTCCTGGTGGCGCCGGGCACCTACATGGAGAACATCGACTTCCTCGGTAAGATGATAACGCTCCGAGGCGAGGCCGGCTCCGAGGCGACGGTCATCGACGGGGGGCAGGCCGGGTCGGTGGTGAGATTCGTTAGCGGGGAAACGGTCGAGGCCGTGATCGACGGATTCACGATACGAAACGGTAACACCCCATATGAAGGCGGCGGCATTCACTGCGACTCCTCTTCCGCGACGATCACGAATTGCACAATCACAGAGAATATCTCTGATGGAGGAATCCGCTGCTGGATCTCCAGTCCGACCATCACGAACTGCACGATTTCCTATAACATCGCTGATGATGAGGACGGCGGAGGGATTCGAATCAGACGCGGTTCCGCTCACACTACGATCACGAATTGTACAATCACGGGAAAGGGCTATCCACTTCACTGTACCATATCCTCACGACTGCCGTCGGCCAGC
>CAZFWM010000542.1:0-3567 GCA_964522545.1 uncultured Thermodesulfobacteriota bacterium
GACACAGAGAGCACAGAGAAAGCAAGAGTTTGATTGCATTCATTCTCTCTCTGTGACCTCTGTGTCCTCTGTGGTGAAAAAAGCTTTTTCATGAGCTCCGCTGGTTTCCTTCTCTGCGTCTCTGCGCCTTTGCGTCTCTGCGTTAACTCTTTTCTGACGGAAAAAACTGTACATCTTATGCTACCAAGTCAGCCAAGCTTCTCCTTCTCCAGCTCCGCGATAAGCAGCTCGGCCCGAACGTTCGATACCGGCAGCAGGGCCAGGGTCGCGGCGTCCCTCATCGCCTTCTCCAGTCCGTAGTCCCTCATGTAGCCGTAGCCGCCCAGGATCTGCACGGCGTCCGTACAGGTCTTCACCGCGCATTCGGTGACCGACACCTTGGTCCCCAGGACCGTCAGGGGACCAGCCGGCCTCGATGAAGCGTGGAAGAGAGCACCTTCAGAGGCGGTGACCGCCGCGGACATTTCGCCCATGATGCTGCGAAGGTGAGAATGGTCGATGATCATCCTCCCGCCCTGGTATCGCTCTCCCGCGTAGGTCAGGGCCTTGGTAAGAGCGCTCCTCATCAGCCCGGCCGCGGCGGCGGCCGTGACCATGCAGAGATTGTGCACAAGAGAGCTGTAGAGCCGGGCGGCCTGTTCCCCTTCCGCAATGATCCGGGAGCGGGTCGCCAACTCTCCGTCGACGTTCAATTCAGCCACCGGCATGGCCCTCAGGCCGAGGGTATGCTCAGGCCCGCCGGGCATGAGGGTCCCGTCGCCGCCCTGGAGCAGGAGAGACAGAGGGGCTCCATCGGAGGTCCTGGCAAAGGCGACGAACCACCCCGACCGCTCTGCATTGACCGCCAGCTCCACCTTTCCGCTCAGCTGATAGCTATCCTCCCTTTTCCCCTGGCTCGCCGTCAGGCCCGCTTCGAAATCGCGGAATGTCAGAGTGTCTGGCAGGGCGATCCCGACCGGCAGGCTGGAGTCCAACACTCTCTCGAGCAGATCCGTGCGATCCGGGCCGCCGACATCGAAGAGGGACTTGAGGGCGGCTGCGTGAACGCCGAAGACCATGGCGTGTCCCGCGCAGGTCCCGGCCAGCGTCCTCACCAGGGCGCACAGCTCCGCCATGTGAAAGCCGTATCCCCCCGCCTCCTCGGGCAGAAGGAACCGGTCGAAGCCCGCCTCGACCCCCCGGGCGAAGACCTCCCCGGGAAAGCGCGGGTCGGCGTGATCCGCCTCCATGGCCATGGGGTCGATGTGCCTTGCGGCGAATTTGGCGGCGGTCTGCTCCACCTCCTTCACCTGGAACGGTTCAGTGGGCATGGCCGGTCTCTCCGGGGAAGGGGGTGATTCCAGGCAAAGTGTTGATGAAGATGTTGTGCCGGTTCAGCTGGTTCGTCCCCTCGTAGATCTGGGTGAGCTTTGCGTCCCGGTAGATCTTCTCCAGCTCGAGCCGGTGCAGGGAGGCCTCGAGGCCGGCGATCTGGAGCGCCTCGTAGGCGACCTCCACCGCCGTATCGCTCCCGGAGACCTTGGCCATGGAGGAGTACTGCTGAATGTGACGCAGATCGTCTGGGTCGACCAGCCTCTCGAACATGTCGAGGCTGCTCTTGAAAGCGAGATCCGAGCGAAGCACCCTGGAGACGATCGGGCTGCGACGCACGGCCTGGGGGACCACGTCGAGGAGGAACCGCGACGGCAGGGTCCTCATCAGCCTGGGGATCCCCTGGAAGTCGAAGCTCATGCAGCTGTCCAGGTAGGCCTGACGGGCGACGTGGATCTTCCGGGCCATATCCGCGAGCTTGATCTGCACCCACTGGTGGTCGATGAGCCGCCGCCCGCCCGACCGCTTCTCCCGGGCAAAGGCGACGACCCGCTCGAAGGCGCCCCGGGCGGTGCCTGTGGCGATGGCCCCCACGGGCCCGCGGGATGCGCCCAGGACGATCTCCGTGAAGCGCACGGCCTCCCCCTCGCGGCCGATCAGGTTGGCGCGCGGCACGAAACAGTCCTCGAAGACCAGCTCGGTCGCGGGGCAGGCCTTCATGCCCATCTTCTCCTCCACCCGGCCCACCGAAAAGCCGGGAGTGCCCTGCTCCACGAGGAAACAGCTCTGCGTCTCCACCGGCCTGCGCTTGTCCAGCGGGGCGATGACGGTCGTGTATTTCGCGACCGAGCCATTGCTGATGAAGACCTTTCTGCCGTTGATCCGGTAGCCCTTCTTCACGGGTTTGGCCTCGGTCATGAGCTTTGCGGTCTTCAGGAAGGCCGCGTCTTCCTCGTCGGAGCCGGCCAGCGGCTCGGTGATGGCGGCGGCAAAGATCACGGGCCGGCCGCGCCGGTCCCCCTCGGCCTGCTCCGACAGGGCCCGGTCGTAGTGGTAGAAGTCCATCCCGAGCAGGATCCCCGACACACCGAGGCCGCTTGCGCCGAAGATGTTGGCCACGCCGGGGCAGGCGGCGCAAAGCTCCTCCATGACGATGGCCATGGTCGTCGTGAGCTGCCCGCCGCCCCCTACGCCTTTGGGCGCCGTCATGGAGAGGAACCCGAAGGGGGTGGAGCGCCTGACGAGGTCCCAGTCGAAATAGGCGGGGTCGCGCCGGCAGGCCCGGTCGATCTCCAGGGCCCGGGGCCGGACGAACCGGTCGCCGTACTCGCGCGCCTTGCCCTGCCACTCCTCCAGCTCACGAACGTACTTCGGCATCAGGGTCGAGAAGATCTTCATGCGCGGCGCCATCTCGCAGAGATTTCTTCTCTCGATCTCGACGCTCAAATAGTCGGTCATCGGCAATACTTCCCAACGCGGCCGAGCCGCAATCAAGCTTTACTTCGTTTTTCCTCTTTTTCTTCTCCTTAACACACTTAAAACGCCATAAGCAAGCTGACATTCAATCTGGTGTCCTTGACGCCTCCCGTGGACGATCCTATCATGAATCTGGATAATTCCCGACGCCTTGTCGCAAGGCATGCCCGTGTCAGCGCCGCAGGCGCACTCGCCCTCGCGCGCTGCGCCCAACCCGAGGTACCTGATGTCCGAAGAGAGGCCGACTTACAGGGAGCTGGAAAAGAAGCTGGCAGAGGCCAACAAGGCCCTGGCCGCTTTGCGCAGAGGAGGCATCGATGCCATCATCGGTGAGAAGGCGGCGCTTCTAGAGAACCTGAGAGAGACCAAGGAGAAGCTGCGCGAAAGCGAAGAGCAGATTCGGGCCACACTGAACGCTCTTCCCGACCTACTGTTCGAAGTGGACCGTCACGGGCGGATCTACGATTGTTTTTCCGGCGATCCCAATTTGCTTTACACCGCTCCGAAGGATTTTATAGACAAAATAGTGAGCGAGATTTTACCCAGGGATGCCTCGGACATCATCATGGAGGCCATCGGTGAAGCCGCCGAGGCCGGGCGGCACCAAGGAGCGACCTACCCTTTGGAGATGCCGTCGGGAACGAGGTGGTTCGAGTTATCCATTTCCGCCAAAGGCTCCCCCAATGCCTCCGGTGGCCGTCTGATTGCGCTGGTTCGAGATATCACCGACCGGAAGCGGGCCGAAGAGGCCCTGCGCCAGAGCGAAGAGAAATTCCGGAA
>CAZFWM010000543.1:0-3565 GCA_964522545.1 uncultured Thermodesulfobacteriota bacterium
AGGGATTTATCTCTTGACAAGGTGCCTTTTAATGGGCGCCTGGGAACGAACTTACTGGAGGCTCCGCCTCCCCCATTGGATTACGGCAACCTTTTGGCAGAAAGGGGCAGAGCCTCGGAACGAGATAAAATTGATTCCCTTTTCCTCTGCGCCTCTGCGTCTCTGCGTTAAAATCCCTCCTCCAGCTTTTTCAACGCCTCCTTGTCGATCTTGCCGTTGGGGCTCTTGGGGAGGACCTCCACGAACCGGATCTTTCGCGGAACCATGAAGCTCTCGACCCGGGCGGCGATCTCCTTTCTCAGGGCCTCCTCCGTGAAGCGCTTCGGGGCCTCGGCCACCACAAAGGCGACCACGGCCTGGCCATCGACCTCGTGCGGCACGCCGATCACGGCGCACTCGGCCACCCCGTCGATGCCGTAGATGGCCCACTCGAGCTCCCGGGGCGAGACCTTTTCGCCCCGGCACTTGATGATGTCGTCCTTGCGCCCGATGAAGTAGAGGTACCCCTCCTCGTCCATGCGGAACTCGTCCCCGGAGTACAGCAGTATCTCCCCGGAGTAGCGGCCCGGCTTGATGTGCTCGGCCGTCTCCTCGGGCTTTCCCAGGTATCCCTTCATGATGTTCGCGCCCCGGATCACGAGCTCTCCCACCCTGTTCGGCTCGACCCGGTTCCCCTGGTCGTCGACGATGAAGACCTGGATGTTCGGCATGGCCTTCCCCACGCTGTCGGGCCGCTCATCGATCTCCGAGGGGGGAAGGTAGGCGACCCTCTTGCACTCGGTGAGGCCGTACATGGAGAAGATCTGCACCCAGGGGAAGCGCTTGCGGAATTCCATGATCTTCGAAGGGGGCAGGGCCGCGCCGGTGTTGGTGATGTAGCGCACCGAGGCGAAGGACTCCTCGTCGAAGCCCTTGGTGTTGAGGATCATGGCCAGGAGCGTCGGGACGATGGGGAAGGCGGTGACCCCGTACTTCTTTAGGATTTTCGGGATCGTGGCGGGGTACTGGAACCCCCGCTCCATGACCAGGGTGGCCGTGATCAGGAAGGCGAGAAATATCTGGTAGAGCCCGTAGTCGAACGAGAGGGGGAGCAGATTCAGGATGACATCGTCGGTGCGGCTCTCCAGGTATTCGTTGATGGAGTTGTTGGCCGTGATCATGTTGAGATGGGTGAGCATGACCCCCTTGGCCAGGCCTGTGGAGCCGGAGGTGTACATGATCGCGGCCAGGTCGATGTCGATCCGCCCCGAGTCGAAGTCCTCGACAGAGAGGATCGCATCCTCCGTTGCGGCCCCGAGACGCACGGTACGGCCCGCCAGATCCTCGGGCAACGCCTTCGGCAGGGGCACATCCGCCTTACCGGCCAGAACGACGTGCTCGATCAGCGCCCCGGCCTCGACGGCCTTTCCCAACGTCCTGGCCAGGCGATCCTCGCTCACGACAACCCGGGCGCCGCAGTCGTCCAGCAGGTAGCGCAGCTTGTCGGCCTTGATCGTCGGGTTGACCACCGTGAAGACCCCGCCCGCCTTGAGCGCGCCGAACAGGGCGACCACCAGCTCGACCGAGTTGTTCATGCAGAGGACCACACGGTCGCCCGGCTTCAGACCCGAGCTCTTGAGAAACCGGGCCAGCCGGTTGGCCCGGCCGTTGATGGTCCCGTACGAGTATGAGATGTCCCTGTAGATGACCGCCGTTTTGTCCGGACACCACCCGGCCGCGTTCTCCAGCAATTCTTGTAACAGCATAGCGCGTCTCTTACTTCCTCGTGGAAAAAAGAGGCTTTGAGTTTAACCCCTTCTTTGATGCTCGTTCAATGGGTAATTTTTCAGTTCCCACCGGCTGAATACTCTAACAGGTAGGCTCCTTGAAAGGCAATAGAAAGCTTCGTGCTCTTCGGGGTGAATCATAAAAGGCCCTCCGAGTCGTCTCGGAGGGCCCTTTTTGCAGATCTGACTAAGAGTGTACTCTACTTTCTGCGGAAGATCCTCATTCCTATCATGGCGATGGCTAGGAGCGGGAGCAGGCAGAAGGTGATCGGACCGCTCGATACCGGCACGATTCTCGATGAACACGGAGCCTTACAATCAGGGTCCGCCGCATCGATCAGGCCGTCGCAGTCGTTGTCCTTCTGATCCTGGCAATTCCCGATTGCGATGCTCTCTATGGCTTCAGGGTTGATCGCCGGATCCGTGTCGTCGCAGTCGCAGGCCTCGCCGTACCCGTCCTGGTCCGTGTCGACCTGGTCCGGATTGTAATCCCCAGAGCAGTTGTCCTCACCATCGTAGACACCGTCACAGTCCGTGTCCTTATAATCATGGACTACCTCGGTGGCAAAGACGAAGGGAACGAGATTATCGTCCCCATAGAATGTAACCTCAAAGTCCTTGGCCTGTCCGGGTCCGAAATCTCCAAGAAATTGGGGGAGCCCGCCCGTGGTCGTCACAATGTCGGAAACAAGCTCAGGGTTTGCGCACAGGGACCACACCTGGATCTCGACGAAGGGGGTGTCCTCGCAATCCGGGTAGAGGGCGTTGAATTCATCATATCCGCAGGCTTCGAAATCACAGTACGGCGGCGCGTAGATACAGTCGAGGTCGGCGATACGCCTGGAGATATGCCCGCACAGGATGACCTGGACGTCCACATAGCAGGCCGAGGTATCGGTGTTCGTTACACGCCACGTGGCGACGTTCTTGTCGACGTAGTCATCGGCGTCTTCATCGTAGCTATAACTCGTCACAATATCCTGTGAGAAAGAGTCCCACCCCTTCTGGCCGTCCTCCGCGAAGGCCGAAGGGGTGAAAGGAAAGAGTGCTACGGCAATCAGACAGACTAGGATCCTCCACAATCTCACGAATCTTCTCATCTCTTGTTCCTCCTTTTTTTGTTGGGGGCCCTGTTTATACTATTCGCAATGAGATGGATTCTCTTTTTATGCCTATCGTTTAGCGAGTGTTCTCTTCTTTGCGATTCATGTGATGAAAGGATATGTTATCATACTTTAGTTTCTTCGTCCAAGTCAAAAAAAATCGGTCGACTTCCAATGCATATCTGGTGTTGGGCTCCCCCCAGTGCGGCTGTAAAAAGGCCCTCCGAGTCGTCTCGGAGGGCCTCTCTTGCAGATCTGACTAAGAGCGTACGTTACTTTTTGCGGAAAATCCTTGTTCCGAGCAGGGCGACGGCGAGGAGCGGAAGCAGACAGATCGCGATCGGGTTGCTCGAGGCCGGCACGATCCTCGGCTCGCACGAGGCTGCACAGCCGGGATCCAGATCGTCGATCAGGCCGTCGCAGTCGTTGTCCTTGTCGTCCTGGCAGTTCCCGATCCGGATGCTCTCGAGGGCCCCGGGGTTGATCGCCTTGTCCCGGTCGTCACAGTCACAGACCTCCCCGTAGCCGTCCATGTCGAGGTCGGTCTGATCCGGGTTGGGGATGACGGGGCAATTGTCAATGAAGTCCCATTCGCCGTCACAGTCTGAATCCGGCTGGTCACGAATCACCTCGGTGGCGAAAAGGAGGTGGACCAGGTTGTCCGTTCCGTAGAGAGTCACATCGACCTCTTTGGAC
>CAZFWM010000544.1:0-3560 GCA_964522545.1 uncultured Thermodesulfobacteriota bacterium
GCAGTTCTGAAATTGCCCTTGTCCTTTGAAAACGTGGGTTTTTGGACAAGAACTACCTAGCATGTATGAAATGTCGAATCCGTAGGGGTGTGGCCCGCACAACCCGGGCGCGATGAATCGCGCCCCTACATTGGCCTGTAGGGGTTTGATTCATCAAACCCATGGGCGTCATGAATGACGCCCCTACGTAAAGGCGCAGCAAGCAGCGCCCCTACCAGTTATCGAACATTTAAAAACCGGAGGCGAAAATGAAGTTTTCCATCTGCGTCGAGATGTTCTACCCGGATCTCCTGTTCATCGACAAGCTGTCCCGAATCGTGGAGCGGGGTTTCAAGGAGATCGAGTTCTGGAGCAGCTACGACAAAAACCAGGAAGAGCTGGAAGAATTTCAGGACCGGCACGGTATCAACATCGTCACCTTCAGCGGACACCGGAACAGCGCGCCCGCAGCTGAAGCCGACCGGAAGGACTTCCTCACCGAGATCAAGACCACGGCCGCCACGGCCCAGCGCCTGGGATGCCCTTCCCTGATGGTCCTGAGCAACGCCCTCGGCCCTGACGGCTCCGTGCTCCGGCCCGAGGCCGTGGATCCCAAAAGGGCGCGCAGATCCATGATCGAGGCCCTGTTCGCCGCCTCGGACATCGCCGAGGAGGCCGGCCTCACCCTGCTCCTGGAGCCGCTCAACACATTCGTCGATCACCCCAGCTACTTCCTCGACTCCTCATCGGCGGGGTTCGACATCATTGACGCCGTGAAGAGCGAGCATGTGAAGCTCCTTTACGACATCTACCACATGCAGATCATGGAAGGGAACGTGGTCGAGATGATCTCAGGCAACATCGACAAGATCGGTCACATCCATTTCGCAGACGTGCCCGGCCGCCACGAGCCTGGAACGGGAGAGCTCGACTTCGAGAATATCCTCACCGCCATCGATGCCGTCGGATACACAGGGACCATCGGCTTCGAGCTGAGCCCTGCCGGCACCAGCGAGGAGGCCCTCGACCGAATCGCGGAGATTTGCGGATCGGTGGGGGGGTGAGGGGCAGAGCCCCTGGGGAACTCCGTTCCGAGGCAGAGCCTCGGAACGAGAAAGAAGATATCTTTTAAATTCCTATACAATAAAAAAACTGAGGGGCTTCCATTCCCAAGGAAGCCCCTCAGTTTTTTTCTGGTCGGGGCGAGAGGATTTGAACCTCCGACCTCTTGCTCCCGAAGCAAGCACGCTACCAAGCTGCGCTACGCCCCGTCCCGTCTATTTTCTTGTTTCCGATCAGACACTAATTTATAGCATCTTTTCTCCGGCCCGTCTACTTCCCCGCGATCCCTTTCATCCTTTTTATTGTCGCCTTGTAGTCTCCGCTCCCGAAAACTCCGGACCCTGAGACGAACACGTCGGCCCCGGCTTCCGAGATCTCACCTATGTTCTCGACCGTCACCCCCCCGTCGACCTCGAGCTCGCATGCGAGTCCCCCGGCGTCGATCATCTCGCGAAGCCGCCGTATCTTCGGCAGTACGTTGGGAATGAACTTCTGCCCTCCAAAGCCCGGGTTGACCGTCATGGCTACCACCATATCGCAGTCGGACAGGATCTCCTCGATGCTCGAGACCGGGGTGTGCGGGTTCAGGACCACCCCGGGGCGGGAGCCCAGCTTGCGGATCATCTGGACCGTGCTGTGCAGGTGGACGCACGCCTCGACGTGTACGGTGATGATGTCGGCCCCGGCCGCGACAAATTCTTCAAGGTAGCGATCGGGCTCCGTGATCATGAGATGGACGTCCAGTGGCCTCTTGGCCGCCCGCTTGGCCGCTTTCACGATGAGAGGGCCGATCGTGATGTTGGGCACGAAGTGCCCGTCCATTACGTCCACGTGGATGTAGTCGGCGCCGGCACGCTCGATGGCCTCGATCTCCCGGCCCAGTATCGTATAATCGGCCGACAGGATGGAAGGGGCTATTTTTTTCATGAATGCTCCTGATCTCGTGTAGGGCTTGATGAATCAAGCCCCTACAAGTACTACTATGCCTCCCGGAGCCGGAACCGGGCGGCGAAGAATCCTTCGAGCCCCATGCCGTGCGGGTAGGTCCTGAAAAGGCCGTCCTCTCCAACGAACCGCCTGCACGTCTCCGGAAGCGCTCCGCCTGAACGGTCCAGCTCAAAGCCGCGGTTTTTCTTCAAGAATGCCTCTACGACCCCCTCATTCTCCTCCTGGGTCACAGTGCAGGTACTATAGACCAGGACTCCGCCGGGTTTCAACTGACCCGCCGCTGCTTTGAGGATCCTCAGTTGCTCCCGGACGATATCAGGAATCTCCGCCGGATCGGACCTCCACCGGCGCTCCGGGTTGCGCCGGAGATCGCCGAGGCCCGAGCAGGGGGCGTCTACCAGCACTCGATCGAAGATCCGCCCCGCGAACACAGCGGGCTGGCTGGAGTCACCCGGCGCCGCCCGAACACAGGTAACGGCGATTCGCCTCGACGTCTCCGCCAGGTCGCGCAACTTTCTCGCGTTCTTGTCGATGGCCATGATCTCGCCCTTATTCCCCATAAGCTGGGCACAGTGCATGGTTTTCCCGCCCGGGGCCGCACAGGCATCGAGGATCGACTCGCCGGGCTGCGGATCGAGCAGATACGGTATGAGCTGGGATGCCTCGGACTGAATGTAAAAGAATCCCTCCCCGAAGGCGCCCAGATGAGTGAGGGGCACCTTGGATCGAACACGCAGACCCACCGGCGAAAATTCAGCCGGCCCGGCCTCGGCCCCCTCCTCGCCGAGCCTCTCTGACAGCTCGGCCGGCGTGCACTTCAGTGTGTTTACCCGGACAGCCGGGTCAGGCACATTGTTGTTCGACTCGCACATCATCCTCGCCCCATCGAAGCCGAAGCGCGCAACCAGGCGCTCCACAAACCACCTCGGCAGAGAGCAGGACACTGTGAGATGAGCGACCGGATCCTTATCCTCTGCGGGAAAGTCGTGGGAGGCCGCCTCACGCACAAGGGAGCGGAGTATGGCATTCACGAACCGCGAGGGCCCGTCGCCCGGCAGGAGAGCCCCGGCAAGCCGAACCGACTCGTCGACTGCGGCCCGGTTTGGAACCTTGTCGAGAAAGAGGATTTGAAATGCTCCGGCGCGCAGGATTTCGAGTACCCTCGGCTGGATTCGATGTAATGGGCGTGAGGAAAGCTGTTCCAGGTGCCAGTCAAGCCTTCCCCGCCACCGCATGACTCCGTAGACGATCTGCGTTATGAAGGCATAATCGAGGGACGAGAGGTCCGGGTGCTTATGCCCGAGTGCATTGATGAGGGGTGCTACAAAAGCGTCGCCGCTCTCAACTCGCTCCAGGATTTCCAGAGCTACGGCCCTGGGCCGGTCGACTCCCCTGTCCTTCGTCTCGGTGTGTGGTCGCTTCAAATCGGGTCCTCCCTTTTAGAGCTTTCAGCCTTCAGCCTTCAGCGTTTTCTCTAATGCATAGAAAATTATAAGATCGATAATTGAGCACTTTAAGGATGTTGCGAGCGAAGCGAAGTCAGCTATAGTAAAGTAAGGTGGGGATGCCTC
>CAZFWM010000545.1:0-3554 GCA_964522545.1 uncultured Thermodesulfobacteriota bacterium
ATCGGGAATCATTGGATAAGACTGTCTTTGAGCGGTGGGAACTCCTGATTAGATCCGCTTGCGGTGGAAATCATAAAATCGGAATCTTGGATGGTGGACAAAAAAAAGGGGCGCGATGAATCGCGCCCCTACGATGTGTCAACGATCTTTGCGGGATCTACCGGATCATGGTCATGTGGGTGATCTCGCAGTGGCTCCCGATGCTTCCGACCCATTTATCCGACGCTATGAGCGGATTGATCTCCCCGTCCAGCACGGTCGGTGCGTTGTAGATATTCAGGTACTGGTTGTCGTTGTCCCGGTGCCGGATGAAGACCAGCTCGTCGTCACCGTCCCCGTCCGTGTCCCCGGCCGCCAGGTGCGTGATCTCCGTGCTCGTGCCGATGTTCCCGATCCACAGGTCCCTTGCCACCAGCGGGTTGATATCCCCATCCACTACCGTCGGAGTATTGTATATATTCAGGTACTGGTTGTTGTTCTGACGGTTCCGGACGAAGATCAGCTCGTCGGTGCCGTCGCCGTCGATGTCGCCGGCCGCCATGTTCATGATCTCGCTCCGGGTGCCGATGTTCCCGATCCAGGTATCCGAGGCCACGAGGGGGTTGATCTCCCCGGCCACAACCGTGGGAGCATCGTAGATATTGAGGTACTGGTTCCCGTTCAGGCGCTGCCGGACGAAGATCACCTCGTCGTCGCCGTCGCCGTCGATGTCGCCGGCCGCCAGGTGCGTGATCTGATTGTCCGTGCCCACCTTACCGATCCACTTGTCCGAGGCCAGCAGAGGAGTGATGTCACCAAACAAAATCGTCGGCTCATCATAGATGGTGAGGTACTGTACCTCGCTCTGCTTGTGCCGGATGAGGATGAGCTCCTCGTCGCCGTCGCCGTCGAAGTCGCCTGCGGTCATGTGGGTGATCTCGTTGTCGGTCCCCACGTTTCCTATCCAGGAGTCCGAGGCCATGAGCGGGTTGAGCTCCCCGTCCACTATCGTGGGTGCATTATAGACGTTGAGGTACTGGTTGTTGTTGGGCTTGTGCCGGATGAAGGCGATCTTGTGGGGCTCGCCGCCGGCGCGCTCATAGGCGCCCATGTCGAACCCGGCCCCCAGGGGCCTTGGATCGCCGTCCATGTCGGTGGTGACGGACGCGTCGGTGCCGGTGTCGATGCAGGGGGAGCCGGCGCCGAGGTGGAAGTCCCCTCCCGGGGCGTCGACGAAGAGCGGGTCCGCGTCGATGTTCCCTTCTCCCGTGTATCCCCCCTGAACGTCGCAGTATACGATCGTGGGCGATCCCGAGGGGACAAAGATTTCAGGATCGGAAGCGGCGGAATCGTCCCAGAAGATGCAGTTCACGATCGTGGCGGGTGAGTCGCAATAGATGCCGCCGCCGTAATTCGCGGCACTGTTGCCCGAGATCGTAAGGTGCAGGATGGTCGGGCTCCCACCCATGCACAACATCCCTCCACCGGATCCGGCCATGGCCGTATTTCCGGAGATCGTGCAGTTTGTGATCAATGCGTTCGAGGAATTGAAGGCGACTCCGCCTCCTCCCCACTCGTCGCTGTAGTTTCCCGCGATCGCACAGCTAGTGAACATCGGAAAGCCGCCGTAACAATAGATGCCGCCGCCGCCGAAGGATGAGCTGTTTCCCGTGACCGTGCAGTTCATGACCGTGGGAGAGGCGCCGGAGCCGTAGATCCCGCCGCCCCAGAGGCCCAGACCGTTTCGGATCGTGAAGCCGTCGAGGACGGTGTCTTCGGTCTCCCCGGTGTCGAAGGTCACGACGGTCCCGGCCTGCCCCCCATCGATGATCGTGACGTCGGGGCCCGAATGGCTCTCCAGGGTGATCTCCTTTCCGAGGAGATCGATGGTCTCCACATAGGTCCCGGGGTAGACCATGACCGTGTTCAGATCCGCGGCGGCGTCAATCGCACCCTGAATGGTCGGGTGGTCCTCCGGCACGTAGATGAAGATGCACTGCGGCTCGTCCCAGTCGGTCAGGCCGTCACAGTCGTCGTCGACCCCGCCCGAGCAGATCTCCTCGGCCCCCGGATTCACGTCGGGGTCCGAGTCCAGGCAGTCATCGCCGCCGCAGGCCTCGTCCTTGTAGCCGTCGCCGTCGTCGTCCCAGCAGCAGTCCAGGTCGTCCATGTCGACCAGGCCGTCACAGTCCTCGTCGATGCCGTTGTCGCAGACTTCGGCGGCTCCCGGGTGAATGCCGGGGTCCGCGTCGTCGCAGTCGTCTCCCCCACAGTACTCGTCGGCGTAGCCGTCGCCGTCGAGGTCCCAGCAGGGACCGGCATACTCGTCCGACCCCATGTCGAAGCCCATGAAGATGGGCCTGGCATCGCCGTCCAGGTCCGAGGTGACACCGGCGTCCGTCCCTGAATCCATGCACGGAGAGACGGCCGTGAGGTGGTAGTCCCCATCCACCCAGAAGTCGTCCGAGGGGTCCACGGGCGTGCCGTTGTCGTCCCAGTGGCCCGGGGCGGCAAAGGCGGGGTCCTCGTCGATGTTCCCGGCCAGCCAGTTGAGCATCGCGCCCGATACAAAGGCCGCCCCCTCTCCGCCCTGCACATCGCTGTAGCTCACGTGCAGGGCCATGGGCTGCGCCGGGCCGTGGATGTAGATCTCCGGCCCCACGAAGGCTTCGTCCCCCCAGAGGATCGAGTTCTCGATCGTGGGGTGGTCGCCATAGATACCGAAAAATCGAACCCCACCCCCGTTGTCCGCCCGGTTGCCCGAGATCGTGCAGTGCCTGATCGCCGGGGAGGAGGTGGACCCGTAGATCCCGCCGCCGTTGGACGCGCTGTTCCCCGTGATTGTGCAGTTTTCGATCGTCACGTCGGCGCTGTCGCAGAAGATCCCGCCGCCGCTGCCCGTGGCGGTGTTGCTGGTAATCACGCACTTCGTGATCGTCGGCGTGGAGCCCGAGCAGTAGACCCCGCCGCCGTCGGTGGCCGAGCCGTTGCGGATCGTGAAGCCGCCCAGGGCGGCCGCCGTCTCCCCGCTTGCAAAGGTGACCACCGGGCCGGCCTGGCCCCCGTCGATGGCGGTCACGCCCGGGCCGTCCAGGCTCCAGACGGCGAGCGGCTTGCCGCCGAAGTCGATGTTCTCGGGGTACGTACCGGGCTCCACTCGGACGGAATCCATCAGGCCGGCCGCGTCGATGGCGTCCTGTATGGTCGGCTGGTCCGTGGGCACATAGATCATGGCCGAGAAGGCCGGAGTGCCGGATAAGAAAAGGAACAGAGAAAGACAAGAGAGAGTCATTGCGATTACAGATTTCATTTCATCCTCCTACCTTGAGAAAATTCATGTGTCCGATCCTGCCCATTTCAAACCATTAGATCCCCTGTCGGCGGAAATCATAAAAGATCGGATCGTTTCGGAATAAATTTATGCATGGGAAGTCCAATTCATTCCATTCAAGGATTATAACGCAAAGACGCCAAGACGCAAAGAGAAGATAATCCAGGGGGAAGACAGAGAAAGTCACGCATGTTGCGAGCGAAGCGAAGCAATCCCCCGGGTTCCGCAGGCCAATGGGCTCGGG
>CAZFWM010000546.1:0-3520 GCA_964522545.1 uncultured Thermodesulfobacteriota bacterium
AAAAAGATACACTTCTGAATGACGCAGCTTAAGAAAACTTCTGACTGTCGAGTAAAGAATTGGTCGACTACATCCGTAGCAAAGGGAAGAAGGTCTACATCACCCACAACACCCTGAAGTGGCAGTTCTCGAACATCAACAGTCTGGGGTACTTCGACATGCTCAAGGAGGAGGAGGGCTGGGACAAGCAGGCCATCCGGGCACGGTACAGGCAAGAGCGCGCGGCCGAATTCGCATTCGTCTCCGAGGCGCTCCAGCCCGATTACCTTCTAATCCTTGCGGAGGCGAGTGAGCAGAATCGGGACTTCGGAGACCTCAATCCTCCGGGCGGCCCACTCGAGGATTTCCCCCTGTTCGTGAACCGATATCTCCCTGCGGGCGACCCTTACTATGACCTGGCCTGGGGGGCCTATGTCGACGACGCGATCGCCGCGTTCGAGGCCATCCCCGGGGGGCCCCCTCCGAGCGAGCTCGGGGTCTGCATGGCGACGTGGGACATTCAGGAAGCTACGGACTCCTTCATCACCGCATACGCCCGGCACGAGGATATCGACTTCCTCGACTGGCACCTGTTCCCGGGGAAACTCACCAAGGACCTGGGAACCCCCGATGAGGTGTTCATCGACCCTCTGAAGAACCTCGTTGCCTGGACGAACCAGGCACGGGCTCTCAACCCGGCCGTCAACATCTTCGTGGGGGAATGCTGGCTCCAGAAGGCGAAAGCATCGGATTTCGGGCTCGATCCCCGTCCGTCGGCGCTCCTGATCAGTGCGCGGGACCACCATAGCTACTGGGCCCCTCTGGACCAGAAATATCTCGATGTAATGAATGAGGTCTGCAAGAGGAAGAACATCGACCTGCTGATGCCGTGGTGGGGACCCTATTTCTACTACGATTACCTCGCCTACGACGAGCTCCCCACGGACCACGGCGCTCCGGACTGGAACCCCCCGCTGGGATACGACCTGAGTGATATCCAGGATGACGAGTGCGCCGGGCTCGCTCTCTTTTCGTACTACAAGGACCCGGCATTCACGACCTGGTGGGCCAATCCCACGACGGGCCGGCTGGCCGAGGGGAGGCTCACCCTCACGGGCGAGAAGTTCAAGACCCTCTCGGCCGAGGAGATCTGCGACAACGGCATGGACGACGACTTCGACGCCCTTGCCGACGGCGAGGATCCGGATTGCATCGTGGACTTTACTCTCCGGGTGGATGCTTCCTACGAGGCGGGTACTCTCGACATGGCCTTCGTTCTTGGAATCCCCGAGCTGACCTTGTGGGTGAACTACCTGGTTCTAACCGATCCAACCTTGGAGGTCATCCCCCTCTGGTCAGTTCCTCTCCCGGCCATCCACCCTCCCGAGAGCTTCCAGACCTCCTTACAGGTCCCTGGATTGGGGATGGTCGGACTCTGGACGGGTCTGTATACGGAGGCGGGCCAGCAGGCCTTTCAACTTGTGTGGGTCGACACCGGCGCGTGAGCAAGAGGGGACGATGGCAGAGGTGAGAAAAGGGAGGACATGAGAGGGCAATGGCCTCGAAACGGAAGGAATCCGGACGACGGATATCGTAATGAAAAGGCCGCATCCTTCAATGGTGCGGCCTTTTGTATGTCTCTTTGAATCCGATCCCGCTCTTGCTACGCGGCCTCCTCCCGCCCCGCGACCTCCCGGTTGTAGCAGGTGAGCCCGCAGCGCAGGCACCTCTTGGCCTCGGTCCGGGTCTCCTCCTCACTCAGCCCGAGCTCCACCTCGATCTCGTTGTGCTCGCGCTCGGCCACCGGGATCTCGGGCATCTCGGCCCGCTCGGAGTGGCCCACCCCCTCGATGCTCGGGAGTATGGTCTCCGGAATCCGCTTGCGCTGGGCGTCGGAGACGGCGACCACTTCTTCATCCTTGTAGTTCAGGTGGATCGACCGGGCCGCGAGCCGTCCGGCGCCGATCGCCTCGACCACTGTGGCCGCCCCGGTGAAGAGGTCCCCGCCCGTGAGCACGTAGGGGAGGTCCGTCACCAGGGTGTCCTCGTCCGCATCGATCGTATTCCACCGGGTGAGCTTTAGCTCGCCGGTGCGCTTCCCTTCCTGGACGAAGGTGACGTCCGGCTTCTGGCCGATGGCGGCGATCACGTTGTCGATGTCCAGAAGGGTCTCGGACCCCTCGATCGGCACCGGCCGGCGCCGGCCGCTCGAGTCCGGCTCTCCCAGCTCCATCCGGATGAACTCCATCTGCTTGAGCCTGCCCTTCTCGTCCCCGATGAACCGGGCCGGGGCGGCCAGGAAGTGGAACTTCACCCCTTCTTCCTCGGCCGCGTCGACCTCGTAGGCGGCCGCGGGCATCTCCTTGCGCGAGCGCCGGTAGACGATCGTTACCTCCTCGGCGCCCATGCGCAGGGCCGATCGCGAAGCGTCGATGGCCGTGTTGCCGCCTCCGATGATCGCCACCTTCTTGCCGATCTCCATCGGCTGGCCCATGGCCTGCTGCATGAGGAACTCGGTTCCGGGGAGCACGCCCTCGATATCATCCTCCCCCTCGACCCTCATCTTCGAGCAGTTCCAGGCGCCCGCGGCGATGAAGACCGCCTTGTACCCCTCCACGAGGAGGTACTCGAGGTCGAAGTCCCGGCCGAAGCGCACATTGGTGCGGGCCTCCACACCCAGGTCGAGGATCCCCTGGATCTCCCAGTCGAGCACCTTCTTGGGGAGCCGGTACTCGGGAATCCCGTACCGGAGCATGCCGCCGAGCTTGGGCATGGCCTCGAAGATCACGGGCGAGTGGCCGAGTCGCCGCAGGTAGTAGGCGCAGGTCAGGCTGGCCGGGCCTCCGCCGATGAGCGCCACCCTGTGCCCGGTGTCCGGGGCGACGTAGACCTTGTAGCGGCGGCCGCTGTTCATCTCCATGTCGGCCACGAAGCGCTTCAGGTGGTTGATGTTCACAGGCTCCTCGCCCTCGATCTCGCCGCGGCGGCACTCGGCTTCGCACGGGTGCGGGCAGACCCGGCCGCATGTGAGCGGCAGTGGATTGCGCTCCTTGATCGTGAGCAACGCCTCCTCGTAGCGCCCCTCGTTGATGATTCTGTGTTAAAGAATTTTAGGCATCGCGTATCGCCGCCGGCCCGGCGGCGTCCCCTCCTCGACCCGGCAGGGGCACGGCATGCCGTGTCCTTACGCTACGGCTATGCATCCAATTTTCTCAACATCGCTAGCTTTTGCTCGGCAAGCCAGGGATCCACCTTCACAACGTCAGTGAGAACACCTCGCACCATCCTTCTCCCTTTAGGCGCCACAGGGCCACGACTCCACATAAAGATTGCCTGTAAACCTTCATTCACGGTGGCCTCCTCCTCGGACCGGATTGCGACCACAGCGATAATGACGCCCGTGATCGCCGAAGCGCTCTCCAGGGGACTCAGCACGTATCGTGAAGCTTTTTACCCACTTCGCATCCTCTGCCTGGCACCGTTTTCGCCTTCATGCTCTGCCGGGGGACTTCGGTGCCATGGCAGAGCAGCTCAAGGGGGT
>CAZFWM010000547.1:0-3478 GCA_964522545.1 uncultured Thermodesulfobacteriota bacterium
GATGGATAAATAAGGATTTTCAAGCCGCAATAGATGGCTACTGTATTTTTCGGGTTCAGCAGGGAAGATATCTGGGCCGGGCGGCCTGGGATGCGGGAAGAGTAAGAGCCGGGACGTCAGGGCCGTCAGGTCCCAACGGTCCCGGCTTAATTCGGTCTCCTCACTCTGGCACTATGATGCACTCGACAGGACATACCTCGACGCATGAGCCACAGTCATTGCAAAGCTCGGCATTGATGATAAAGAGCTCATCGCTCTCAGTGATTGCCTCTTCCGGGCACTCTGGCTCACATGTGCCGCATGCGATGCATTCATCCGTGATCTGATGTGCCATTTAAAGTTCTCCTTTTCTCGATTACTGCCCGATGCCATCTAGGGAACGGCCACAACTTTGACGACCTCGGGCACATCCGCTTTGATCTGCTTTTCCACGCCAAGCTGAAGCGTCATCTGGGCGCCGGGGCAACCGGCACAGGCTCCCTGAAGGCGCACCTTGACCACTCCATCCTCAACGTCCACCAACTCTATGTCACCACCATCGGCCATGAGCATGGGCCTGATCTTCTCTATCGCTGACTTCACCTTCTCTTTCATAATGGATCTCACCTCCTTTTCATCCTGAAGTGAACTACAATATCTACCACCTTTTCAAGAAGACCGCAATGGGTTCTCACCGGATCCAATCGACTCAAGTACGTCGAGCATCGAATACAGCCCCGGGGGCCGGCCCACGGCCCAGCGAGCCGCGAGAAGGGCTCCTCGTGCGAAGTTCCCCCGGCCGGAAACCTCGTGACTGAACAGGAGGCGTTCTCCCTCGCCCGCGAAAAGCACCTCGTGCCGCCCCACGATGTCTCCCCCGCGGACGGCATGGAGCCCGATCTCTCCTTCAGGCCTCGGTCCGGCCTCCCCCGTGCGGCCGTCGCGCCTGACCGCCTCCAACTGTGTTCCCCGGGCGGAAGCGACCGCCGCGGCCAGTCTCAGAGCGGTGCCGCTCGGGGCGTCTTTCTTGTGACGGTGGTGGGTCTCCACGATTTCCGCGTCATAGCCCGGCCCCAGGAGCTTCGCCGCCGTCTCCACAAGCTGGAAGAGGATATTCACGCCGATGCTCATGTTGGGGGACAGAACACAGGGGATCTGACGGGCCGCCTCTTCGATTCGCGCGAGATCATCCGGGGTGAAGCCCGTCGTTCCCACTACAGCGGCCCGCCGCAACGAAGCGGCCGCCTCTATGTTGCGAACAGAGGCCTCCGGAGCAGTGAAATCGATGATCACATCCCAGGGGGCCTCGATCTCGTCAAGGGACGAACCGAGGGAAATTCCTCCCAGGGACGAACCGATGCAGGGATGCTCGGGCCTCTCAAAGGCCCCTGCCAGGGCGATCCCTTCTCCCACAGAGATCCCCTCGCCCCCTTGGAGGAGATGAAAAATTGCCTGCCCCATGCGGCCGGCCGCGCCGGCGAGGACCGCCCGGATCATAGGCCCCTCCTCTCGATCAGACCGAACTCTTCCATGGCGGCACGCAGCACGGCGGCGTTCGCCTCGGACATGGGAACGAGAGGGAGCCTCATCTCGGGCTCCATGAGCCCGACCATTCCGAGGGCGGCTTTCACAGGGATCGGGTTGGTCTCAATGAACAAAGCATGGAAGATGGGCAGGAGCCTGTAATGCAGCCGGCGCGTCTCAGCCACATTCCCCGACTCCCATGCACGACATAACGCCTTGATATCCGCCGGCACCAGGTTGGCAACAGCGGAGATGACGCCCACGGCGCCGATGGCGAGAAGCGGGAGGGTCAGGCTGTCGTCCCCGGAGAGCAGCCCTATGCGGTCGCCGCAGAGACGCACGATCTCGCTCGCCTGGTCGACCGACCCGCTCGCCTCCTTGATCCCGACGATCCCGTCGAACTCGGCAAGTCTCGCCACCGTCTCGGGGAGGAGATTGACCCCTGTGCGGCTCGGTACATTATAGAGAACAATAGGCACTTCAGCCGCTTCGACGATTTTTTTGTAGTGTTCGAACAGGCCTTGCTGGGTCGGCTTGTTATAGTAGGGTGTCACCACCAGCACCCCGTCGGCGCCGGCGCCCTGTGCAAAGCGGACGAACCGGAGCACATCGACGGTATCGTTCGTCCCCACTCCTGCAAGCACCGGAAGACGCCCCGACACCGTGCGAACCGCCCTCTCGATCACCTGCTCTCGCTCTTCTGCGGCCAGGGTGGCGGACTCGCCCGTGGTGCCGCAAGGTACGATCACGTCGATGCCTTCGGCGATCTGCCTCTCGATCAGCTCGTCATACTTCTCCCAGTCGATCTTCCCATCTCGGAAAGGGGTCACCTGGGCGACCATTGCCCCTTTAAACATGATCTCCTCCTCCATTTATCGGCCCGTGAGACAGGATCTCAACCATCTCCGGCATTAGCTCTCCTTCATAAACCGCCCTTGCCTCCCCTTCCAGGCTCACCTTGATGAAGCGATCCCCCTCCCGACCGGCGTGAACGATGAGCACCTCACCCCCTCTCGTCCGCACTTCAACCGGAGTCTTCGTTCGTCCAAGAGAGACTGCGATCACCGCAGCGGCCATGGCGCCGGTCCCACATGCGAGGGTCTCATCCTCTACACCCCTCTCGTAGGTTCTCAGCGCAAGGGTCGATCCGGATTCCACCTGGACGAAGTCGACATTGGTCCCTGCCGGAGCGAAAGTTTCATGGCTTCGAATCGCCCGGCCTACACCCACTACATCGCAGCTCTCAAGGGCCTCAGCTGAATCCACGAAGATCGCGGCGTGGGGGACGCCCGTATTGACGCCGTGGAGCTCGACGGCCTCTCCGTTCACATCCAGCCGGCGATGAAGCGAAAGATGGACGGGCGACGGCATTCCTATGGTCACTCGACTGGCATCCACTGTGGCTTCGATGATCCCGGCGAGAGTCTCGAATCTCATGCGGGGTCCGGCGATATCGTGGGCCAGAGCGAACAGTGCAGCACAGCGACCCCCGTTCCCGCACATCTCCCCCTCGCTCCCATCCGCGTTGAAGAAGCGCCAGCGGAAGTCTGCCTCCTGTAAGGCAGATGAATGAATAGCGATCAGGCCGTCTGCCCCAACAGAGGTCTTCCGAGGGCAAAGCCGGCGCGCCAGATCCGGAAGTGCTCTTTCCGATATCCTGCCCGCCCGGTTGTCGAAAACGATGAAATCGTTCCCGCTCCCGTGCATCTTCCAGAAACGCAGTCTCTTCATCTCAAGAACTTATCGCCCTCCGGGCAGACTTTTACTCCCATATTTTTCAACGCAGAGGCGCAGAGACGCAGAGGACTGTTTAAAAATCGATTCAAACCTATAAGCATAACAATTGATGACTTTATCACAAGTCGGATTTGTCATTTCGACCGCAGGGAGAAATATTATCTTTGCATAATGTATCATGGAAAAGATTTCTCGCGGAGTTTATCCTGAGCGAAGCGAAGGACCTTAATGACAAAAA
>CAZFWM010000548.1:0-3471 GCA_964522545.1 uncultured Thermodesulfobacteriota bacterium
GGACCGTGCACATCCTGGCCGAAGAGCACACGAACCTCGCCGCCGCCGTAAAGCACGCTAATGGAGCCGGGCGTGTGGCCCGGGGTGTGGATGCACTCGAGCTCCCCCTCCGGAAAAGAGAGGGTTTCCCCCTGCCCGCCGATCTTCAGATCGACCGGCGTCGGCTCCAGCGGTATGCCGTACATATCGGCGGCGGTGCGCCCCCTGTCTCCGGACTCGATGGTCCCGGCGTCGAGCTCGTGGGCGACCAGCACACACCCGCACCGCCGGCGCAGCTCGGAGGCCCCCCCGATGTGGTCGATGTGCGAGTGCGTCAGAATGACGTGGGAGATCGCTTGCTCTGAGAATCCCAGGGAGACCACGTTCTCCAGGATCATCGAGGGATCGGGCGAGGTACCCGCATCGATGAGCACAAGATCTCCCAGATTTACCAGATAGACCAGGCAGTCGGCCGGATGAGATAGCTCGCCGCCCCCGACCTGGTAGATTCTGTCGACTATCTTATCCGGTTGCGGCATACAATTCTCCTCATCTCGTACTTATCACCATTTGGGCGAACTTTTACTCCCAGAATTTTTTAACGCAGAGTCGCAGAGACGCAGAGGTCTGTTCATAAATCGATTCAACCCTTTAAGCTTACCAATTGCTGATTTCATAGAAAGTCGGACATGTCATTTCGACCGCAGGGAGAAATCTTTTCTTTTCAGATTGTACTCCCGGAAAGATTTCTCGCGGAGTTTATCCTGAGCGAAGCGAAGGACCTAAATGACATAAAAATCATTCGATACGGATTTCTTTCTCTGCGCCTCTGCGTCTCTGCGTCTCTGCGTTAAAACTCTTCTACGGAAAAAATTGGATTTCCTATCGAATCAATTTAGCATATGCATAAAGAACCGGACAAGGATCCGATTGACACTAGCGAGCCTGAAAGATACCCTTTTCCATAGAGGATATATCAATGGCAACCGTGAACGCCCGTCCCGCCCCACGAAACGCTGAGTACAAAAAGCTCATCCTGAACGCGCCCTACGAGATATGCATCGAGCGCGCAAGGTACGTTACCCAGGCCTACAAGGAGACCGAGGGGCTCCACCCCTCGATCCGTGCGGCCAGGGCCTTCGAGAAGACGGCCCGCTCGCTGAGCCTCTACATTCTCGACTGCGAAAACATCGCCGGCAACAGGACGAGCAAGCTCGTCGGCACATCGATCCCGGTCGAGCGGGGCGATATCAACACTGTGCTCGAACTGGACCTGGAGGTTCTCGAAAACAGGGTCCTGAAGCCCTTCAAGATCGATCCGGACGACAAAAAAGAGCTGTTCCAGGAGATCCTCCCTTACTGGAAGAAGCGGAGCATGCGGGCCGGGAAAAAGAAGCTCTGGTCCGCGAACGACCTCAAGATCAAGGTCAAGCTCTCCCCTCTGAACTTCTACCGGAGCCTGCGGAGCCTCGGCCTGAAGAGCATGTTCCGGGTGATCAAGGGCTCCGACTTCAGGCCGGCCTATATCTTCCGAGGCATGGAGGAGCTCGCCTTCAACAACCCGGCCATCGTCATGAACGTCTTCGACGACCAGGGTCACCTGGTGCTCGGCCACACGAACATCATTCACACCGGCTTCGCGGGCGTCAGAAGGAAGGCGGAGAAGAGGCTGGAGCAATGCAGCAGGGAGGGGGACGCCGACGGCCGGGCCTTCTGCGAAGGCGTTCTCATCTGCTGCGAGGCGATCCGGGACTTTGCAAAGCGGTACGCGGACCTTGCCCGCCGGAAGGCCGGGCTTGAAAAGGACGAGTCGAGGAGAGCCGAGCTCCTGGCCATGGCCGAGCGCTGCGACTACGTTCCCTACCACTCTCCGCGGGATTTCCGGGAGGCCGTACAGTTCCTCTGGCTCACACAGTGCGGCGCTCTCATTGCCTATGGGATGGGCGGAATATTCGCCATCGGCAGGGCCGATCAGTACCTTTATCCTTATTTCAGGCGCGATCTGAACGCCGGCAGGATCACCCGTGACCAGGCCCTGGAGATAATCGAAGAGCTGCTCATCAAGCTCAGCTACAACCTCCTCCTGCTGCCGGCGGTCGGCAAAGACACGGGCAGCGAGATGGGGGCGGACAATCAGGCGGTCACCGTCGGCGGCGTGGGCCGCGACGGCCGGGACGCCACGAACGACCTCTCCTTCCTGTTCATGGAAGCGGTCATGAATCTGCGGTCCCTCACGAACAGCTTTTCCATCCGGGTCAGCGAAAAATCACCCGACTCGTGGGTCCGAAAGACGGCCGAGGTCTTTTCCGTGACCTCCGGGCCCGCGGTCTTCAACGACGAGGTCACCATCCGATCGCTGAGCGAGAGCGGGTACGACCTGGAGGATGCGCGCGACTATGCCATCATCGGCTGCGTGGAGCCGACCTCGGACGGCAGCACCTTCGGCTGCACATCCGGCAACGACATTTCCCTCACGGGCGCTCTCGAGATGACTCTCTTTCGGGGGTGGCTCTGGGTCGTGGGCAAACGCGTCGGGCCCGACACCGGGGATCCTCGAGGATTCGAGACCTTCGAGCAATTCATGGGCGCCTACAAACAGCACGTCTCCTTCATGATCGACGCCGTGGCAAGGATGGTCGACCTGAAGGACGAAGTCTATGCAGAGGGCTTTCACAATCCCTATGTCTCCATGACCCTGAAGGGGTGCCTGGAAAACGCAGCCGACATGACCCGGGGCGGCGCAAAGTACAATTTCAGCTCCGTTTCAGCCCGGGGGCTCGGCACGGCGGCCGACTCTCTGGCTGCTATAAAGGCGCTGGTCTACGAGCAGAAGAAGTATACCATGGATGATCTGCTCGGGACCGTCAGGACCAACTTTCGGGGGAAGGAGAGCGTGAGGCAGTTCCTTCTCAGGAGAGCGCCGAAGTTCGGGTGCGACGATGACGCGGCGGACGCAATCGCCAAGGAGGTGGCCGAGTTCTTCTGCCGTGAAGTTGCAAAGAGGCCGGGGTACCGGGGCGGCATCTTCAGGCCGGGCTTCTTCTCCTACGGCATGCACGTCATGGAGGGCGGCTTCCTCGGCGCCACGCCCAACGGCAGGCTATCGGGAGAGCCCGTGTCCAACAGCCTCTCCCCCTCCAACGGCTCCGAGCGCCGCGGGCCGACGGCCGTCATGAGGTCGCTGGCGAAGATCGATCAGTCGCTCATCTCGAACGGGTGCGCCCTCAACATCAAGATGCTCCCGTCCATGCTCTCGACACCCGGGAAGATCCTGAAGCTGGCCCAGCTCATCCGGGGCTACTTTGCGATGGGCGGGATGGAGGTGCAATTCAACGTCGTGGACAACACCACCCTGCGCGACGCCCAGGCCCATCCGGACAAGTATCCGGACCTGGTGGTGCGCGTCTCAGGCTATTCGGCCTACTTCACGGATCTGGGGAAGTCCATACAGGATGAAATCATCGCACGGACGGCGTTTGAGGGGTACTAGCC
>CAZFWM010000549.1:0-3466 GCA_964522545.1 uncultured Thermodesulfobacteriota bacterium
GGTCCGCCAATACTACATGTTGTACCATGCTGAGTCAACCGGATAGGCAGTAGCAAACTTATACTCATATTCCCCAGGCCCGCCAATAGGAATTGGAGGAGAAATCTTGGGATCGGTGTCTCCCAAGGGGCAAGGGGGGGGGTAGCCTGCTCCCCCCCCGCCCTCTTTACAGGTCTTTTCTTCGTATTGAGAGGTATCCGTTATTTTGACCGGACAACTCATAACTTCTCCAACATCATAATCATATTTGATCATCCAGATCTCTTGAACAGGGCAGTCGATCGGATTGGGCGGAAACTCGTCATCCCAGCATCCGCCCCCATCGATGGAGGCCGACCTTGTAAATACGATGGTGGACATATATTGACCTGTGTCCGGAGCATCGGACCAGTGTGGGTCGGATTCAGGCATGGGGGTCTCGGAATCTAAAATCCAACCAGAATCAGGACACGGCGGTTCTCCCTCCTCTGGATTTACATACTGGTCGATTAAGTTGGTCAGTTTAACGCGATTGTTTGGTTCTAGGGTAATAGAATCTGGCTCATCTTCCTTCCGGTCGGCATCTAGGATAAAAAGATCCAAATCACCCACTGACTGTGCTTCTTTCCCGGAAGCAAAAAGCACTTGGTTTCCATTTGGCGACCACACAGGCACGGCATCGATATGATCGAAGATATGATTATCGAATGGAGGAATTACGTCGTAGTTATTTGTTAAGACAAAAGTCCCCGTGGCGAGCGCTCCGGTGTCTTCATCATAGTTAAGGATTGCGATCTCTGTAGAAAGAATATCGCCAGCTAAATCGTCCGATTCGGCAATTCTGCCATCCTTATCAATATCCTTGGTGAACATTTGTGCAACGATCTGCCGAATGTTGTCCCCGTCTTTGACAGGAGAAAAATGCAGATGGTTGTTGCGACCACTTAAAAAGTTACAGACATTGCTTTTAAATTGGTTGACACGTCACCCCTTTTTTTCATGAGACTGTAACGTAATAATACCTCTTCGACCGCCCGCCGTCGAGCGCTGTCTTTGTCTCTTCGAGACTCGGCTTTCTCCCACAATCGTTTCTCTGTCCGTCTCACCTCCTTTCTAAATTCTCTTCGGTCTGGCAAGTGAATCCGATCTCGCTCGAAGACCTCCCTGGCGATACGTCCGGCGAGCACGGGACGGGGTCGATGTTCGTTGAGATCGCAGATGGTCGCCTCGATCCGTTCCTTCAGAGAGCCTCTGACACCGTGCCGTCGCATCGCTCGCTCGTAACTCTTGATGTCCCGCATACTTCGCTCCATCTTACCGTTGTACTGAGGATAGGACGGCGGACCGGTGAGGTCCGTCACCAGGTAGTCCTCCAGCAGCTTGCGGATTCGTTCTCCGTGGAAGATCGAGCCCCCATCGTGTTTCAATACCAGGGGGGCTCCGTATTTCTCGAACGCCTGGCACAGGTATTCGTAGACGTCTTCCTCGTTGGCGGGTCCGTCCGCAAGTCGGTGATTAACCTTGAATCGCGCATGCTCGTCCTGCGCCACCAGCAACTCCTTCTTTCGTCCGTTCTCCCGGAACCCGGTTCCGTCTTCGCTCCACATCACACCGGATGCACAGACCTCGTAGCGCAGAGGTGGCTTCTTCGGTTCCGCCTTCTCCTTCAAGTCTTCGATCACCCGGGCGATAGTTGTCGGGCTCCATCGCCCGAGTCCCTCGCGCTCGGCCCAGGCGGCCAGAACCCGCGGGCCCCACTGACAGTAGTGGGCAAGGTAACACTGCCGGATGCGCCAGCGAACATGCGCCGGGACCGATTTGGGCCGTCCCCGTTTCGACGCCTTCGGTCTCCCTCCTTGCCGCAGAACCCACTGGCAAAGTGCCTGTGTGCTGATGCCCATCTCGCCCGCCATTACTCCTCGGGGCCATCCGTTGCATCCTCCCAGATGGACCATGGCAGCTCGAACCCTCCTGCTTCGTGACCCGGAGTCGGACTCACGCCTTCTTTTTTTCCCCCGGCAGGGACTCCCCGCGATCCAGCTTGCGCTCCAAATCCAGGATCGTCCGCGTCACCTCGTAGCGGGTCTTCATCTCCGAAAGCTCCTTCTCCAGACGGATCTTCTCGTCCTCCAGGTGCACCACCTTCACTCGCTCCGGTGGCTTCGGCTTCCGACCCGATCTCTTCGGCTCCAGCGCCGCCATGGCGGCCTGCTCCACTGCCTCGATGGCCCGGTAGAGTGTCTGGCGACTCACCCCGAAGCTCTTGCACAGCTCCCGGATCTTCACCTTGCCCGTCCGGGCCAGCTCCACCACCCTGTAACGTTCTTCCCCGCTCAATTCCTTCCATTTCATCGGCCTGCCCCTCTCGTCTGCTCGTGCCCTTTTCGTCGATCCGGAACGGGGCGCCCAGTCGGATCACCTCGTGCACCGAATCGCCCACCTTCACCTCGATCTCCTCGCCCCGGCGCATCACCCGCACATCGGTGCCGCCCATCTGTCCCAAAAGATAGAGCGGCGGCTGCGGCTCCTGCCCCAGCGCAAGCCGTAACGAGTTCTCTTGACACCCCTGGCGAAGCGCCTCGTCCACGTCCTCTGAAAGGCCGTAAAACCGGTCCGCGGGGCAGCCCCCCTCTATGCCCTGGTGGGGGCGTTGATGGTTGTAATAGGCGATCCAGTGGTCCAGGCGCTGACAGGCGTCCGCAAAGGAGGCAAACACCGACTCTTCGAGAAACTCCTTCCAGATGGTCTGCCAGAAACGCTCGATCTTGCCCAGCGTCATCGGGTGATGGGGGGCGCTGCGAACGTGCTGGATTCCCTGCTGTTTCAAGACTTTCTGGAATCGCGTCTTGCCACGCCATGCAACAAACTGCCGCCCATTATCAGAGAGGATCTCCCGGGGCGCCCCCCACTGGCCGATCGCCCCCTTGACCACTTCCAGCACCGCCTGGGCACTCTGCTGGCGAAACAGGCCCCAGCCGGCGATGTAGCGAGAGTGATCGTCGATGATCCCGACCAAGTATACAGGATACATGCGCTTGAGCGGGAAGGTAAAGATGGCGATCTGCCAATGGGCGTTCGGGCTGGGACGCTCGACGCGCCGTTTTCGTGGGGGCTTGGGCTTTGGGGTGGGAGGGGGGTTGCCCAGGCCCGCCTCGTTAAGAGTGGTGCGTACCTTCTCGGCACTGACGGAAAGGCCTTCCTCGCGGCGAAGGTCGTCCCGAATTCGCCGCACCCCATGGTCGGGCTGCTCACTCCTTCGAGCCACGATTCGCTCTTCAAGAGCCTTGCAGCGCTCTCTCACGCCGGTCGAGGACGGGGTGCGCCGAAGAGCCGAAACGCCGCCTTCACTGTAGAGCTTTCTCCACTTGTCCAGGGTTGTTGCGCCTACCCCGACGAGCTCGCCGATCTCGCCCCGAGGCATGCCGCTCTCCAAGGCTCAACAGGCACGTAGCTGCGATTTGACGCAATAGGAATTCCTTATTTGCTC
>CAZFWM010000550.1:0-2106 GCA_964522545.1 uncultured Thermodesulfobacteriota bacterium
CTATATTTGGGCTCGAGGGCCTGGTCGGCCAGAAAGAGAAGGCCTTCGCGGATCCGCTCCTTCAAGGAAAAACGATCAGGGGTCCATCCCATGACTCTTTGCAGGCAGAGCGCTGCCGAGAGCCACGATCCCAGAACATAGGCATTGTTAAAAAGATTCATCTGGGTAGTCATCACATTATAAAAACCATATCTTTCTAAACCAATTTCTTCCTTTGTGATGTCCGGAGCACCCTCCTTGCCTTCCTTGAGAAACGTTTTCTCTAGCCATTTCAGGACATTTTCCATTTCCCCTTTCTTGTAGAAACGTATAACATCATCATCAGTGATCTCTTTATCAAAAAGCGCGGTAGCATACGTATCAAGAACATGGTACGTATAATATGGAATGGAAAGCAGGCCCATGGGAGCGGGCACCTCCTCTCCCGGACAGGGGGCTACATTCTCCGGCCAGATAGCAAAAGACCAGCCATACTCGACGTCTTCCCCATCCATATCCCTCATATTACAAACCAACGCCTTCGGAACCTTCATGCTCAAATAAGATATGATAACCGACTTATAGAGATCCTCAATCTCGAAATTGAACCCTTGTAGATCAAGCTCCAAATCCTTCAGGCGTCTTGCAAAAAGACCTGTCTTTGCCTTAATATATAGGGTTTCGGTATAGGAGTCGAAATCGTGGGGAAGTTCTTTATTGGGGAATCCATCTCCCAATGCATCCGGCACCGTAAAATCGATATAAGGTCTCGTTTCTCTGTCATTACAATCTGCAATGGCTTCAGTAGCCTCTCCCCAAGCCTGTCTAGCAATTGGACTATTCCAAAATTTCTTAACAGGTTCTTCTTCATAGTCAAGCATTTTGGCTGTATGAAAAGCCTCCATCAATGCAATAATCGCCTCACCTGAGCTTAACGGTCCGACGGCGGATTCCGGAACCTGCGGAGCCTCCTGCCAGGTCCCCACATGAGCGTCATAAATATTGACCAGATCTGTTGAGACTCGGAAGCAATGATTGCGGATCTCTTCTTTCAATCCCATTGTCTCTTCTCCACTGAATATTATTTGGGCCTACAATCCCAATCTTGAGGATCCAATTTTCTCAATTCTATGAGAATATATATTTAAAATCAAGAAAGAATTCTCGAGCGCCCTCTCAGATTGAAAGGGATCGCTGAAGATGCGGAGGATCCAGGTAAATCCCATGCCCCCGGGATGAAAAGATCGATCTGGCCCGTGGTGCCCCCGTTTTCTACCCGACCAGGGCCACAGCCTCGGCCTCGATCTTGACCCCTTTGGGCAGGCCCGCGACCTGGACCGTGGATCGTGCGGGCTTGTTCTGGCCGAAGTACTCGCCGTAGATCTCGTTGAACCGGCCGAACTCGCCGAGGTCGGTGAGGAAGACTGTTACTTTGACTACCTTATCCAGAGATGAGCCGCCCGCCTCCAGTACTGCCTTTAGATTGTCGAGCACGCAGCGGGCCTGTTCCTCGATCGTGTCGCCCTTGACCTGGCCGGTGGCCGGATCGAGTGGGATCTGGCCCGAGGTGTAGAGGAGATCGCCGGCTCGAATCGCTTGTTCGTAGGGGCCGATCGCTTCGGGCGCGGCCTCAGTGCGGATCACTTGCTTTTCCATGTTTTTTCTCCTGATGTGGACTTTCACTCTAAAAAAAGATGCAAAGTCGCCAAGAAGCAAAGGACTGTTAATTAATGCATGTCTAAAAACAGCCAAATTTTCCGGGATGTCATTCCGAACGTAGTGAGGAATCTTGTGATTGCAATCAGTTGGCAACTTAAGATTCCTCGGCTATCGCCTCGGAATGACTTTTCCGGACAGGCACTCACTAATCGAGTGTGTACAGTTTGCCTTGGTGCTCGGGGGATTGCTTCGGCATTTCATGCCTCGCAACGACCATGAGTTTTTCCGGATTTCCCCTGGATCTCCTTCTCTTTATGCCTCTGCGTCTCTGCGTTAAAATCCTTAACCGAAAGAAATTGGATTTCTTATGCTATCCGCGCGGGGCCGGCCGGCCCCGGGGGCCGCGGGCGGCGGGGGGGGGGGGGGGGGTTTGGCCGCGCAACCCTGCGCGCCATCTCGATCCAAGCC
>CAZFWM010000550.1:2116-3464 GCA_964522545.1 uncultured Thermodesulfobacteriota bacterium
CGGGCGCTTTGTTCCAGGGCGATGCTGATAGCCTGGTCCACGGCCCCGTTCTCGGCCCCGTACTCTGTCTCCCCCTTGCCCTGCATCGCCCGCAGCAGGCTGGCGAAGCACTCGGCCACGCCGATGCGGTCCTCGTCCCAGGGGTGGGCCGTGTGGGGGTTCTTCCATTCCACGGGCGGGTCGGTCCGGGTAAAGACCCGGCCTACCGTGCCGTCGTCGTCCACGGCGACCATGTCCCTCTCGATCCGAAACGGCACGGTGTGGCGCCGCTCCGCGTCGCAGAGCAGGATCTCCTCGCCCACGGCGGTCCCCTTCTCGCCGAAGAACTTGGTGTGGCCCCGCCACCGAATCGGAGCGTCATAAGTGATGTTGGTGAAGGAGAAGGTCCCGAGCGCACCGCTGGCGAACTCGATGAGCCCCACGAGCCAGCGCTCACGGTCCCGGTCCGGCACATCGTCGAGCTCGGAGTAATGGGGCTCCACGCGGAACTCCCGGCCCAGGGCCAGGACACGGCGGACCGGGTCGTCGAAGCCGATGTAGTTACGGATCATGCTTGCCCCGTGGTAGCCGTGGCACTTGAAGTCGTTGGTGGCGGCCAGGACCCGGCCGAGCAGGCCGGCTTCGATGAGCCTTCGCTTGAACCTCTCTTCGGGAATGCGGAAGTTCTGCTCGGTCACTTCGACGTGAACCCCGCACCGGCGGGCCTCCCGGGCGATGAGCATGCCTTCGGCCGGGTCCTCGGACACGGGGGTTTCGGCGAGCAGCGAGACCCCGGCCCGGACCACGGCGAGGCCCACCGAGCCGTTCTGGTCGTAGGAGACCGCCACCACGGCGAGATCGGGCCGGGTCTCCTCGATCGCCCGGTCCAGGTCGGTGAAGGCGGGGACACCGTACCGATCGGCCAGGGTCTGGGTCCTCTCGGGCCTGCGACCGCTGATGCCGACCAGGTCGAGACCGGGAAGATCCGGACCGGCGGACACGCCCATCCTTCTTATCATGGGGCAGTAGTAGTCGGTCGCCCGCTTTCCGGCGCCGACCATGAGAACTCTGTATACCTGTCCATCCTTCATTCCGGTCCTCCTATGTGCTTAGGACTCGCGAATCCTTTGCGTCCGTTCCGGAGTGCTGATCCGCCCGGGCAAGCTATCGCACGGCGGATAGGGGAGTCAAACCTTCTTCGAGCGGCTCGAAATATCGCAACTTGTCCTTGTTGGACTTCATTGATAAGCTCTCGATAAAAATAGGGGCAGATCGAAAGATGAGTGGGGCAGAGCCCCAGTGGTTTCCCTTCCCAGGCACCCATTAAAAGGCACCTTGTCAAGAGATAAATCCCTCCACCTCAAAGAAA
>CAZFWM010000551.1:0-3443 GCA_964522545.1 uncultured Thermodesulfobacteriota bacterium
TGCGACAAGAACAATAAACCGTCCCTACAAAATCGCTGCTTTCGCGGGGATGACGATTTGGGAGAAAATACAATCTCCTATAAAATCAGGCAAAAGCCCCGGGATCTTCCCGGGGCTTTTTTTGTCTGTTGATTCCCTCCGAAATGAGGGCTATATTCGTATCCTCAAAAGTACAGAGGCCCCGCGGAGGAGACAATGATCTCAGAAAAACTGTTCGAGCTTATCGAAAAAGACGCAGAGGTCATAGGGCACAACTGGATCAAGAACGTGCGCGAGAATCCCACCACGGAGATCCTGCGGGAGGCGCAGGAGCCGAGGCTCATCGACTGGGCCAGGACGGTCCTGACGGACCTGGCGAACTGGATCGCCTACGAGACGAGGAAGGAGGAGACCCGGGAGACCTATCGCCGGTTCGGCAGCGACAGACAGGGCGAGGGGCTGCCCCTGGCCGAGACGGTGAGCGCCATGAACTTGCTCAAGCGCTACCTCTGGCTTCACGTGTTATCGGAAGGCATCCTGAGCACGACACACGAGCTCTACGAGGCCCTGGAGCTGAACAACCGGGTGGTCCTCTTTTTCGATCAGGCCATATACCACATCATCCTGGGATACGCCGGGCCCGAGCAGCCCTGACCCGGAGCGCCCAGATACGGAATCTTTGAATTCGCGCCCTTCGGGCGAGCTAATGAGCCCCCTTGTTCCTGGGGTTTGCACCCCAGGCTACATGACCTGACCCCTTCGGGGTCAACTGGATTTCCTCTGCAATGAACCTTATGATCTTCACGACAGGGCCCGATGCCCTGAGCGTCACCTTCCTCGTCCTCCTCGGCCTCGTCCTCCTGCTAGCGGCGGCCAGGGCCCTCGTCGACCGGGCCTCGGGATCGCCCTGGATCCCGGCCCGAAAATACCCGCCCCTGCTGGTGTTGATCGCGGCAGCCGCGGGGGCGCTCGCTGCCGGGACGATCGCCGGGATCGTGGTCGCCCTGGAGGCGGCCGGCCTGGCCGTGGCCTTTCTGACCCGGGAGAAGGGAGCCCGGCGGGCCTTCCGGCGCACCCTGATCGCGGCCCACATGATCATCGCCCTGCCGGCGGCCGGGGCCGCCCTGTTCCATTGGAAGGCAGGGGCCCTCGATTTCGAGACCTTTGAGCGGGCGATCCTTCTCATGGCCGGCGAAAACCCCGGGCTCCTCTACGCAGCCATGGGGGCCCTGCTTCTCGGCTTTGCCGCCTGGGCCGGAGCCCTCCCCCTGAGCGGATGGTCATCGGCGGCCGGGACCGCAGGAGGCGGGGCCGGAGCGGTCATCTCGGGAGTCATCGCCACAACCGGGCTCTACAGTTTTTTTCGCGTCGCCCTCTGTCTGCCCCCCGGGTCGCCCCAGGCCCTTGCCTGGGGATCGGTCCTGAGGATCGTCGCCGTCCTCGGTATCGTGGCCGGGGCCCTGGGCGCCCTTCGCACCCGGGACCCATCGCGCTGGGTCCAGTGGGCCGGGACCGGGCAGGCGGGCTGCGCGATCCTCGGCGCCGCGGCCGGGCTCGCACTTGCGGCCGCGAACCCCGGCCTCTCGGCCCTGGCGCTGATCGCCGGCCTGTACCATGCCGTCAACACCGCCCTCTTCCAGACGATCTTCTTCTACGGGATACCGGCCCGCTCAGAATCACCCGCTCCAGTCGAGGACCCGGAGCCCGGCCGGTGCGGCCCCCTCGGATCGGGAGGGTTCCTTCTCGTCTGGACCGCGGCCCCCCTGGCCGTCCTCTTATCGGTGAGCGGGATTCCCCCGCTCGGCGGCTACGCGAGCCGCTGGCTCCTCTATCTGGCTGCATTCCTCGGAGCCCGGGAGGTGCCGGTGCTCCCCCTTTACGGTCTCATTGCCATGGCGGGCGGCGTCCTCACGCTTGCCGGCGGGCTCAAATTGATGCGGCCTGAATGCCTAGCCGAGTCCGACGGAGGCCGGCCGGGCCGAAGCCCTTACCGGCCGGCCCGTGAGCGTGCCCCCTTCGGCAGGACCCTGACCGCGGCCCTGGCGACTGCGGCCTGCCTGGCCCTCGGCCTCCTCTCCGCCCCGGTGACGCGCCTTCTTTACAGGGCCCTCTCAGGGGCGCCCCTCACCTGGAAGTGGCCGGCGCCGGAGACCCTGTTCGGCACGGGGGACTGGTGCCTTGCGGCCCAGTCGGCAGGAGTGCAGAGGGGGCTGTGGGAACCTATCCCATTTTTTATCATCTTGGCGGCCCTGCTCGTATTCGCATTCTGGCTCGGACGGGTCGGGACCAGGCGCATTCGGTGTGCTCCGGCCTGGAGCGCAGGAGACTCGGATCATCGCCAGGGTAACCGGCACGGCTCGACCAAGACCGGAGCAGCCGAATGAGCTTGCGTGGATGGGAGGGCACTATCATCTTCGGGGCACGGAACCTGGCGGCGGTGCTGCTGGGGGCGCTCCTGATCGCCGGGGTCGCAGGCAAATTGAAAGCCCGGCTCAGCGGGCACTCCGGCCCGGCCCTGCTCCAGCCGTGGCGCGATCTGCTCAAGCTCTTTGGCAAGGAGGAGCTTTTCGAATACGGCGACCGGGTCGGCAGATGGGCCCCGGCCGCAGGCTTTGCCTCCCTGATGGCGGCGGCCCTGCTCGTATCGATGGGGGCCGCACGCGCCCCCGCTTCTTTTGCCGGGGACAGCATGGCTCTCGTGGGGCTCGTCATGCTCGTCGGCGCCGCTGCCCTGGCTGCGGCAACGACCGGCCGAGGCGGGCCCGGACGATCCGGCGCCATCCTTTGTACCGTCGCTGCGGAGCCGCCCGTGATCCTGTGTATCACAGGCGCACTGCTGAGGGGATCGAGCTTTTCCCTGGAGGCGATCCTTCAAGGGCAGCGCTCCGGGACCTTCTCGAGTGCGGCAGTGGTAGGGGCCGTCTCGATGCTGATCGCCCTGGTAGTATGTGCGGCCCGAGGGACGCCCCGCCTCCCGGCGGCCGACCTGGGCGAAGGCGGGGATTTTCCCGGTCTCAGCGGGCCGAAGCTCGCCCTGGCCTGGTGGTCGGCCCACGCCCGGGTGATCCTGTATGCAGCGATATTTATAGAGCTCTACCTATCCTGGCCCGGCCTCTCACGGGGAGGCGCTGGTTTCGCGGCCTGTCTGGCCAAGATCCTGGTCATCGCGGCTCTGGTTCACTGTGCGGCAGCGCTGAGGACCAGGTTGCTCCGGTCCGAGATCTGGCTCGGGGCCTCCTGGTCGCTGGCCGTGGTTGCGGTCGTGGCCTCGGCGTTGGGGCTGTAAGGGCGCCGCTTGCTGCGCCCTTGCCGGGCACGGCATGCCGTGCCCCTACGATTGACACGTCGCTGAGCCGGACAGAGCAGCATCTTCGATGCGGACCTAATTGAGGGTCGTTGCGAGGACCAGAGGGACGAAGCAATCCACTGAGCACCCTGGCATGTTGAGCCCAGGGGATTGCTGT